>DYNJ01000118.1 GCA_020721085.1 Sulfurovum sp. | reverse complement strand
TGGGTAATGAATGCCATCGTGATATGGCAGTATCTAAACGCAAAAGCCGAAGATGAAGTGAGCGGGCGATTTGGTACAAACTTTTTGCTCGTCGCCCCCGGACTCATCGTCTATGAGCGGCTGCTTGATAGCTATCTAGGCAAAGAGTCGAGCGATGGGAGTAGAGATTTTGAGACTAGCGATATATTTAAAAACCGTGAGCTGTTTTTGCCCGAGCACTACCGTGACGCCATATTTGGATTTTTGCAAAGCAGTGTCGTCAAAAAAGATGAGATAGGGCGCAAAATCACAGGCGGCGGGATGGTGGCGATATCCAACTGGCATCTGTTTATGGACAAAGACGAAGAGGTTGAAGATGAGAGTATCGGCGGTGCGGTAGCGGAGCTTTTCCCAATTCGCCCTGGTACTAGCGGTGGCAATACACTTGGAAATCTTGACAACGCCTATCTTGGAGGCGGGTCGCTGGAGTATCTGGCAAATCTGGAAAACCTCGTAGTCATCAACGATGAAGCGCACCACATCCACGAGAACAAAACAGCCGGCATAGTCGAAGAGGTGGAGTGGCAAAAAGCGCTTGACAAGATAGCGGCAAACAAAGGTGCAAGATTTGTGCAGTTTGACTTTTCAGCCACACCTTATGACATCACAGGAAGCGGACAAAATCGCACCAAACACTTCTTTCCGCATACGATCGTCAACTTTGGACTTGATACAGCCATCAAAAACGGACTTGTCAAGATGATAGCGATAGACAAAAGAGAGGAGTGGGCATCTAGCGAGCTTGATTTTAGAGCCATCAGAGATGATGCAAACAAAGTCATAGGCATATCGGACGGACAAAAACTGATGCTTGAGGCAGGACTCAAAAAGCTTCAAATCCTAGAGGAGAGCTTTGTCAAAGCAGCAAATAACAAACATCCAAAAATGCTCGTGATGTGCGAAGATACTGCAGTTGTGCCGTTTGTTGAAGAGTATTTGAAAGATATCGGGCTAAATGAAGATGAGTTTGTAGGGATTCACTCCAACAAAAAAGGTGAGCTATCCGATACAGAGTGGCAGAGTCTAAAACAAAAAGTCTTCAACATAGATAAGCTGGAAAACCCAAAAGTCATCATATCGGTACTGATGCTTCGAGAGGGCTTCGATGTCTCAAACATCTGTGTGATCGTGCCCCTGCGAAGCTCCCAAGCTCCGATACTGCTGGAACAGACTATCGGACGGGGACTGCGGCTGATGTGGAGGGAAGCAGAATTTACTAGTCTCAAAGCAGAAAATAGAGAGCGGCTGCTCGTGCAAAAACTCGAACCGCTCAACTATCTTGACCTGCTCTCCATCATCGAACATCCTGCATTTGTAGAGTTTTATGCAGACCTTGAGGAGCTGCTCGGCGGGACTTTGCCCGAGTTAGACGGAGGCAATAGCGGCGGGGCTGTCACGGGCGATATTTTGAATATCGGGCTTAAGGAAAATTATGAAAGATATGACCTCTACTGGCCAAAAATCATCAGCGATGAAGAGGAAACACTGGACGATTTTACGCTTGATGGCTCGAAATTGGCACCGTTGGCATATTATTCACTTGAACAGCTCAAGAGTTTTACACCAAAAGGTGAAAATTTTCACTCACAAGAGATTACGACAGAGACGGTATTTGGCAAATATCAAATTGGAGTTGATTTTTTCAAAGCCAAAAGCTACAATGAATATCTGCAAAAACTTCTCGCCATCATCACAAATAAGCTTGACAGACTCAGTCCTAGAGGACACTTCAAGCCGTTGCCGAATATGCAGACAAACTTGCCAAAACTTATCGGTACGATAGATGAATATATAAGAAATAGACTTTTTGGTAAGCCGTTCAATCCTTTTGAAGACGAGAACTGGCGGATACTTATGCTCAAAACCGGCGGCGTGAGCGAATTTATCATCAAAGAGGTGTCAAGCCTGGTGTATGAAACACAGCAAAATACGATAAAAACGGATGCCGTGATACAAAAAATAAAATTTTCAAGTATCGACAAATTGACTATTCGAGAGAATTACTCGCTGGAGTTGACAAAAACCATCTACGAACGCACAGGCTATCCGACCAACAAGGGTGAGTTTGAAAAAGACTTTTTACTATTTTTAAACACTCAAAGCGCTATCGAGGCTTTTATAAAAATAGTAGAGTTCAAGCATACTTTTGCGGTGGTGCCGTACATACGAACTGATGGACTGATGGCACACTATAGTCCTGATTTTTTGGTGCGTACTGCCGGCAAAATCTATATCGTCGAGACGAAAGCCGACAAAGATGTCATGGATGCGAATGTCAGACAAAAGCAAAAAGCCACACTTGGGTTTATAGCTCAAATCAATGCGCTTGCGCCAGAAAATAGAGATGGACTAGAGTGGGAGTATCTGCTTTTGAGTGATGCTAAATTTTATTTGATGAGCAAAAATGGGGCAGATTTTGAGGATATCGCCAAAACGGCGCATATTTCAAGATCACTGATGAGCGGAAATTTGTTTGATCTGCAAATACCATAACAAAAGTTGTTCTGCTCATTTTTCGATCACCCAAAACAAAGAGCTGCCGAGAGCCTAAGAGAGCCGGCTCTCAAACTCCTCATAATCAAAAGTTTTGACCACTTCTAGCCTTCCATCTTCTTTGAGGATACAAATCGATGGCAATCTC
>DYNJ01000065.1 GCA_020721085.1 Sulfurovum sp. | reverse complement strand
TCGAACATTAGATGAAGCATACCGAGTTTTTGACGGTTGATAACACTCGTAGAGATACGGTGACACTGCTCAACCGTATAGGCAAATAGAGAGTTCAAGGGATTGTCAGGGCTAAACTCATCGTATTCGCAATAAATACGGTCACGGACAAAATTGGTACGAGCATCCATCCCAGCCAAAAAACGCCCCCTCATGACACGCAGATTATCTTGAACGCTGATGTATTCACGATAGAGCCCTTTTTCAACTTCATTGATGAGCTCACGTGAAAAGATAGAGATCAATAGCTCCAACAATGGACTCTTGACAACATCGGTAGAAGCGGTCGTTTCATCAACTTTAAGATCATACACATAGGAGAGCATATAGGCGAGATAGCGTAAGTTTTCCGTATCGTTATGCGCATCTATTTTTGGCAAGATGGTGAGCGTTTCATCGCCGATTTGAAGCGCACCACAAAATTGAGTCGCTCGAACTTCACCCCAAATTTCGGAAAAATAACGGCGAAATTCATCAGGTATTTTCTGATCGACTTTTTCATATTCGTAAACTATCATGGTTTATTATACAGTGTTGGATTGAAAGTTATTGTTAAAGCTATTTGATTGGACTTTTTATTTTGTACCATTAGAAATATCCTGATTACTGCCACAATATAAGTTTCAATATTAATAAAAAGACTTGTGGATACCATGAAATGGTTCTGTACCTGTTACGCTATAAAGCCTATTTCTAAGTGATTTCCAAGGACTTTTTCTTGGTGGAATGTGCATTCGTTCCACTAACTTTTCAAGAAGTCCTTTATCAAGATTCTGCAACACTTCAATGGTTGATTCATTTACTATGCTTGTAGGATAATATTTTGGAGAATGCGTATCATCTGATGCTAATCGCTGAAGTTTTTCAACCAATGAAAGATTCATAAGTTCATTTAAAAACTTTTCTCTTATGCCATTTTTACGATCTTCTAAATCCTTATTTTTTTGTCTTTCATTGTTTTTTTTTGGCTCTATTCGCATTAAATGTGGAAAGCATATATTTTGCTATTTTAGCATCTTGGCAATCCCATTTTTAGGGCATCAGATTTTGAAAACTGCCATATCTACACTTAATGCGAATTGAGCCTTTTTTTTCTATCACAAATTTTTCCCCAATATAATGCATTATAATGTCCCGAAAAAACTCAACGCTGATTTAAGCGTTTCTTATTCCTAAATGGATGTATTTTGTCCTGTTTGTGACTATTTTAAGTTTATATTTTTCGGTGATGGAGTAGAATTATCTATAAAGACAAAGATGTGTTCAAAAAACTGTTTTGACAAAGCGGGATATGATGAAATGAAACTAAAAGAGGTTTTTGACAAAGATTACAAAGGACAAATATACAATAATAGTTTTTTAATATCTTTTAAAAATATAGTTACATCCCTAGAAGGCGCCCCCAAAGAAATAAGAGGAGATTTTATATGTTCTGACAACCTGCTAGCCAGCCTTAAATATGGACCAGAGATTGTAAAAGGCAGTTTTTTGTGCTATAACAATATACTCATCACTCTTGAAGGTGCGCCTAAAGTTGTAAATGGAATTTTTTCTTGTTATGACAATAAACTCACTACCCTTAAATATGGGCCCGAGACTGTAAAAAGCAATTATCTTTGCAATAATAATAATCTTACATCCCTAGAAGGCGCCCCCAAAGAAATAAGAGGAGATTTTATATGTTCTGACAACCTGCTAGCCAGCCTTAAATATGGACCTCAAAAAGTAAAAGGAAATTATGATTGTTCTTTTAACAAACTCACTTCTCTTGAGGGGGCGCCCAAAGAAGTAGATGATGGTTTTGTGTGCAATAACAATAAACTCACTGCCCTTAAATATGGACCCGAGACTGTAAGAGGTAATTTCCTCTGCCGTAACAATAATCTAACTAGCCTTAAAGGAGCGCCCAAAGAAGTAGGAGGGGTATTTGATTGTACGCATAATCCTTATCTTCTATTCATAGAAGTACTTTTGTATTATAAATCAGGAGCAGTAAAGGGTGATATCAGATCTGACTTCCCTGATGAAAAATTCGAGAGATATAAAAAAGTAACTTACGAAATAATATTGGCTAACAGAAAAATAATAGCTTAGCAGAGCTGTTGCGCTTGATGTCAAGCCCTTATCTTAACTCCAAGACCTCTTTTTTCAAAACACCTTTATCTATTTTTGTGCCGTTTGGGCTGATATACGGCAATTTCTCTTTATACACGACGATGGAAGGGATCATATAGTTGGGAAGATGCTCTTTGAGCTCAAAGAGCATCTCGTTTTTAGAGAGCTCTTTTTGTGCGCTATAGACGATCACGATCTCCTCTTCGCTCTTTTCGTTTTCTATCGAGAAAACGGCACACGCTGTGATCAAAGGCATCTGTTCATACACCACGCTCTCTATCTCATAGGGGCTGATGCGAAAACCGCCCGATTTGATCATATCGTCTTTGCGTGAGACAAAATAGAGATACCCCTCTTCGTCGTGATAGACGAAATCACCGCTTGAAACCACGATCTCATCGGTCAAATCACCCTCTAGATTGACGATGTTTTTCAGGATCTGAATGCTTTGGAAGCGTTTTTGCGTATCTTCTTTGGATTTCCAGTATCCTTTGTAGATATATCCGCCGCGATGGATAAGTTCGCCTGTTTCACGAGGCCGACACTCATTTCCGGCTTCATTCAAGACATGGATCTCTACCCCGGGGATGGGTTTGCCTATAGAATTGGGGCGGATTTTGAGTTGTGCAGGGTCTAGGTAAGTCGAGCGAAACGCTTCGGTGAGACCATGCATGGAGTAAAATTTGGCATTCGTAAAATGTTCTTCGATATCTTGGAGCATCTTCGGCGTTATCTTGCCCCCCGATGATGTCACGATGCGCACATTGGATAAGTGTTTTGGGTTCGGGATGCGCTTCGTGTCGCCCTCAAACATTTGAGTGATATGTGTAGGCATTACCGGCAAAATAGTCACCTTGTCGTTAATCAAATGGTTAAAAAAATCAGCCGGCAAGACCAAGGAGTGAAGCGCCAGCGTGGCGTTGTTGTAAATGGCGCAAAAAATCTGGTTGAGACCGTAATCCAGGATAAAAGGCAGAACACCGGAGATGACATCATCTCTTTTTAAAGCGAGATAATTGGACGCCACGCGCGCGCTATCGATAAGATTGCGATGCGTGATAACGATACCGCGGGGAAATCCGGTCACACCAAAGCTGTAGGTGATCACCGCATTTTGAAAATCCATAATGTTGCATTCGTAGTCATCGCCGCAGCATTTATAAATCTCCTCAAACGAAACGATATCACGCCCTACAGCTTCGTATGTGACGATTTTGCCTTTGTAGTTGATCTCGTCAATGCTCTTGATCTTCGCTTTGTCTGTGATAATACACTGAATATCGCAATCATTGATAATGTGTTCTACTTGATCCGGTTTTAAAAGACGCGTGATGGGCACAAATACATATTCTGTCGAAAGCATAGCCAAAATCGCCACGATCTGCTCGCTGCTTTTGTGTGAATAGATCCCGATACGAGAGCCGCTGTCAAGCTTCAGTTCACTAAAATAGCGAGCGACTTTATTGATTTTTTGAAAAAGTTGACCATAGGTCAGGCTTTTTTGCCCATCTATGACCGCAATCTTGTCAGGGCATACCCTGTTGGCTTTTTCGATCAGCGCTCGGATACAATTTATAGACATTTTTGCTCCTTTGGTTCGTTATCTTCCATGCCTATCGTCCAGATCGCATAGTCAAAATCCATGACAATATTGGGGATAGAGTGTATATTCATCACTTTTTTGTAAAAAAATCCTATGATGGCCTCGACCTCTTCAAATACGAGAACTTTGGTGATGCCGCCCGTCAAAACTATCGTTTCGAGAAGTTCCAAATGCAGTGTCACATATTGCGGATTGAGCCTTGAAACTTTATAGAGCACTAAAAAGATAGAGAGCTGCATCAATATGCGCAGCGCCTTTTCACTCTCCTCTTCCAGGATATTTTCGGTGACATGCAGATATGCCAAAAGTTCATAGACAAACTCATTATTTTTGGCTGCGAAGATGAGCGTTTCGCGTGATTTGTAAACGCCCAGTTTTTTGAAGACCAAGCGATCGTATCCGCTTTCGCTGACGATATTGTCTCGCACCAAATCATGGCTGTAGTGAATATCTGTCGTTGCCCCGCCGATATCTATGACAATAAAGGGGTTGACGACATCAAAATTGGCATCGATCTGAGACAAAGAGCGATTGACTACATAAGGGGTTGAATAGATTTGATTGGCCGTGAGCGCATAGAGATGCTTGATATCTTCTTTGCCCACAATGTCTGCCTGGTAGAGGTTGGTGAGGTACTCTTTGAGCTCTCCTTCGTTGATATGCAGCTTGGGAGTAATGATGTTGCCAAGCACCTTGAGTGCGGGGATATGCATACTCAAAAACCCCGCATCCTGAGATGTCCCCACATAGACGATATTGCTATATCGGATATTTTGGAGGTAGTCCAAAAGTCTCTTGTCAAACACATTGCCAATGCCGTCGATACCGCCTACGACGATAACTACATCCACAAGTTCCGCCGGATATTTTGACTCTTCGATCTTGCTGTACAAGACAGTATCTATGATGTTGATGCCTGAATTGAAGGCGATATTTTGAGCAAACTTGAGGCTGAAAGAGTTGGTAAGACCGATGATAAGTGTACTTAAGCCTCCGTTTGCAGAAGAGCAGATAAAGATATCTTCTTTGGCATATTTACTGAATATATCACCGCATTTGGTGACTAGATCATCGTAAATATCCTTTTTGAAATCCCTGAAATATTGGCTGATGCCGCTTTTTTGGCAGACTTTCACATATGTACTGCCTACATCGATCAAAAGTTTACTCATAGCATCGCCCCTATATCGTGGATAATTTTGTTGATGACTTCTGTCTGGGTGGGGGGCAGGTTCACCTTGGATTTCTCATAGGCAAAGCAGCGATCCGGAAGAGGCAATTTGCCTTTGTCGATGATACGGATATTGCCATCATCGTCTCGTATCGTAATAACCGCATTATGGTTGATGATATGCGGCGAAAACGGCACATCGATCAGTCCGTTTTTGATCGTATTGAACACTTGACGCCACAAGGTGTCCGCAGGGTCATTGAGGACGGCATCCATAAGCGCTCTCACCTCCAGCTCCAAATTTTCCTCTTCAGCTTCGTCATGGATGATAGGCAATCCCTTGAGCGTACGAAGAGTATATTTGGTATTGGCTACCGACTGCGCATTGCACTGCATCGTAGGGATACCAAATGCCTCATCACGCGTTTTTATGATGATTTTGTCAGCTCTTACCATAGCGGCTATGACAGTGTTGGTATTGATCAAAGAGTCAGAAAGCTCTTTGTCGCGGGGGAATGCGCCCATCCATTGATGATAGACAAGGTTGATGATGGCGTCTTTGCCTCCAAGCATATCTGCATATTCGCGCGCCAGTTTTTTTAATACATTTGAGGTGATGATATCTTGCATCATCGAGCCGTTTTGTGAGAAACTGACCGAAAAGGACTTTACACCCTCTTCTATAGATAGCAGCATCTCAATCAATTGGATAACGATGACGATGCAGGGAGGAACGAGTGTCGCCGTAAGCGGCCCAAAAGATTCACGGTTGATAGGCTCGTTGAGTGTGGAGTACTTGGCGCATACTTTATCGACATACTTCCAGTACAAAAATGCTTTATCGAGGGGGAAGTTTTTGGAATATGGAAGCATATATGTGATCGGTCCGCCTTCAATCTCAAAGATGCCCGAAGCCAATGCCGTTTCGACCAGAAGCCTCGCATCAGGAGTACCGTGTCTAAGGCTCACGGGCTTGTTGAAATGGGTTACCATCTTTCGTGTAGTGCGATAGCCGTGAGTGACCAGAGGATAGCCGTTGAGCATATCCATCTCATTCTCTTCGGAGAGAGTGAGCATCTTTTTTGCCATCGCATAGTCATTGAGTCTGGTATTGCTATCGACAGTCAGAGGCAGAACATCGATGTCGGCTTTCATAAATTCGCTGTAGAGATCAAACATCTTTTTATAAGTTGGAAAACCGCCTCGAGGCTGGACAAGCAGTCTGTCTCGTTTTTTGAAATGGTGTGAGATAAAAAGCTCTTTCGGCGCATTTTTGATAAACGCCTCAATCTCCTCAAAATCAAAATTGTCCGCATACTCATTGCGGGTGATAACATCTCTCTCTTTTTGCAACAAGCTCATGACCGCTCACTCATATAGCGTTCTATCTCATCTAAGCCCGTGTTGAGATCTACCTGGTGAAACACCAGATCAAAGCCGTATGATTTGTACTTTGGCGCCAAGTCGCTCTGTTTGGCTTCGCCAACGGCTAGATTGCCGCCGATGACAAATGTCACATCCTTTAGCGCATACTCAGAGCGCAAAAACTGCAAGTCACGGCACCATCCCTCCGCTTCGCCATTGAGCGAGGAGATGAGCAAAATATCGGCATCCGTCTCTACTGCAGCATCGATAAACTCCTCTAGCGATGTGTTGACCCCCAGGTTGAACACTTCAAACCCCCTTGCTTGCAATGAAATGTCAATCAGTCTGTTAGCGACCACATGAATATCATTTCCAACTACCCCTGTTACTACTTTCATCATGTTTTGCCTAAAAATTTTGTATAATCCTTGCATTTTATCTTATACGATATTAAAGTTACGATTGACAGGAGTTCAAATGGAGTTTTATACTGCTGATTTATGCGATAAATACCCCAACGATGTACGCATTTTAGATCCTCTATTTCACTCATACGGCGGATCCAAAAAAATGACGGGACGGATAATCATACTCAAGCTCCCCGGCAACAACAAAACATTAGCCGAGCTTTTGAAGACAACCGATGGCGGGGGCAGGATCATCGTAATCGATGTGGATGCGCAATACACAGCAGTGGTGGGTGACAATATGATGAAATTCGCCCTGGAAAGCAATTGGGCAGGCATGATCGTAAATGGCTATGTGCGCGATACCGAAAACACCAAAGAGATCGATGTGGGACTCTTCGCATTGGGCAGATGTCCCAAAAAGACGATGAAACCGTGCGATGGAGTTTTGCACACAACACTCAATTTTGCGGGCGTTACATTTGTCGAAGGTGATTATCTTTATGCGGATAGTGACGGGATCATCGTAAGCCATATGCCTTTGGAGATGTAGCCAAAGTACTAAAAGACCTCTTTAACTCGTCCTACTTCGCCGCTCATTAGTCTTACTTTTATCCCATGCGGATGCGATGGTGAGCTAGTGAGGATGTCACGGACGATCCCCTCTGTGAGCTTTCCTGTTCTTTGGTCTTCTTTTAGGACGATAGAAACTCGTTTGCCAGATCGGATATTTTTGCGTTCGTTTCCATTCACGACAGTTTTCTCTTTCTTATTGTTGCTTTGATGAATGCGTATGAATATGCCCCAATGCGCTTGAAATCACTTCTTGCAACGCTTCAAAATCGATATGTTCGCCAAGTTTAAAATTGAGGCACCCTTTACCGTGTTTGGTTTTGGGGTGTTTTTGAAAATATGGTTCTATGTGGTGTGCCGCGCATGTGTAGAGTGAGTCGTGATGTTTCTGTGCGGCGATGGCCGCCCATCCGCCGCTACTGCTTTTGAAGGCGGGCATACGGTACCACATCTTGAGTTTGGCATTCGGAAAGTTCTTGGCGACAAAATTGATCAATACCACAATGCGCTCGCGCCGCTCATCCGGTATGGCTTGAAGATAGTTTCGTATCTCTGTATCCATGATAACCTCCATCAACTATCAATGCTCCAAAGGATAAAAACCTTGCGGCGGGTAGATCATCCTGGTGTCTCTATCGTATGGCGACTCCTCGTAGGATCTGCGATGACCGCACTCCCTCTCGCCTTTGTGCCACTCCTCGCGGTAGCGTGCACTGCGCCTATATGCTTCCCTGTCTTGCGTGAAAGAACCTGTCGCCGTATCGCATCCGTCGTTATATCCATTTTTGGAAGAGTCACTGTGGTAGCGCTCCTCGCGTGGGGATTTCTTTGTCGCTGATACTTCCGGCTCAGCCTTTTTTGCGACTTTTTTGGTGCATGCCTGCTTGCCTTCGTCCCATGCTTCTCGGTAAGGTCTTGATGACTGATAAAATCTTTTGTCTTGCGTCAGCTTGCCTTCCGCGCTGCTGCAGCCCTCTTTGTATCCTTGCTCTTTTAGGGCCTTGATGCGCTTGATCTCTAGACGGCAGATCGTTTCGCCTCGTTCCAGACCCAGTTGATAGGCAGGGCTTTTGGGCTCCTTGGGTTTGGAGAGAGGAGGCTTATCGGCGGCTTTTTGACATCCCTCTTTGTAGCCGGCTTGATAATCATCTACATGTGCGAGTATCCTGGCATTTTCCTCTTGGCGCATCCGCTCTGTCTGCTCTTTGGTGGGCAGGGCTGTTGTTTTGGGTTCTGCCTCTTTTTTTGTCGGAGCTGTTTTGGCCAAAACCCCTATGCCGACTCCTGCTGCCAGAGCCGCCAGCAGCATTACTGCGAGTATCTGTTTTGAAAAATTCATCCTTCTCTTCCTTGTGTGTTTGAATCATTTTTATTTTGCCATGATATTATACCTTATGATTTGAAACAAGGAGGAGGGGTGAGTCTATTGCGTTGCGGTTGGGTTAAACTGAGCGATCCTGTTTATGTCGCCTACCATGATGAGGAGTGGGGAAGGCCGCTTCACGATGATCGTGCTTTGTTTGAGCTCTTTAGTCTGGAGACACAATCGGCAGGATTGAGCTGGCTGACAGTACTCAAAAAGCGAGAGGGATACCGCGAAGTGTTTGACGGATTTGATCTGGCAAAAGTGGCTGCCTATACGCCAAAAGATATTGACCGTATCCTAAGCAGCGGACTGGTGATCAAAAGCCGTCCCAAGATAGAAGCGATCATCGCCAATGCCAAAGGGTTTGTCGATATCGTGCGGGAGTATGGTTCGCTGGATGCCTACTTCTGGGGCAAAGTCGGAGGCCAGCCCATCATCAACGATATCTCAGACTACAAAACAGCGCCTTGCCATTCCGATATCTCTGACATGATTACCAAAGAACTCAAAAGTCGGGGATTTAAATTTATCGGTACGACGACGATCTATGCTTTTATGCAGGCGTGCGGGATGGTGAATGATCATGAAAACAGCTGCCGGTGCAAAATATCATAAACCTCTCCGGGGTCGTCCGTATTTGGCAGCAGCCGACTATGAACTCTTTTTGGGTAGAATCGTTTAATTTTTTAAACAAGAGTAAGCGAATGAATCAAAATCTTCGGACGATTATCTTTCCCCTGCTGTGGCTTACGGCACTCTATTTTATCATGGTATAGACGGATTCTTAAGCTTTTTTGAGGTATTTGCTAAGCAGTACAATGCGCACACCGTTAACGCGTCCTTCGATTTGTTCGGGGTTGTCCGTGAGGGCGATATTGCGTACGGCAGTACCTCGTTTGGCCGTAAAGCCTGCACCTTTGACTTCAAGGTCTTTGATGATAGTGACGGTATCGCCGGATTGCAAAGGTGAGCCGTTGCTGTCAAGCGTGGGTGCGCGCCCGTCATCTCCACTTTGGCTTTCGGCATCCGCCCAGGCTTTGACATCCTCTTCGAGATAGAGCATATCAAGCAGATCCTGTGACCACTCCTCCTGAGCAATGCTTTTGAGTGTACGGTAAGCGATCACCTGTACGACCGGTATAGGACTCCACATGCTGTCGCCAAGGCAACGCCAATGGTTTATGTCCCTATTTTCAGGATTTTCAAGCGCCTCTTTGCATATTCCGCAGATCAGGATGGATTGTTCGGCGCTCCCGTCGGAGGGTGTGACCTCATAGACACTCAGCTCCTCTGGTGAACCGCACAATTCACATACTGATCCGCTTCTGGCTAACAATTTTTCTTTGACACTCATTTTATTGCCCCTTTATCTCTAAACCTTCTAAATGTTTGTTAAGATTATATCCAACATCGCATTTATCTTTGTATCAAGTGGGCTGGAGGGACTATTTGTCGGTTATTGTATTGTGAGATTTACGGTGAGCTATCAAGCAGTTGGAGCAGATATCTTGGTCAGTGCCGGCATGGCAAAACACAAGTGACACCCTTTATTTAAAATGAACCTTATCAGGATTATAGACAAACTGATTCTTTTGGGTAAAGCCAAATTCAAATCTTTTGGAAACCACGGAGTCATCATCATATGAGCACTGTCATTATTGATAAAAATGGGGCTAAAATTTTGGCAACTGTGTTTTTGCTTTCTCTTGGCTCTCCAAATCTGTTT
>DYNJ01000064.1:6664-10396 GCA_020721085.1 Sulfurovum sp. | reverse complement strand
AAGTTTTGGCAAAATCAAACTCTTTGAGATTGACCTCCATCCCTGCCAAAAACATCAGGTACAAAAACCCTACTTTGGCTACGATCATAAAAAGTTTGCTCTCGACCAACAACCCGGCATATGCCGCAAGACTTCCCAGCAAGATCTCTACAACTACAATCGGAACCTTGGTGACACGCGACAAAAATGGCGAGAACAATACCAACAGCGACAAGGTGATAATAACAATACTGTTGTTCATCTTCTTGGGTACTTTATAGATAAATGATCAATTAAATCAAAGCTCAACCCTTGACCGCTGTAATTATCTGATTGATGCATATATCTTCCTATTTGATGATACCGGCGTATGTCGCCATGGTATTCGTGCGGATATTTTACCCTAATGATATAAAAGTGTATAGATTCATAACCAAACGAGTGAGTATTACAGCCATTTCTTTTTCTTGAAATAGAGATACGGAGTTGCTGATGAGAGTATCATCAGCACGATCGACATAGGATACCCTGTCATCCACTTCAACTCCGGCATCCATTCGAAGTTCATGCCATAGATACTTGCGATCAGCGTCGGAGGCAGAAAAAGCACATTGGCGATCGTGAAAGCCGTCATCGCTTTGCCCTGCTTGATCCCGATGGAGGCCAATGTGATATTTTGTATTGAATCCAACCTTTCAAAGTTGAACTCAACACTCTCTATCAATGAGCTTAGATCTTTTGCCATTATCTTCAAATCTTCAAAATTGGCTTTTGAAAAAGATTTGTTTCTTAAAAGTGCGTTGATGATACGGCTCTTGTCGAGCATACTGTCCCTCATCATCATATTGATATCCTCGTGATGAGAAACAAGTTTCAAGATATCATCATTCATCTCTTTGACAGAAAGTATATTTTTCTTGAAGTCAGAGATCTCTTTGACGCTTTTTTCAATCATATCTGCATCAAAATCGATCCTGATATCCAAAAGCATGGTCAAAAGAGTACGCCCGTCTGTGAAAATATTTGGCATTAAAACCACTCTTTTTATAAGCTCATCAAAGCTTTTCAGTTTACGAAATCTTACACTTACCAGATAATTCTCTTTCAATATCAAGCTTACAGTTTCGCTGACCACTTCACCCTCATCTTGCGTGATAAAATAAGAGTTGATCGTAGTGATGCCTTCCTCTTCCCAATACCTCGAGCTTACCTCTATCTCTTCTCTCTCATTGATGGTAGGTATATCTATGCTGAGCGCACTTTCGATATCCTCTATCTGACCAAATGCGGGCTTTAGCATATCGACCCAAAACAGATCATGAGTATCTACAAGCTCAAGCATAGAATCTCTTTCTACTATTTTGACTGTTTCACCGGCACGATAATAAAGCCTTACAAAGGCATTCTCTCCGTTTTTGTTATTAAATATTTCCTGATCATGCCTGCAAGACAAATTGGCACTGTCTGTATCTGCATTTTTGAATTTTTCAAATAATTTTTTGAATTTTCCCTCATCCACGCCTTCTATATCTCTCATGATAAGAGATATATGCTCATCATCAAGATATTCAAGGATGCTGTGTATCTTTTCTACACTCAGATTGGCAAGAGCGCTGTGTCTAGTACTTTTGGGAAGCTTGATGATCACACTGCCCAGCAGCTCATCCGGTATCAAGTCTAAATCCTCACAAAATTTCTCTTCATACCCTTTTTTGATAGAATCCAATATTTTTGAGATATCTTGCGCGTCCATATGCTGTATCGCGCCTTTGTTTCTTAATAGCGCCGCGAGGTTTCTATTGTCTTCTGGTGTACCGTTCACTTCATCCCTCCATACACTATATATACAATTCTTGTATGATCTCAAAATCATATCTTTTTTCTCTTGAAATGTATCTTTTCTTAAAATTCATTTGGAATATAAGTGCCATTATGATTAATTTTTAACCATTTTACTGATTAAATATAATGTATAATGTGAACATTCAATGATATATTCTACAAAGAATCTATCAGCACCGGAGGGGAAAAAATGCAAGATTTAGTACGCACTTACAATACTCATGCTGCACTTATAGGCAAATCGATCATCAACAGCCTCAGCAAAGTCAATTTTCAGAAATTTGATGATACTTTGCCGGAACTGCTCTTTGGGACATTTGCATGTCTTGAATTGATCTACAGAAGCGATGAAAAGTTTATCCAAAACTCACCCAATATTTATCCGAACCGCTCAGAAGAGCATCATATAGGTGCCGATCGAGGGTATCTGGTTAATCGCGCCAAACTTCAAAAAAAATATTGTATCAGCGAACCTTATATCTCTTCAGCTACAGGAGCTATGTGTATTACCATCTTATACGCCGTAGAAGACGGGTATATATTTTTAGATTTTCGCTTGCGGACGCTTTTGGAACGGTTTGATCTGATTGAAAAAAATGACACCTTTAAACAAATCAATAGGGCTGCTTATGCGGTTATTGGCATAGGTCTGCTATTCTTTGGTATTTTTGTTGTGTTGTATGGATTTTATACTTTTGGAGGATATCTATTTGGAAGTGCCCCGCTTACCATTGATGCTGTCTTTAAGCCGATCATCGCATTGACTTTGGGGTTGGCGGTGTTATGATCTTGGGAAAACGATCATAGAACAAGAGGTACTCCCGCGAACCCAGCATGTAGGAGAAGCTTTCAACGCTAAGACTTTACTCAATTTTTCTGTGTCAATCATCATCGCTCTGCTCATTGAGGCGCTTCTCGTAGTATTTAAGATATCGATTCACAATTACAAAGATCTGCCGTTTGCCGCCACTCTAATAGCAGCATTGTCATTTTTAATGCTGGTCTTTGCTGTGTTTATTTATCTGGTACGGCAAAGTGAAAAGGATACAAAGAATTGTTCGGCCAGCTAAGTATCGTAGTGTGCGGAACGCACCAACAATCATCAAATAATGCCATCCAAACGATATTGAAAACCAAGCTTTTTATAGGAGTGCATAAAAAGTTTTAGAGGTTTTTGATTGCTTTATTTAAAAAGCAATCAAAAAAACAAAGCCGGACTCCAGAACAATTCTGGGATTACGGGGTACAATTCAGAATTCATCCAAACTGCCTGTATAATATCTAAATAGATAATAATTGTATTTGATTGTTTCCTTGATAACAAAAGAGATAGCTGCAGGATCAACATAATAATGTCCCGCATCCCACCATGGGCTTTCACTTCCTACCACAATAGGCGTCAATCCTGATGCCGGATAGTCAAATACAGTATTGGCAAAAAACATGATCCTGCGCGAGTGTGGCGGATCAGAGACGATGATGACCCGCTTGAGATCATGGGTGAGCATATAGTGTTTGATATAGCGTATCTCTTGCAATGTATTTTCGGGTTGTGAAGCTAGTATGATATGCTCTTTCGATACACCATGGTTTATCAGATATGAAATTCTCTCACTGCGTGCAAATATTTCCTCTCCGGTTAAAATCATCTTTGCTTGAGAAGATAGATTTTGCTCATAGAGCTTATATGCTTTTTTGACACGATTACTGCTGCCACTGCCTCCACCCAGCACAGCTATAAGATCAGTTTGTGAAGGCTCCTCAGTAATATCAAAAAAATAGCCTAAATTTTTTATGCCAAAAAGCAGTGCTATGCATATAAGCAGAGAGAGAAATGTTTTTCTCATAGTTTGGTACTAGACAACACTATCTTCTGTTTTGGATACTTTCCGTACCGGCCTCACCAGCGCT
>DYNJ01000064.1:0-6564 GCA_020721085.1 Sulfurovum sp. | reverse complement strand
CTAGACAACACTATCTTCTGTTTTGGATACTTTCCGTACCGGCCTCACCAGCGCTTCACGGCACAGTGCTGTGATCTGTGCAAAATCCCCTGCCCCAATCGCATCTTTAGGGACGATCCAGCTGCCTCCAATGCAATCGACATTGCTTAGTGCCAAAAAGTCATTCATATTGTCCGGCCCTATCCCGCCGGTCGGGCAAAAACGCATAGAAGGAAAAGGTCCAGAAAAGCCTCTGAGAAGCTCTATCCCGCCTACTGCAGTAGCCGGGAAAAGTTTGCACCCCGTGATACCGGCTAAGATCGCTTTCATCACTTCGCTTGCGGTCGCCACACCGGGGATAAAGGTGATCCTCTCGGATATAGCCGTAGAAAGCAGCTCATCGCTGACACCCGGACTGAAGCTGAACTTCCCTCCGGCATCTCTGACACGGAGAAGATCATGACTGTTTAAAATAGTTCCTGCGCCTACTTGCATCTGAGGAACAGCGCGGGCTATAGCCTCGATCGACTCCAAAGCCATAGCAGTACGCAAAGTCACCTCCATGATCCCGATCCCGCCCTCTAACAATGCTTCAGCGAGAGCTACCGACTTGGTCTGATCTTCCAGCACCACAACCGGCACGACAGGAGAGATTGCGAACAGCTCTAAAATATTCATGAGCGCTCCTCGCCGATAAGATCAAACACCGTAGCTCCATCTTGGGCGCTGCTCACGCTTCGGCGCATCATCGCAAAGAGCTCACGCCCCATACCATGACGGTTTGCCATGAGATCAGGCACTGCAGCTTTGCGAGCCTCAAATATCTTCTCGTCTATCAAGAGATCAAGCCGTTTGGCTTTGATGTCCAATACAATCATATCACCTGTGCGTACCTTTGCCAACGGACCTCCTTGCGCAGCTTCCGGACTGATATGTATGGCCGAAGGTACTTTGCCTGAAGCGCCGGACATTCGTCCGTCTGTCACGATAGCTACTCTGAAGCCTCGATCTTGCAATACGCCAAGAGGAGGCATCAATCCGTGCAGTTCGGGCATCCCATTGGCCTTGGGACCCTGAAAACGCACAACAGCGATAAAATCCCGTTCCAGCTCACCTGCTTGGAATGCCTCTTGGAATGCCTCTTGGGATTCAAATACGATCGCTTCTGCTTCGATATACATCTGCTGTTCTTTGAGCGCTGATGTTTTGACCACACTGCGTCCGAGATTGCCATCCAATACCGCCAAGCCGCCTTCATAGGAAAACGGCCTTGATGATGAACTGACCACTTCGGGATTGCGTGACACACTTGGAGCCTCCTCAAACACAAGTTCGCCGTTTTTCAGAGCAGGCTCCCTGAGATAATGCAACAATCCTCTGCCCATGATCGTCTCGACATCTTCATGCAGCAAACCGCTTCCAAGCAGTTCGCGGATCACAAGTCCCATACCGCCTGCTTCACGGAAAGCATTGACATCAGCCTGACCGTTGGGGTACATCCTGCACAATAGCGGCGTAACCGATGAAAGCGCGTCAAAATCGCTCCAGTCCAAGATGATACCGGCAGCCTTTGCCATAGCGATCAGATGTATCGTATGGTTGGTCGATCCGCCAGTCGCCACCAGGCCTATGATCGCATTGACGAAGCTTCGCTCATCGAGCATCCTGCCCAACGGCATATAACGGCTGCCCGAAGATGTCATCCCGATGATCTGCCGGGATGCAGCCTGTGTCAACGCCTCTCTAAGAGGAGTATTTGTATTGACAAACGAGCTTCCCGGCAGATGCAGCCCCATGATCTCAAGCATCATTTGGTTGGAGTTTGCGGTACCGTAAAATGTACATGTTCCGCTGCTGTGATACGATGCGGCTTCGGCTTTGAACAGTACCTCTTCACCGACTTTGCCTTGAGCGTACTCTTGACGGATATGGGATTTTTCGGCATTGCTGATACCCGAACCCATCGGTCCGGCAGGGACGAATACTGCCGGCAGATGACCGAAACTCAACGCGCCTATCAGCAACCCGGGGACAATCTTGTCACAAACGCCCAGATACAGCCCGCCGTCAAACATATTGTGCGAGAGCGCTATAGCCGTCGCCATAGCGATGGTATCACGGCTGAAAAGACTCAGCTCCATACCAGGCTGTGACTGTGTCACACCGTCACACATCGCAGGCACACCGCCAGCCACCTGTGCTGTCGCACCCATATCCATAAGCACCCGCTTGATCAAAGGCGGATAGAGCGCATATGGCTGATGGGCCGAAAGCATATCGTTGTAGGCCGTGACGATAGCGATATTGGGTGTTTTGAAATGCGAAAGTGATGCTTTTTCAGCGGTTCCCAACGGTGCTATCGCATGGGCGAGATTGCTGCAGCCAAGACTCTTTCGGCTTACACCGGCAGAGTAGGCAGCTTCAATACGCTCCAAATACACAGACCGTGTGACCGCTGATCGTTCTACAATCCGTCTGGTCACTTCCGCTACGACAAAATTCATCTAAACCTCCTTGCTGCAATAGACTTGCACGGCAAAATTATCGCATCCCAACAGCGCCCTGATCGGCATTTGCTGCATATCATCACCAGCCAGCGCTTCACGCAATACTGCAAGCTTCTCTGCGCCTTCGATATGCACATAGCAATGCTTGGCAGACAGCAGAGCTGACAGAGTAAGCGATATGCGCACATATGGCGCGCTTTGCGGCTCCAAAGTGATACAGACGGCGTTGCCGGCAGGATCAAGAGCCTCCGCCAGCTTAGGATGCCTTGGAAACAGTGACGCGGTGTGTCCATCCAAACCCATGCCAAGCACCACCACGGTAAACGGCATCAGTTTCTCTTGGATCTCATTGGCTATTGAGCCGCAAGCCGCTTCCGCCCCCATGCCGTCACGGTAGATTTTGACAAATGCAGCCTCCGCCGCATGATCTCTAAGCAAGGCGGCACGCACCATTTTTTCGTTGCTGGCATCATTGACCGGATCTATCCAGCGTTCATCCGCAAGACCGACACGCACTTTTGCCCAATCAAGCCTCTCTTGGCTGAGGCGCTCCAAAAAAGGTCGCGGCGTACTCCCGCCTGAGAGCATCAGCGAAGCATATCCTTTTGTTTTGATCGTATCAGACAGATCATTGGCAACCCGCTTAGCCAATGTTTCATGAAGCTCATGAGGCGCTTTGAACAATTTCAATATTTCCGATTCACTCTTCATGCCAGCTTCTTCCATCTCGTTCGATCATTGTTATGGCATTTGCTGGACCATCTGAGCCGGCGCTGTAGTTTTTCAGTTTCACCTCGCCTGCAGCCCATGCTTCCAAAATTGGATCTGCCCATCTCCACGCAGCCTCCACCTCATCACGACGCATAAAGAGAGTCGGATTGGCGCGGATCACATCCAAAAGCAGTCTCTCATACGCTTCATGTGTACGAGGCGCATTTTCCGGCATATTGAGCTCCAGTTTCATCTCATGCAGGTGCATCGCCTCACTAAGCCCAGGGATCTTGGTCATGATCTTCATCTTGATACTCTCACTGGGCTGAAGAGAGATCACCAGGCTATTTGCCGAAATACAACGCCCTTTGTTGGCAAAAATCGTATAAGGAACTTCTTTGAATACGATCACAATCTCTGTATATCGTTTCGGTAACCGTTTGCCGCTTCGCAGATAAAACGGCACGCCGTTCCAGCGCCAATTATCGACATCTACACGAATCGCGGCGAATGTTTCGGTCATATTATCAGGATCAACACCATCCTCTTCAAGATAGCCTTTGACTGCCTCAGTGCCGATCGCACCCGATGTGTAGCGCGCTCTGACTGTCTTTTCACGCACATCTTCAGGTGTAAACTGGCGCAATGAGCGCAATACCTTGACCTTTTCATCGCGTACACTGTTGGCTTCCAGCGAACACGGCGGCTCCATCGCCACCAAGCACAACATTTGCAACAGGTGGTTTTGGATCATATCGCGCATCGCGCCAAAATCATCATAATACGCCAATCTCCCTTCAAGTCCTACACTTTCAGATGCCGTTATCTGCACATGGTCTATATTTTGATTGTTCCAAAGCGGCATAAACATCATATTTGAAAAGCGCAATGCCATAATATTTTGAACCGTCTCTTTGCCAAGATAATGGTCGATGCGATATGTCTTATCCTCGTCAAAATAAAGTGCTACTTCATCGTTGATTTTTTTAGATGTTGCGAGATTTTGTCCCAGCGGTTTTTCGAGCACTACACGGCTTTGAGGTGTCACCAGACCCCATCTATGCATAGCTTTGCAGGTCGAGCCGAAAAATGAAGGGGCGGTGGAAAGGTAGTTGATACGGTCCCGTTCCGGATAGACATTGAGCATATCAGCAAGCGGCCCGAAGCTTTCCTCGTCACTCAGATCGACCTGAACCACTTCAAGCTGACTAGAAAACAGTGCCCATCTTGGCTCAGTAAACTCACCCGGTTTCAAAAAAGCCTGAAGCTTTTCACGCACTAGTCCAAGGTGGGCTTCAAGTGAAATAACCTGTCGTGTAGTCGCTATCACTCTGCTTCCATGACCCAGATAGCCGTCATTGAATAGATGATAAAGCGCAGGAATCAGCTTGCGCAGAGAAAGATCACCGTGTCCTCCAAAAATGACAATATCACATATATTATTGATTTCACTCATCTTGATCCTTCAGGTACATACACAAATAAATAAGTTCGTATAATACACTTTTTCGAGGTAAAATCAAAATGATTTTTCTAAATTGTGCAATACCGAATTCTCGGCGCCAATCCTCTTCTCTGAAGCCGCTCTCTTTGATCGTCTTATAAAAACACCCCCTCCGATCCGATAAAAATCAAGGTCGTGCCGATCAGCAGATAAAATGCCGAATCCATACCTCTTTTTGGGTGTGTCACGGTTTCAGCGTTATATACAAATACGGCTAAGCAGGTTTCCTATTGCGGGCTGCCAAGAGCGTCACCATAAAAAGTCCCGCAATGGCATAATAAACCCAAACAGGGATCGGCACCGGATCGCCTGCTGCATACGAATGGAGTCCTGAAAGATAGTAATTGACACCGAAATAGGTCATCAAAACCGTACTGTATGCCCAAGTCGAAGCTACATTGAACAGATAGATGGATTTTAAAGCAGGTATAAATCTAAGGTGCAAAACCGCCGCATAGATCAGAATCGTCACCGCCGCCCAAGTCTCTTTGGGATCCCATCCCCAGTAGCGCCCCCAGCTCTCATTTGCCCAGACACCGCCTAGGAAATTGCCTACAGTCATCAGGATCAGCCCGATGATCAAGCTCATCTCGGCAAGTTTGGTCAGCTCTTTGATCGAACGGTCGATATTGGCATGCTCACCCTTGCGAAGCGCAAAGAGGATCAGTACAAAAAGCGAAAGCACAGAGCCTAGCCCCAAAAAACCATCTCCAGAGATGATAGTCGCGACATGGATCATCAGCCAGTAGGATTTGAGTACCGGTACAAGGTTGGTGATCTCGGGATTGATAAAGCTCATATGGGCCACAGCCATGGTCAAACCCGCCAGCAGTGCGGTGCCGGCAAGGGCGATCGGTGACTCTTTGGCAAGCAGCAAACCTGCCATTACCGTAGATGCGGCGATAAAGACAATCGACTCATAGGCATTGCTCCAAGGAGCATGACCCGAGACATACCAGCGCATCCCAAGTCCCATGATATGGACTGCAAAACCTATCACCAAAAGCGTCAAGGCAATCCGCATCACCCACTTCATCGAAAAACCGGGTCTCAAAACATGCACAAAAGCTAAAATCAGCAATACCAAGCCTACAAAAAGATAAAATGGAACCAGCCTGCCAAAAAGCCCAAGACGGTTATAGTCGATCTCCATCTCTATATGTGAAGGGCTCGGGATCACCTCTGAGCCATAGAAATTTTGGTATTTTGAGATGATATCAAGCGCCTCATCAGCCTTGCTCCAGTTGCCTGTATCAATACCTTCACCAATGCTTTGAAAATAGCTTTGCATGATGAGCTGTACCATCTGGCTCTCTTTACCGGGGAAACTGTCGATCGCTTCTACAGGTGAAAGCCATTTATTGTTGTGATCATTTGGCTTGGGATAGATGTTGAGTAAAGTTCCCATATAGACCATATAAGCGACATTAACCCGCTCATCTATCTTGATGAGCTCTTTGTCGTACTGGCTCTGGTCTAGTGTCTTCTTGCGCGTCGCCTCTGAGACCTCTTTAAAAAGTTTATATCCGTTTTGTTTTTCAAAAAAATCAGAAAATCTGGCCATTTTCGTCTTTTCGCTCAGTCCAAGCTTGAGAGCGATCTTGGGATGGCCGATTTTGATAAACGGTACGGATTGATGTGCTTGCGGCTGTGTGATCATCCCCAGCATGATCTGATTTGGATCAAGACCCAAAACAGATGTTTTGCCTGTAATTTTAGCAACCACTTCGTATGCCAGCGTATCTATCGGCTTCATTCGCCCCTGGTGATCCTGTACGACCAAAGAGCCGAACTTTTGCGCATGAACTTTGTCATACTTCTTGAGTATTCCGATAGTTTTGGAGTCAGTATCAGGCGACTGGG
>DYNJ01000063.1 GCA_020721085.1 Sulfurovum sp. | reverse complement strand
TGAAAAGTCCTTTGGATTTTTAAAGGATATGTATGCGACTACGAGTCTATTATGAAGATGTCGATGCCGGAGGGATTTGCTACCACTCCAAGTACCTCAATTTTTGCGAGAGAGCAAGGTCAGAGCTTTTTTTCTCGAAGGGACTCAGTCCTATAGATGGCGAATACCACTTTGTCGTCAAGCATATTGATGCAGATTTTCTCCTGCCGGCAAAGTTTGGAGATATGGTCACTGTTCGAAGTTCACTTATCGAACTCAAAGGCGCTTCCGTAAGGATGCTTCAAGAGATCGCCAATCAAAACAGTATGAGGATTTTCAGTATGCAAGTGACACTTGTCTGCCTCAAAGATGATAAAATATCAAAAATCCCTGACCATTTCAAGGCGATCTTGCATACAAATAGCGAATTATAATTTTTTGAAGGTTTGAAAGTGTGTCGATCAGGAGGCGGTAGCCTCTTGAAAGGAGATTATTTTACCATTGCTTCAAGCTCTTGAGAAGAAACTTGATGGAAGTTAAGATATTTATATACTTTGGCTTGTTTGTCGGCAGTGATTTTTTTGGACACGATATTCATATACTCCTCTTTGGTAGGAAGTCTGCCCAAAAGTGCTGCGACTGCCGCAACTTCTGCAGAACCTAGATAGACTTTTGTATCTTTGCCCAGTCTGTTGTCGAAGTTTCTTGTGCTGGTACTAAATACAATATTCCCTTTAGTCGCCTGCGCCTGGTTGCCCATGCAAAGCGAACATCCCGGTATCTCAGTTCTGGCTCCTGCCGTTCCAAAGACGGCATAATATCCCTCTTCGATAAGTGTCTTTTCGTCCATTTTGGTAGGCGGCACTACCCAAAGTTTGGTTTTGACGGTACCCTCGCCTCTGAGCACTTCACCCAATGCACGGAACAATCCGATATTGGTCATACAACTTCCTACAAATACTTCGTCTATCTTCTCGGTTGGGCGTTTTGGATCTGCCAATACCTCACTGAGTGTTGCCACATCATCCGGATCGTTCGGGCATGCGAGGATCGGTTCAGTGATCTCACTCAGATCAATTTCGATAACAGCAGCATACTCCGCATCACTGTCAGCTTCAAGAAGCTCTGGATTTTTGAGCCATTCCTTCATCTTGTCCGCTCTTCTTTGAAGTGTTTTGGCATCTTCGTACCCCTCTTTGACCATCTCCTCGATAAGGGCGATATTGGAACTTAGGTATTCTATCACCGGCTCCTTATTGAGCTTGACTGTACATGCGGCCGCACTTCTCTCTGCACTGGCATCACTGAGTTCAAATGCCTGCTCACATTTGAGATCTTCAAGTCCTTCGATCTCAAGTACACGACCGTTGAAGACATTTTTTTTGCCTTTTTTCTCGACTGTCAAAAGTCCCTTTTTGATCGCATAATACGGGATCGCATTAACCAAGTCTCTGAGAGTAATACCCGGCTGGATCTTGCCTTTAAATCGTACCAATACAGATTCCGGCATAGTCAAAGGCATCATGCCCGTCACCCCGGCAAATGCTACAAGTCCGCTTCCTGCCGGGAAACTGATACCGATAGGAAATCTTGTATGGCTGTCTCCGCCCGTTCCTACAGTATCCGGCAGACAAAGTCTGTTGAGCCATGAGTGGATGACGCCGTCACCAGGGCGCAAAATCACACCTTTTCTGCTGGTCCAGAACTCCGGAAGAGTGTGTTGGAGGTTGATATCTGCCGGTTTCGGATATGCCGCAGTATGACAAAATGACTGCATGACCATATCAGCACCAAAGCTGAGCGCCGCCAGCTCTTTGACTTCATCTCTGGTCATCGGTCCTGTGGTGTCCTGGCTTCCTACGGTTGTAGCGATCGGCTCGACATACATGCCTGCCCTCACACCTTTCATGCCGCAAGCCTTGCCGACCATTTTTTGCGCCAAGGTGTATCCTTTGCCGCTGTCTGCCGGCTGTTCCGGGATAGCGAACATATCTGACGCGCCCATGCCAAGAGTCTCTCTGGCTTTTGCAGTCAAACCTTTGCCGATAATCAGAGGAATCCTTCCTCCTGCTCTCATCTCATCCGGAATAGTGTTGGGCTCCAGCTTGAAGGTACTGACTGTCGCGCCATCTTTTTCTATCACGCCTTCAAATGGTTTGACCACGATGACATCACCTGTCTCCAAAGCTTCGGTCGGAGCTTGTATCGGCAGACAACCGCTGTCTTCTGCTGTATTAAAGAAGATCGGAGCGATAATAGAACCTATGACCACACCTCCGGTTCTTTTGTTGGGGATACCTGCTATATCATGACCCATATGCCACTGAACCGAGTTGATACCTGACTTTCTAGAACTTCCTGTACCTACCACGTCACCGACATAAGCGAGTTGATTGCCTTTGGCTTTAAGCTCGGTCATTTTATCAAGGGGTTTTTCCATCCTGTTGATCAGCATTGAGTTCGCATGGAGCGGTATGTCAGCTCTGGTGAACGCTTCGCTCGCAGGACTCAGATCATCCGTATTGGTTTCGCCCGGTATTTTATATACGGTGAGTTTGATCTCTTTTTCAAGCGCCGGCCTATTGGTAAACCACTCTGCGTTTGCCCAAGAGGTGATGATCTCTTTGGCTTTTGCATTGCCCTTATCCATCAGATCTTTGACATCCTCAAAAGAGGCATAGACCAAAATAGTATTTTTGAGCTGCTCCGCTGCCACATCGGCTACTTCACCGCCCAGCTTGAGGGCCTCTACGAGAGGTCCTACATTGTATCCGCCACCCATCTTGCCCAATATCTCACACGCCTTGACCGCTGATATGGCCTTGCTTTTTGCATTGCCCTGCACGACATCATTCAAAAATGCGGCCTTTACATACGCTGCATCATCCACTCCGCCGTTGATCTTATTTTCGAACATATCCATTGCATATGCATCATCCTCGATAACTGCTGCTTTGAGCACCTCTACCAACGCGGCAGTTTGTTTGGCATCCAACGCCAATGGCGGCACACCAAGCGCTGCTCTCTCTTGGGTATGTGCTTTGTACTCTGCTAGTAATGACATAGATCTCTCCCTTTATAATTAAAATAATATGGTAAATTTATGATAGCCAAAATTTATAGAAAATAAAGTTTGGATTCGCGGCGGCGCAAGAAGAGTTGATATGCATGTGATATATTGTTACAAATATACTACCGCCAAAACTTGATCACTTCACCTTCAACTCTGACAATGACAAGTTACAGCAAAAGTTTGAAGGTAATTTCAGGAGTGATTTTTGTCCTTTTTTGGTCTAAACAGATGGTATTTGCATTTTTTCAGCAGCTCCTCTGTATAGGCAGGTTCGCATTTCTTCTCACTTTTCCAGATACCGGAAGGAAGCCGTACCTGAAGTTCGGCCTCTTCTCGAAGTTTGATGATCATCTCAGGCGCAAGAGGCGCATCAAGCGGACTAAAATCCTCATTTGTGAGATCGATAAGATCGATATCTTTTTTATAAAACAAGGTCTGTTTCTTGAAGTTTCCCCATCCTGCGATACCCTCGTCGGTATATGGCACCTCATAGCCGTTGTCGAACAATACCATCAATGAATAATAACTATCCGGAAACACATTGACAATCTTACCTTTTCCGAAGATAAGACCATAGACTTTATTACCTTTTTTTGCTTTTTTAAAATATGCTGACATTTAAATTTCCTTTATAAAATTTCTCTATTACCTTTATTGTTGGGTGCGCTTAACACACCGGTTGATTCAAGCTGCTCAATGATATTGGCAGATCTATTATACCCAATTTGTAGCTTCCTCTGCAAATATGAGATAGAGGTCTTCCTGTCGCCAAGTATTACCTCCAGCGCTTGCTCATAAAGCGGATCCAACTCATCTGTGGCAAAATCACCCTCCCCTGCATCATCTGCTCTGATAGGCTTAAAATAACTTTCATCATAATCCGGCTCTCGCTGCGCCTTCAAAAACTCCACGATCTCTTCGATCTCCTCTTCAGTATTCCAAGGCGCATGCAGCCTCACCAGCCCCACAGCCCCAGGAGGGGTAAACAGGGCATCTCCGCGCCCCAGGAGGCTCTCCGCGCCCATACCGTCCAAGATCACTTTAGAATCGATTCGCGTCCCCACGCGATAGCTCAGCCTTGAAGGAAGATTTGCTTTGATAAGTCCCGTTACGACATCGACGCTAGGGCGCTGCGTCGCTACTATGAGATGGATACCGGAAGCTCGTGCCATCTGAGCAAGTCTAGCGATAGAATACTCCACATCCTTCCCGCCGTTCATCATCAAATCAGCCAACTCATCGATCACTATCACGATAAAGGGCATCGCCATACCGTTCTCTTTCGCCATCTTTTCGTTGTAATTATTAATATGTTTGACTCTGTTTTGCGCCATCAGTTTGTACCGCCGTTCCATCTCGGCTACCATGTTTGCCAAAGCAGAAATCGCCTTTTTGGGCTCCGTGATCACAGGCGTGAGCAAATGCGGAATGTCATTGTAGATCGTAAACTCAAGCATCTTCGGATCGATCAATATGAGTTTGAGATGATCAGGATCATTTCGATAGAGCAAAGAGAGGATCATCGCATTGATCCCGACTGATTTGCCGCTTCCTGTAGTTCCGGCGATCAAGAGATGCGGCAGTTTTTTGAGATCAGTGATGAATGGTCTGCCCACGATATCTTTGCCAAGCGCGATCGTCAAGGGCGACTTAGACTCCCTGAAAAGATCGCTTTCCAAGATTTCTCGCAGATAGATTGTCTCAAAGCTTTCATTGGGGATCTCGATCCCTACCACATCCCGTCCGGGTATCGGAGCCTGGATACGGATCGTCTCCGCGCTTAGAGCCATCGCAAGATCATCTTGGAGACTCAAAATCTTGGAGACTTTGACATCGGGAGCAGGCTTGAACTCAAATGTGGTCACCACAGGCCCCGTATAGGTGCGGATTACATCACCTTCAATCTTAAACCGTCGCAGTTTGTCTAGAAGTTCGCCGATTTTACGATCGATCTCCGCTTCATTTATCTTGCGGGAAACTTTGGGAGGTTTTTGGAGAAAATCCATCTTTGGCAGTTTAAAATTTTTCGGTTTCGCCACCTCGCCCTTTTCTATCTCGTTGAGAAGTTTTGAATTTTCCTCAAGTTCATCGACAATCTCGACATAAGGGTTCGCCAAGAGAGTCTGCTCCGACGGCTCCTCTTCGACGGTTTTGCCGGTCGTCTTGAGCTTTGTCTCTTCGTCAAAAATATCTTTGGCTGAGGTTCTTTTTATAGGTTCCGGTTTTGTCCTGGGGAGTGATTTGATCTTTTTCGGTGTCTCACGGCTCTCTGCTAATACCTCTATCATCTCGTCATCATAATCATAAATAGATCGAAACGGATTTGTAAAAATCTTGCCAAAAAGTGCCGCGACAGACCCGAATGCGTTATGCAGAGGAGCGAAATTTTTAGGTGAAGCCTCTTTGAGAGTACTGAAATTGAACTCATCATCCATGATCAGCACAAGCGACAATGCCAATACCAGCAGCCACAACAGCCACATCCCCGCCTGCCCTATAAACGGGAGTAAAAATACGGACAATTCTTGCGAAAACAGACCGTTTGCAGGCTTATCCAAGATAAGTGCAGAGAGGATAACCATAGAGACAAAAAACAGCAGCCATCCGACATAAAAATCAAGCCTTTTTGCAAGTGCAGGTCGTCTATAGAGCCTATATATCGGGACAAAGAGCAAAAAGATATTAATATAAGCAAAATAGCCAAATAACTTGATGTTAATACCGCCTGCGACAGCGCCTATATTGCCAGCAAGCTGTGTATCATGAAATACAGTCGAAAAAGCCAAGTAGATCGATATAATGGCGGTAATAATGACTGTAATTTTCAAATTTTCTCCTATGCAAAAAAACATATATAGTATTTTATAATATTAAACTTAAACCTATTATAACAGATTTTTACATCGGGTACTTATATATTTTGCATTTTCCAATCAATCCAAGCGTCTGGCAAAATCGGGTTCAACTCAATTTAAGCTAAAAAAAGTATTATTTCATTCACATTTTACGCCTCGGTGGTGGAACTGGTAGACACGCCAGACTCAAAATCTGGTGGCTTTGCCGTGTCGGTTCGAGTCCGACCCGAGGTACCACTACAAATACATAATGCGGAAGTAGCTCAGTGGTAGAGCACGACCTTGCCAAGGTCGGGGTCGCGGGTTCGACCCCCGTCTTCCGCTCCATACCTTTGGATTATTCCAAATCTCTCATTGGCCGGTCTCTAAAATAATTAATCTCTGCATAATTTAATGTTCGATCAGACCCTGAAATCAATGCAGGATGACGGTTTTTTCATGTCATTCCGAACTCGTTTAGAATCTAAAAATTTAATCAGAGGGTTCAATTATCTCGCCTTTGCGGATTGTTTTTTACTTAATATGATTTAAAAAATTTGTTATAATAGCACTCAAAGGGGCATTATGAAAATAGTTGTGGGTATTACAGGTGCGAGCGGTGTTGCGCTGGGCAAAAAGTTTGTGGACTATCTATCGCCACAGATCGAAGCACATGTAGTCGTATCGGATAATGCTCTGACCGTAGAGTCCTTTGAAAATAAAAATATCACACTATACCGCAATGACAACATCGCAGCCTCCATCTCAAGCGGTTCATTTCGTGTTGATGCTACAGCTATCATCCCGTGCAGCATGAATACTTTGGCAAAGATCGCGTGCGGCATCTCGGACAATCTTGTCACACGCATCGCGGCAGTCGCTCTAAAAGAGCACAAAAAGCTTTTACTGGCTCCTAGAGAGATGCCGTTTGGCGCCATTGCACTTGAAAATATGCACAAACTAGCAACACTTGGTGTCATAATTGCGCCGCCGGTGCTCGGCTACTATGCTCAAAATGGTACACTCGAAGAGATGGAACGGTTTATCATCGGCAAATGGTATGATGCCATCGGGATCGAAAACAGCCTGTATGCAAGATGGAACGGCTAAAATAAAGGAGTTTTGATGAGACGAGCGATCTATCCCGGCACATTCGACCCCATAACAAACGGTCACTTGGACATTATCCAAAGAGCATGCAGTATGTTTGATGAGATTGTCATAGCAGTAGCGCAAAGCGATGCCAAAAAACCGATGTTCTCACTCGAACAGCGTATCGAAATGATAAAAACTGCGACACACACCATTGGCAATGTCAAAGTAGTCGGCTTTCATTCACTGCTGGTCACACTGTCAGATGAACTTGATGCCAATATCATTATCAGAGGTTTGCGCGCCGTGAGTGATTTCGAATATGAATTCCAGATGGGTTACGCCAATACTTCTTTGAAAAAAGAGCTGGAAACTGTCTTTTTGATGCCTAGTCTTGAGCATGCATTCATCAGTTCTTCTGTTGTGCGCTCTGTATTGAATTTTGACGGTGAGATCAGCCATCTAGTCCCCAAAGAGATCTTGCCGATGATCAAGTGTAGCTGCTGATGTATGTATTGTTTGAGGGGATCGATACCTGTGGGAAAAGTACACAAATTGAACTATTATCCGATAGATTTGATGATGTTATTCTCACAAAAGAACCGGGCGGAACACCTTTGGGGCAACAACTTAGAGAGATTTTGCTTCAAGACAGACTGCATTCCAAACGAGCTGAACTACTGCTGTTTTTGGCCGATCGTGCGGAACATTACATCCAAATTATCAAGCCCAACATGGACAAACTTATCCTCTCTGATCGAGGATTTCTCTCAGGCATAAGCTATGCTTTGGCAAATGGCGATTTTGTATTTGAAGAACTGCTGGAACTCAATCGATTTGCTCTTGAAAACCATTTGCCAAATCTTGTCATTTTATTTATCGCCGATCAAGAGACACTCATGCAACGCACCTCTGCCAAAACTCTAGACGGTATAGAACTTAGAGGACTGGAATATCTATTACAAGTGCAAGATCATATGCACCAAAGTCTACAAAAACTCTCTATTCCCTATCTGCTGATCAATGCTTCCGAGGAGATCGAAAAAATCCATCAAAAAATCTATACAAAAATTTTAGAAGCAATCTTAGAAGCCCAAACTGAACATAACAACTATTAATAGCGATCATTTTAGGCTACAATCACTCTATGAAAGTTTTATTTCCGTTTATCGTCACTCTTTTTTTTGGGATGGTGCACTATCTGGTCTATACACGCATCATCAGCCGTTTGCACATCAAATCACACAGCCGCACCCTCCTGAAGTATCTGCTGATCATCAACATGACTGCGATCATCGGCTACATTACGAGCTATTACGCTCTTAATCCTCCAAGACTTCTTTATTTTATCTTTTCGCTTAGTATGGGGGTTGGTTTTGTACTTTTTGTGGGGATCATTCTCTATGAATTTCTCCATCTTTTTTGGCAGATCATCCCTTTTAGCGAAGAAAAACGGTACTTTTTAAAACGATCTGGGGACATTGCGTTTCTATCACTTGGAACCGCCTACATCGGAGCAGGAATCGCAGAAGGATCAAAAGATCCTATGGTCAAGTTTGTCGATGTCGCACAAGAGCGTTTTGGCGGCAAAATATACAAGATCGTCCAAGTCAGTGATATGCATATTGGTGGATTGATTGACAAAGAGTTTGTCGTAAAAAGCGTTGCCATGATCAACCGGCTCGAACCAGACCTTATCGCTATCACGGGAGATTTGTGCGATGCAGATATCGAAGCAATCAAAGAAGCCATAGATGAACTGGGATATCTCAAAAGCCGTTATGGTACCTATTATATCGTCGGCAACCATGAATATTTTCATTCCATTGATACAACGATCGCATACATTAAAACGCTTGGTATCCATGTATTCGAAAATAGTGCTGTTTGCATCAACAACGACTTTTATATCGCTGGAGTATATGATCTTTTTGGAAATCGCATACAGAGCCATATGCCCAACATTCATCAAGCGATGCAAGATATTCCGCCTGAATTTCCCACGCTTCTCTTGGCCCATCAGCCCAAATTTGCAGAATACCTTGAAGGATTTACCCCTGCGTTGATACTCAGCGGCCATACACATGGCGGACAGATCTGGCCTTTTGGATATCTTGTCAAACTGGCTCAGCCCTATATCAAAGGGCTACATCAGCTTGACGCCCACCGTCATATTTACATCAATAGCGGAATTGGGTTTTGGGGACCTCCGATGAGGTTAGGTTCACAAGCAGAAATCACCTGTATCTCCTGGTCTTAAGGGCGTATCAAACAAAAAATAGAAAAATATGGCTCAATTCGCATTCAATAGAGAAAAAGTGCTATACTCATATAAAGTACCAAAAAGATGGGAGGGCAATACAATGCAAACCAAGCAATTTAGGGCATTATCCATCTCGAAGGGATCATTGAAGCAGATGAAACCTATTTCCGTGAGTCACACAAAGGGGAACGGAACCTTGACCATAAACCCCGAAAGCGTGGAGGCAAAGCAAGTCAGAGAGGACTCTCCAAGGAACAAATACCTGTATTGATCGCCAGAGATAGAGAGGGGCATACAATAGATGCCGTATTGGATAGCGCCAACACAGAAGAGATCAGCAGGGTTATCTCTCCTTTGATAGATAAAGATATACTTTTATGCAGTGACGGTAACCGCATCTATCAAGTATTTGCCAAAGCTAAAAACCTCACACACAAGATCATCAATGCCAGTGCAGGTGAACACATCAAAGAGGGAGCGTATCATATCGGGAATGTCAATGCTTATGACAGCAGACTCAAAAACCGGATGCGTCACTTTAATGGTGTTTCGACAAAATATCTAGAGAGTTATCTGGGATGGATGCGTATGCTTGATCGTGAATCTGACTTAACACCTCAGAAAGTATTGGCTATGAGTGCGGGGCGGATTGATGGTGTCTACACTTAATGCGAATTGAGCCAAATTAAAGATTTCACAGCCTGCGGTGAATGCTGTGATTAAAAGCCGTTTTATAAAGAATAACTGAAACAGCAAAGAAAAAGAAAAAAAAGCAAAGGCTTTGCGTTTGATCTTTGGAGCGCTTCATTTATGAAGCATTCTGAAGATGAAACAGGTGTTTCATCGTAGACAATAATGACAGTATCGGCTTTGGTTTATGCCGATATGGGGTTGCTGTTGACAAGTGATATGTCCATAGTGTTTGAAAGCTTCCAAGGAGAGTATCTTTTTGCTATGCCAATCAATGAGCTGAAATCCCAACAATTTCTGCCACCTCTTTATTTGGCACACCTTTTTCTCTTAACTTTATAGCTATCTTTCTCTTTTCAGACAACTCTCTTGGTGATAATTTTCTTGCATCTATTTTTTCCATGCAGCATTATAGTATAATTCAGATTATTTGTTGGTTGAGTAATAAAACGGGGTTAAACTTTACAAAAAAGTCAACGGACCAAGAAAAAGAACAAGGAAATTATGGCTATACTT
>DYNJ01000117.1 GCA_020721085.1 Sulfurovum sp. | reverse complement strand
GCAGCAAATGGATTTATTGCACAACTGTTTTTATTGCGCCAAAAAGCGGCGGAAGCCGGAGATCCCGAAGGACAATACCTCTTCGGTAAGATGTATGAAGAGGGAGAGGGAGTTCCTGAAGATTTTAGCAAAGCCGCCGAGTGGTATCAAAAATCATTAGAAAATGGGTATCTTGGTGCAAGTAGTGCGCTTCGAAGGTTAGAAAAAAATAACGCTAAAACTCCATGTCCCTTGGTTTCTCCGAGTGAGAAAGATCAAGATGTCTTAAATCGTGAAACGCTGGCTCTGCGACTTGAAATACTGGCAACCCAAGGCCATGCCAAAGCTCAGCACATCCTCGGTAAACTGTATGAAAGTGGTAAAGGCGTTCTCTCAAACAAGAACAAAGCCTTTGGGTGGTATCAAAAAGCGGCGGAACAAGGATATGACGCAGCAATTGCCAAGCTTGAAAATATGGCAACCAAAGGCAATGCCGAAGCGCAATATGCTGTTGGCAGGATGTGCGAAAACAAAAAACAGCTTAGCAAAGCTATCGAATGGTATCAAAAAGCTAGCAGGCAAAGACATACCCCTGCGCTGGAAAGACTTGAAATACTGGCAACCCAAGGAAAAACGGAAGCGCAATACCGCCTTGGGAGGCTATATGAAGAAGGTAAGGGAATCAACAAAGATTATAGCAAAGCTTTTGAGTGGTATCAAAAAGCTGCTGAAAATGACGATGGTAGAGCGCAATACCGCCTCGGGAGGCTATATGAAGAAGGTAAGGGAATCAACAAAGATTACAGCAAAGCTTTTGAGTGGTATCAAAAAGCTGCTGAAAATGACGATGGCAGAGTGCAATACCGCCTCGGGAGGCTATATGAAGAAGGCAAGGGAATCAACAAAGATTATAGCAAAGCTTTTGAGTGGTATCAAAAAGCTGCTGAAAATGACGATGGTAGAGCGCAATACCGCCTCGGGAGGCTATATGAAGAAGGTAAGGGAATCAACAAAGATTACAGCAAAGCTTTTGAGTGGTATCAAAAAGCAGCGAATCAAAAGGGGGGAGCATTATACAACCTCGCTAGACTGTATGAAGACGGCAAGGGCGTTGAAAAAAATGATAGCAAAGCTTTTGAGTTATATCAAAAAGCCGCAAAAAATGGCGACACTAGAGCAATCGCTTGGTTCGAAAAAAATATCAAACAAGGCTATCCGAAAGCACAATACCAAGATGGCAAGACATATGAAAGCGGCAAGGGCATTCCCAACGATATACAAAAAGCCGCTGAGTGGTATGGAAAAGCCGCTGAAAATGGCGATGACATAGCAATTGCTTGGTTACAAAACGCAGCCCAGCAAGGCCATGCCAAAGTGCTGTGCATCCTCGGTAGGTTGTATGAAGACGGCAAAGGTGTTCCTAAAGATTTTAACCAAGCAGCCGAGTGGTATCAAAAAGCGGCAGAACAAGGTCACGCCAGAGCGCAGTGCCTCCTCGGTAGGCTGTATGAAAACGGCAAAGGCGTTCCCAAAGACAAGCACAAAGCCTTTTTTTGGTATCAAAAAGCCGCCGAAAATGGCGATGCCATAGCAATTGCTTGGTTGCAAGATGCAGCCAAACAAGGTCATACCCAAGCGCAGTGCCTCCTCGGTAGGCTGTATGAAATCGGCAAGGGCATTCCCAACGATATACAAAAAGCCGCTGAGTCGTATGGAAAAGCCGCCGAAAATGGCGATGCAATAGCAATTGATTGGTTGCAAAACGCAGCCAAGCAAGGCCATACCAAAGTGCAGTGCATCCTCGGTAGGCTGTATGAAGATGGCAAAGGAGTTCCTAAAGATTTTAACCAAGCAGCCAAGTGGTATGGAAAAGCCGCAAAAAATGGCGATGTCAGTGCGCAATACTACCTTGGTAAGCTGTATGAAGAGGGTAACGGCGTTTCCCAAAACATGTTCATAGCGTTTGATTGGTATCAAAAAGCAACGATAAATGGCGATAACAGAGCACAATACCAACTTGGCAAGATGTTTGAAAGCGGCAAAGGGGTTTCCCCAAATATGGTCAAAGCTTTTGAGTGCTATAAAAATGCTGCCAAAAGAGGAAATGATAGTGCTATTGCTTGCCTGAAAAACGCCGCGAAAAATGGGGATAATAGCGCTTTCCGTTGTCTTCAAGAAATAGCCGAACAAGACACTACGATCATTCTTTTCCTGTTTGAAGAAATAGCCGAACAAGGTCATGCTGACGCTCAATATTACCTAGGTAATATGCATGAAAAAGGCCTAGGAGTTTACAGAGATCTACGCAAAGCCTTTTTTTGGTATCAAAAGGCAAGCGAGCAAGGCCATACTGCTGCACTAAACCGACTTGAAAAATATGCCTGCGAAGAGGATCACGCTAGCGCACAATATTATCTCGGTGAAATATGGAAACATAAAAGGGAAATTGACAAAGCTATTGAATGGTATCAAAATGCTGGCGGACAAGGTCATCCTGCCGCTCTGGAAGAGCTTAAAATACTGGCAACCCAAGGAAATGCGGAAGCGCAATACCGCCTCGGTATGCTATATGAAAACGGCAAGGGAGTTTCCAAAGATTTTAACCAAGCAGCCAAGTGGTATCAAAAAGCGGAAGAACAAGGCGATGCCAGAGCGCAAGACTCCCTAGACCGGATGAGCAAAAGAGGAGAAGTTGTTCCTCCAGAAGCCGTTCCTCCGGAAGCCGTTCCCCCGGAAGTCGTTT
>DYNJ01000062.1:8839-10724 GCA_020721085.1 Sulfurovum sp. | reverse complement strand
TCATAATAGACTCGTAGTCGCATACATATCCTTTAAAAATCCAAAGGACTTTTCAGATTTTTTGATTCAGTGCTTTGATGACATGTGAGTAGAGCACCGTTGCACCAAAATCTTCTTTGATGCGAATCTTATCCCCCCTGACAAGATCTAAAAACTTTTTTCCTTGCCATGATAAACTATCATATCAACAGTGATAGTTTATCATGGCAATAGCATAAACTAGCCTAAAATTGTGACAAGAACTATATTTGATACATTTTGTGTAGATTTTTAAGTACGCATGATATGTTGTTGATGCAATGAGTCGCACCCCAACCCGGAAGTCCACACGGACGCTGCGTGAAAGCTTTGTAGCGTTCCACGAGCTTGCACATTCGGCTTTGTACTCTATCCAATGTATCTAAAATCTGAACGGGATTAGAAGATATGAAGATGAAATTAATCATAACTGCCCTCTAAAATAAAACCGGTGAGCAACCAAACTCCTTATGCAGAATAATGGGTTGCCAAAACCATGTCAGGAGCAACGGTTGTTACTATTTGAATCTCAGACAGCGGAACACCCCCTTGAATTTCATAGTAATAGTGGTGCCCGCCGCCACCTATCTTTATCATTGACTACCACGTAATATTTCAAAATGACATAGAAAATAAAAAATATTCTAAATTGTCATATTATCTCCTGTATGATAATACACTTAGATCTCGATGCCTTCTTTTGTTCATGCGAGCGCAGGCGCAATCCATCTTTAATAGGCAAGGCGATGGCGGTCGGAGGCAGAGGTGATCCTTTTATCTTTGACCGCAAACCCTCCCATGCCAAAAAGCTGATCACGCTCAACAGCGGCGCCTTCGTCCCGTCACTCTTTCATTCTGAGCATGATCATACCTCCTATTTCAAAGACGGTAATAAGATTAGAGGTATCATCACCACTTCCAGCTATGAAGCCAGAGCATATGGCATCAAGACGGCCATGAGCGTCCATGAGGCGCTTTGGAGGTGCCCGCATATCATTCTGCTTCCGCCTGATCATCTGCTCTATCACACACTCAGCCATGAACTGATGGAGTATCTCGCTACTGTAGTGCCGGTGATGGAGCAGTATAGTATAGATGAGATGTTCGGAGATTTGAAGGGATGGATAGCAGATGAGGAGACGGCATCATTTGTCAAGTGGCTCCAAAATGAGATCATGATACGCTTCAGGCTTCCAGTATCTATAGGGGCCAGCAATTCCAAGTGGATCGCCAAACTTGCCACATCCACAGCCAAACCGTATGGCACCAAAGTAGTCCATCGGCATCAAATAGAGGAATTTGTCAGAGATATACCCATCGATGAGTTTCCGGGAGTAGGGCGCTCATTTTCAGAAAAGATGGCATACTATGGGATAAAAACCATAGGTGACGCATGGAGGGCAGGGGCGCTTATCAGGTCATGGGGCAGACAGGGCAGGGATCTCTATGCCAAACTTACAGGATGTGACAATGAACCGGTGCTTGCCAGCCAAAGCCGCAAAGGTATTGGCATATCCAGATCGATGGATCATCCCATACTTGAGCGTTCTGAGCTATATAGGCGTATCCGCGTGATGGTGAGGCATTGGAGTCATACTATTATGAAGTTGGGCGCCAACCCGACTACATTTTATTTCAAGCTCGGATATGAGGATTGGGGAAGCTCTAAAAAGCAGTACACTGTCTATAGGCTGTTTAACGAAAAATTCATCCAAGACTTTGCAATAGAAAAATTCAAAGAGTTGGATATCCATCATAAATATCCAGTGCGATATATCGCGATGAATGCTATGAAGTTTATCCACCATGATCCAAAACCGCTCAATCTCCTCGAATATCACAACGATGCAAAGATGCGAAGCCTTAC
>DYNJ01000062.1:0-8739 GCA_020721085.1 Sulfurovum sp. | reverse complement strand
CAAACACAAGCAAGAGTGGTTGACAGAGAAGAAAAAACAAGAAGCCGAGATGGATGCAAAACGCAAAGAGTACAAACAAGCCTTTGATGCTCTAAAAGCCCAAGAAGAATCCATCAAAGAGCAAAAAGAGAAGTTTGATGATGAAGTGCAAAAGGCTACACGGCTACAGCTTCAGACAGAAAAACAAAAATTATCAGAATCCATCAAGCAAGAACTTCAAGCAGAGCAAAATACAGCTTTCAAAATACTCCAAGACGAATTGGCAGAAAAATCCATAAAAGTCCAAGAACTCAACAGCGCCAAAGCCCAGATCGAACAACTAAAAAGAGAAAAAGATGAAGCGCTGTCGTTGGCCAGAGCTGAAGCACAGCTGTCACTAAACAAAGAACTATCACAGGAAAAAGAGAAGCTATCAAAACAATTTCAAGAAGCTAGCGAGCTTAAACTCAAAGAAAAAGACAAGCAATTAGAAGACCAAAAAAAGCTTATTAATGAGATGAAACGCAAAGCCGAACAGGGAAGCATGCAGCTTCAAGGCGAGGTCCAAGAGCTTGCCATAGAAGAGTGGCTGGCTTCACAATTTCCTTTCGATACCATTGATGAGGTCAAGAAGGGCGTCAAAGGTGGAGACTGTGTGCAAATAGTACATACAAGAGAAGCTCAAAACTGTGGCAAGATATACTATGAGAGTAAAAGAACCAAGGATTTTCAACCCAGCTGGATAGAGAAGCTCAAGGCGGATATGCGACAAAAAGGTTCTGATATCGGAGTTTTGGTGACAGAAGTATTGCCAAAAGATCAAAAGAGGCTAGGGCTGGTTGATGGAATTTGGGTTTGTACTTTTGATGAGTTCAAGGGGCTTGCGACTGTATTACGAGAGAGTATCATCAAATTTTATTATGTTTCAAGAACCCAAGAGAACAGAACTGACAAGATGAGTTTGCTCTATAATTATCTCACAAGCATGGAATTTCAGATGCAAATAGAGGCAATTGTAGAAGGTTTTGTTGCTATGAAAGCTGATTTAGAAAGTGAAAAACGCTCTATGGAGAGGATTTGGAACAAAAGAGAGAAGCAGATAGACAAGGTGACCAAAAATACCATCGCTATGTACTCGTCATTGGAAGGTATTGCCGGAAATGCCATTCCACACATCAAAGCGCTTGAACTGCCATATGCTGATGAAGATGATGAGTCTCAAAATGAGCCGATTTTATTGTAGGCGCCCTGAAGTATTTCTTGAGGGAGCATAGAAATACATACACAATGATTCTTTCTCGTTGCGCATGTGAAGTGTCTTTGGGTTTACTGCATGAGTGCGCTTAATTCGCTTTCGTTTGTGGCGTATTGAGTATTGGTGATGGTGCCGTGATTGATCGTGACAATGATTATGCTTTCTGTTTTTAAATCTTTTTTGAAGCTTTCAGCCATAGTTTTGTCATAGATAAGCAAAACATTGTAATTTTGTTTTTTGAGATCCGGCATTGCAAAGGTATTGCGGATGACGACAGGCATCGGGCTGATGTCTGCGACGAATAGTGCATGTTTGCCGGCGAGATAGTCAGCAGGCTGTTTGGCTAGAAATCCTTTGACCACATGCCCCATCTCTTTAGTGAAGGCAAAAATGATCCTTTGAGTATCATCGGTGAGCGCATGTGGCTGGTCATGCTGATCCGGCAAGGTCAATGCGATCGATGAGCCGGCTTTGAGCCCATGGCTCAGAGTTGCAGAAAACTTCTGCGGATCATAGCTGTCTTTTCCTTGAATATAGAAAAAGACCCCTCCCGCAATCAATAGCAAGAGCAGCAACATCGCTAGTTTTTTCATCATTTGTCTTTTCCTTGAAGTTAAATTTGGCGTATTCTATCGCAAAGAGTTTAAGGGAATATATAATATATAATAGAAAAAATCAATTTAAGGGTTGTCTAAAGATAGATATTGTGGATCCCCGTGTCAAGCACGAGAATGACGAAAGATTTTTGATATATAAAAATTGTGGTGAAAAGTAATATATCTTTATATATAGTAATCTTAGAACTCAAAACCTCCGCTTTGACCTTTGTTCATACTTGCATATACTGCTTTGACATAGCCGTCTCTGATGGGACAATCCATGATCTTTGAGCAAGGCAGGCAGCTTTTATAGCCTAGCTTTTTCTGGCACTCCCACAGCTTTTGCAGCGATGCTTCAAGCTGTTCTTCATAGACATCGCGACGGGCCTTATCGTTTGCCATAAGCCTCTTTCACTCGTTCTATCTCATAGGAAGACCCCAAAAAGCATGGTGTTGTTTCATGTGGTTCGCTGCAAGGCAGATCCAAAAGCCGTCCGCCGTATCCATCGACCGCTTTACCGCCGGCAAGTTCATATACGAAAGCAAACGGGAAGACCTCAAAAAGTTTACGCAGCTTTCCATCAGCCTTATCTGTCGTACCGGGATAGCTGAATAGTCCACCGCCTTTGAGCAGGATCTGATGGAGATCGGGTACCATGCCTCCAGAGTAGCGAAGTCGATATCCATCGGCAAAAAGATTATCAATGAGTGCCTTGTGGTGTGGATGCCAATATTGCTGTGTGCCGCCCGGTGCGCATAATTTGCCTTTATCGCCTATCTTGATTTGCTCAAGTTCTTTAAATCTTCCGTGACGGTAGATGTAATGTCTGACATTGTTTTTGTATGCTGTCACCATCTCAAGGCGTGGTCCATACACGACATACACGGCGGCGATCATCTTCTGTGCGCTCCACTCACCGTCATAGATACCAAAGATCGAACCGACGCTTAGATCCACATCTATCAGACTTGAGCCGTCTAAAGGGTCATATGCGATACAGAGTTCACCGTCAGGATTGAGGATGTCCTCCTCCTCCTTCTCCTCGCTGGCGATCGATTTGATCAATGGAATATGAGAAAACTCTTCAGCTATGATCAGATCGCTGATGATATCAAGCTTGAGCTGGATATCGCCCGATTGGTTGGATTGACTTGAGTAGTCTTGATCTTCATTTGTGATAGCTTCGCGGATGCGAAACGCAGATTTTTTGATGGCCTCAAAGATGGGCTCAAGGGTACGCATTAGATCTCCTTTGCATTGGTTTGGATCCAAGAGATGATCTCTTGGGTATTGTTGAGGTCGAGCAGGCTGATATGAGCCGGAATAGTATAAGATTCCGGTTTGATGCTGTCATCGATTGCTATCGCTTCGCTGCAAGGATAATAGCTCTCTTCGATAACATTCCTAAATATTGCAATCCTTGGAAGCGGAAGAGTCTTGAGTCCTTCGACAAGCAGATAATCAAAATCTCCGATCATGGCTATGATCTCACCGAGTGATTTTTCTCGCTGGGAAAAGTAGGTAGTGCGTGTAGGTGAGACTATCACTACCTCTGCACCTGTTTGTGTAAATTTGTAACTGTCTTTGCCCTTCACATCAAATTGCGCTTTGTCTTTGGGGTCATTTTTGATGATTGCTACTTTATGAGTCTTGATCAGCTCCTGTGCAATCTTTGTGATAAGAGTGGTTTTACCGCTATCGGAAGGTCCCGTGAAAGCTACTGCTACCCGTTTTTTCACATTTCCCCTTCTATTCAGATCATTTTTGACGCTATCGCCATCTTATGGATTTGATTATACATCAAACTTTATTGAAGCTATGTTAAAATCTATCAAATGCTGCTCGAAAAGCATTGAAGGTATGAAAAAATGAAAACAAAGTTACTTATATTGTTGTTGATGGCGCTATATAGCGGCTGCGGCTCCGATAATGAAAAGATGATGCACAAAACTTTTGAGACAAATATCCAAACCAATACCACGCTTCAAAAAAGTGAAAAAATCAGATTATATGAAAAAGATGAAGTTAAAGTGATGTTGACAGCGACCTATCTCAACGGCGAACGCTCTTTGGCGGCAGAAGAGACGGGACAAAAGATCGGTGAGGAGTTTGTGGTCGGAGTTTATGAAGCTGACGGTATTGCTTTGGGGCTGGCAAGCAAAGAGCAAAATCTCACTCTTGAGGGAAAGCTTCCAGTCAAGATCAAAGAGCTTTTGCGCAACGATCCGCTACTGGAGCACATCCCTATTGTTTCGATCTGGAGCAGTTTTTATCTCGTCAGTTTCCCACACACTTCCAAAAGCATGTTCGATCTTATCTTCGAAAATTATCAGTACGGGAAGGGTCGGTTAGGCTTTGCAAAAAAGGCGAAATTCTTGCTGACACACCCAACTTATTGAGATATATCACATAGTTGGTCAAGACCTTTTTGCCATATTCTCTGGCTTCTTCGTTGGTCATCTTCTCCATGCTGAGATACGGCTCATAAGCGCCTTTCCTGAAATAGTCATCTCTTTGGATCAATCTCTTGGTAAAACCTATGCCGCCGTTGTAGGCATAAGCTATAAAGAGCGGGTTATAGAGATATTCTGTGAGATAGTTGAGGTGGTGGTTGGCATAAATGATAGCTTTGTGCGGATCAAACATCTCATCAAGATCGATATTTTCTCCGCGTTGTTTGGCGATATGCTCGACTAGAAATGGCATGATCTGCATCATCCCCAGCGCAAATGAGCGAGAGACGGAAGCGGGGACAAAACGGCTCTCTTGTCTTGCGATGGCATAGATAAGCGCTTGTCGTTCTTTTGGGAGCTGCGACATGATATCACGATATGGCATAGGATAATAGATACTTCTTTTTTTTGATTCTTCGGTTTTGATATAGCTATAGACGCCTATCGCCTCTTCGGATTCATATTGGCCGGCGAGTGAGTTGAGATTGGCTCCCGGCTTGAAGAGTTTGAGCTTGATGTTTGCCCAATGGATAGGATTTTGGCTGTTGTAATGCGGCAGATCTCTCTTTGGCAGCGTCGGCGTGATAGTCTTCGGATAACGGATATTCATAATATCTCTGGCGATCAGCGTGTACATGTTGACATCATAGCTTTTGAGAAGATGGTTGAGATAGCCCTTGTTGCCGGTGGCTTGATAGAGCCAAAAGGCAGCCCTGTCTGCTTCATTTTGTTTTTCCGCTTTTTGGCGCGCTTGATCGAAATAGATCGCGGCAGATTGATTGTTGTTGTGCATAAGTGCATACATGCCGATATCAAAGTGCGTATTGGAGGTCAATGCGTTGTTCGGATCAGGCGGATAGTATAGGGCATTTGTTAGGTTGTTTAATTTTTCAGACATGATCAATTTGGCGCTTTTGTTGAATGCCTTGCTGGTGGTCATCCGTTGATATTGTTGTTTTGAGATCTGCTGATTGAGACTTTTTCTTTTTGCTGCGCCGCAGTTGTTGAAGACATAGCATTGCACAAATGGCTCTTCTTGGCTCCATTCTCCAAATGGGGTATTACTGCGGATGATCGACTGGAGTTTGGCAGATCCGATGCGCCAGGATTGCGATGATCCGTCCGTCTGAGGCTTTAGTTGCTGAGAGTATGGCATGGGCTTATGTGATATTCTAGGAGCGGTTCCTGTTTTACGTTTATATGAGCCGATAAGTTTGTCATTGAGATGGTGAGTCTCGTGGATGATTGATCTAGCCTGATCTGCCGTAGTGGTACTTTGGCTGAGGTAGCGCCAGATATAGTAGTCTTTTTCGATACTGGTTGGCATCTGATGCACTTGATCGTAAGTAAAAGTCTTTGCCTCTGCCGAATATGAAAACACTAACAAGAAGAGGATAAATAAAAATGACTTCATCTTTCTCCTATCCCACAAGAAAGCGCATCATCAAAGTATCCAAAAACTGGAGTGCCAAAATGATCACTACAGGCGAGAGATCAATGTTTGAAATGACTACAAACGGAAATCTGCTTCGTATCCATTGATACACAGGGTCTGTCAGGCGATATATGATCTGCACGATTTGGTTGTTTGGATCTGGTCTGACGAAACTAAAAAGTGCGGCGATGATAATGATCCAGATATAAACTGTGATGATAGTGTGCAGCAGTTGTGCTAAAGAAAAGACAAGGGCATTCATGAGATGATCTCCAGTATATAAGATTTGATGTAGGGGTAGATATCGCCGAGCTCCGGTCCATGTTCGGCTCCGGTGAGCACGAGGCGAAACGGTTTGAAAAAGCTCTTTCCCTTCAGACCGCTTTGGCTCAGCAGATGATTTTTGAACAAGTCGTAGTCATCAAAAACTGGCGCATTGTTGATGATCTCCTTGAGGATTTTCATCTCAGTTTTCCATTCCTGAATCGGGATCTTGGGTGAAAAAATAGCTTTGATCTTGGCTTGGAGTTCAACTGTCGTACTTGCCTCTTCAAGATATATTTTGGCAAGTTTGCCTATGTCGCTGTCTGCAAATCCGAAAAGTTTGGATAGCCTGATGTCATCCATACGCTTAAGGTGTTCGCGGTTGATGAATCGTAGCTTATCTATATCAAACCGTGCCGGACTTTTGGAGATATTTTCGAGCTTGAGCCATGTTGCTGCCTCAGGGAGCGTGAAGATCTCCGTGGGTGTTTTGTTGCCCAAAAGCAACAAATAATTGATGATAGCGTCGGGGATGAAACCCTCTTCTAAGAGCCATTTGATAGAGCTGGCATTATCTCTCTTGCTCATCTTTTTGCCCTCTGTGTTGAGGATGATCGGCAGATGCGCATACTCAGTATCCGCTTCGTAGCCCAAAAGTCGCTTGATGTGCGCCTGTTTGGGTGTATTGCTCATATGATCTTCGCCGCGGATGACGAGGTTAATGCCGGTGAGCATATCATCGCAGGCGCAGGCGAAATTGTAAGTAGGCGTACCGTCGGCGCGAAGTATCACGAAGTTGTCCACTTCACTTGGAGAAACCTCTACGGTGCCTTTGATGATATCGTGCGTCGCGATCGGGTGGTCGGGCAGTTTGAGCCGTATCACAAAAGGTATATTTTGCTCTTTGAGACGGACAAGTTCTCCGCTTGACATATCCGCGCATCGTCCGCTGTAGCGATAGGCGATATTGTCCTGCTTGGCTTTGTCGCGGTCAAGATCCAGCTGTTCGGGCGTGCAGGTGCAGACAAATGCCTTTTTCTCTTCGAGAAGCCTGATCGCGAGTGTCTGGTGGATATGGAGGTTCTCGCTTTGATAAAAAAGTTGATCGTGTGTGATAGCAAATTTCTCAAGGATCATCAAAATCTCTTGATCTTTCCCCTCGATATTGCGCTCTTTGTCAGTATCTTCTATACGGACTATAAATTGCGTATTTCTTTGTTTGGCGACTAGATAGTTCAAGAGCGCAACACGCAGATTGCCTATATGCATATCACCAGTGGGAGAGGGTGCAAATCTCAACATGAAAACTCCATATTTTTTGCTATTTTACCCACATGCTGCTAAAAATCAAACGGTTGTCGGATCATTACCCACATATAGGTATCTTCGTCTCCTTTGGCGATATCGAAACGGACAGGCAAATCGGCGACCATAGCGCGCACACTCACCCCCGCATCGTATCTCATATCCCTCAGAAGTTCGCTGTTGTAGCCATCATTGACTCTGCCTGCTTCTACAAACCCGACAACTTGAAGCCAATCTATCCGGGCCGGCATCCATTTGCCTATCGATGTATTTTTTTGGAATGGGTTGTAGTCGAGGATCGCTCTGTATTCCGCGGTGCCGTAAATGACTGCTTTGCCTGAAAATCTATTGCTGTCATAGCCTCTCATGCGGTTAAATCCGCCTAGTCTGCCACCTTCCCACAAAGGCGGGCGGTGCGTGTCAATGCCAGGTATAATTTCACTGTCGGTATCCCAATCCGGAGAGTATCCTGTCCAAAAACTAAATGCAAGCACATCTTGCTTCGTGTATGTCTGCATAAAATCAAATGTTTCGAGCGTAAAATATTTGTTGTATTTAAAGTCGATAAAATCCCAGCTTTGAAGATCATCACCGGTGCCGAAGTCCTTGGAGTACTGGAGCTGGAAGCTATACCCTCTTGAAGGGTTCAAGTCAAAATCGGTATTGTCGTGCAGCATAAAGAGCCTCAACCCCTCGGTGTTCCATGTGGGGGCGGAGGCAAAACCGGCCCAAGTGTCTGAATCTTTCCAGTTGTCTATCTCTTGATCCTGATAAAAGGTTTTGATTCCTACAGTCGTGCGTCCCGTCTCAAAAGGGACTCCATTGCCATAGTCTTCGCGATCCATAGCGAAACCGTCTTTGAGATTGTAAATAGCTTCCGGCTTGTCTAAACCTTCTCCGACGGGAAGGACATAACTCCAAGTAGTGTAGAAAAAGTTGCTTTGCCCCGAGCTTTTCCATGCGTCATCGATATTGGAATCATTCGATCCGTCTATATAGAAGCTATCCTTTGGCGTAAAAACAGAAGCTCCCCAAATAGAAAAATAGAGTCTGTTGTTTGTGTAGGGGATTTTGAAATCCGAAAAAGATAAAAGTCCGCCGCCAAAGCTGCCGCTGTCGGACATACCGTTGGTGGTGTAATCTAATTCCTCGCCTGTAAAAAGTGTAGCTACCAAAGTAGTCTGAGGCTGAAGAACACCTTCTGCGATGACCCCGGCGCCTCCTGCAAGACCGGTATCATCGCTGCTGAATGCAAAAGGAAAAGCGATCCAGCTTCCTGTACGATTGAGATCGACAGTATCATTCCGATCCGTCTCTGCTGATAGAAGAATATTCCATACCAAGATAGGTATCAAGGCTAAATATTTTATTGTAGTTTTCATAAAAAATTATACTGCATAGTTTATAAAAATAGTCTATGGCCACAATTGAGACTCTTTTCCAGTGCA
>DYNJ01000061.1 GCA_020721085.1 Sulfurovum sp. | reverse complement strand
AATTTATCCAAAATTTAGGCTTCTATATCCATCAAGGGGTTTTTAGAGGTGCCCTAAATATATAAGTTTTTATATAAGTTTTTCTTGCGGAGTGTGTCCGCTGTGTTTCATCTTCTCTTGGGTACCGATATCCGCCTCTTTGGCTGCATCATGGATCCATGCCATAAAGAGTTTATAGGCTACGGTCAACAGAACCGAGCCGATGAAAAGTCCCAAAATGCCCCATGCGATCATCCCCCCAAGTGCGCCGAGCAAGACGATGATCATGGGGGCATTGACTCCGCGCCCCAGCAAGAAAGGTCTAAGTGCGTTGTCGCTAAATCCAAGTATAACCGCAAAGACCAAAAAGCCAACAGCTTTGGCGATTGAAGCGGTAGAGAACATATAGATAACCGGAAAAACAAGGATGAGAAAGGCAGGCAGTTGGGCGATAGCGATCATCATGATCAAAAACGCCAATACTACGGCAAAAGGGACATCAAAAAAAACAAATCCGATATACCCGGCAGCAGCTTGGATGAGTGCGATCCCGATCACTCCTTGGACGACGCTTCGGATCGTCATGATGGCAAGATGCGTCCACTCCGGTCCACGATCGCCTGCGAGCCGTTTGGCGACAGTCTGAAAAAACAGTGCGTAGTGGTGGCTTGAAGCGGTCAAAAATGCAGCGATAAAAATCGAAGCTATGAACATCAAAAATGTGATCAGCCCGCTGCCTCCAATGCCGAGTGTAGATTTTGCAATGGGGAGAATTTCGGCTTTGTGTGAGAGCAGCAAGGCAGTGAGGTTGGTAGAGGCCTCCTGCCATACCGGATAAATGTACCCGCCGACGATCGGCCAAGCGGCTACTTTTTCGCTAGGCGGAGGAATGGCGAGGGTTCCCTCTTTGAGTCCTGCATAGAGCATTTGCAGCGTATCGGAGAGTGTCGCCGCCAATCCGACTGAGGGGATAATGATCAGTATCATGACAGCTATGATAAAGAGTGTTGAAACTTTGGCTCGTGAGAGATGCAGGCGCTTTGTTCCGATGGTTATGAGCGGATTGACAGTCACGGCAATGATGATCGCCCAGATGATGATCCCGATAAAAGGCTTAAGGATGAGGTAAGCGCTATAAAGCAGCAGACCGATCAAAACGATTTTCGCTACCGTTTCTATGATGCGTTCTTCTTGATATTGTTTTATCGGTTTGTTCATTTTTAGCATGCAACCTGATTGCGACCGCTCTTTTTGGCACTGTACAGCGCGACATCAACGCGTTTGAGTATGGATTTAAATGTCTCATGCCGCCGATATGACACCAAACCTATGCTGATTGTGACATTGCCCGCAGTCGTAAAATGATGATCTTGGATCCGCTCTCGTATCCGCTCAGCCAGCTCATAGGACTCATCAATCAAAGTTTGCGGCAGTATGATCATGAACTCTTCACCGCCTACCCGGGCAAAAATATCACTATCGCGCAACTGAGCACGCACGATATTGACCATATCGACCAGCACAAGATCTCCTACATCGTGTCCGAAGGTATCATTGACGGCTTTGAAGTGATCTATGTCAAACATCAGGAGTGAAAAAACAGCTCTGTAGCGATCTGCTATGTATATCTCGTGATAAAGTGCGTCATTGAAATAGTTGCGGTTATAAGCTCCTGTCAAAGCATCGGTTAGCGCTATTTTTTTCATATTTTCATATGCTCTGTTCAGTTCATCCGTCCTCTCCTCAACCAAATTCTCAAGCGAATGGTTCAGTTGTAAAAGCTCATTGCTCTTGCGTGTAATAGTATTCTCGTGGTCTTTAAATTTTCTATTGAGCAGCTGAGAAATTTTATACCCGATAAAAAGTGAAAAGAGCACAAACGAGAGCAAGGTAAGATATATATTTTGAGATTGGGCTTGATGAAGTTGATACACTTCCTTTTTTTTGCGATCTATCAAATCGTTATCTATGTTTATGCTGCTTCCTATCATCCGGCTGCTACCAGGAATATCCTTAAGATAGATATGCTTTTGTTCTATCATTTTGGTTTTTGGATTTTCCCACTTGTAAGATACGAAATAAGGCTCCGAAGAAGAGGCGCTTTTGAGGAATTCTTCCATGAGCTCCTTACCGTCAGTGCTCCTGAGAGACGAGATGTTGGTTCCCTCCAGAGTTGTGTCTTCGGTATTTAAGATCACATTTCCCGATCGGTCTATGACCGAAAAATATCCGTTTCCGTTGCCTGAGACATTGCGGAGGATCTCCAGTGTAGTTTTCTCGGTCTCTTTGGCCGTGATATCCAAGTATTCGGCAGAACCTATATACCAGTTGAAATGCCCGAAATTCTTCACATATGCCAGCTGTTTGAATTGCAGTTTTGGATCATGACCGGGGCGGGTAAATGTATCCCAAAGGTAGCCGCCGCCGTTTGTTTTGATGAGATTAATCTCTTCTCGTATGACCTCTGTGCCGGTCGCATCCCGAAAATCGATGACACAGCTTCCTTCTAAATGTCTCAAATATTGCGGAGCCAGCTTAAATACTCCGTCAAAATCCAAAATAAAGATGAAACTATCTCCGTTGTTCCAGACAAGAGGTCTGAGTGTATCGATAATCATCTTTTGAGTCTCTTCGGGAGTATGAGAATCCTTATATTCGTCATAAATATTTTTTGCTACCGAGTAGGCGGTATCAACTCTTGTTTTGACCTTTTCCTGCAGCATCTTTTCGGTTATAGAGTTTTTGTATTCTATAAGTTTCAAGGCTCTGTATATATTGGAGACGGCGATATTGTTTTGTATGTCGGTATATGATTTTTCTATGTTTTGATCGGCTTGGCGATACAGTTTATCATCAAAATAGATGACTAGGCAGGAGATGGCTATCGTTATCAGCGGTATAAGTATAGACGGGCTAAAGGCAACCAGTGCAATAAGTTTTTCCGAAATAAGCGAACGGATATATTTTATTGTTTTATCCATCCTCCAGCAACCCCTATTTTTTTTGCTATGATTATATCAAATATATTCAAAAAATTGATTATCCATGCGATTGTTTTATATTATCAGCATAGCATCGCCGTAGCTGAAAAAGCGGTACTCTTGCTCGATCGCCTCTCGGTACAGTGCGAGTGTCTGATCTGTGCCGATAAAGGCGCTGACCAGCATGATCAAGGTGCTTTTGGGGAGGTGAAAATTGGTCAGGAGATGATCGACTCTGCGCGGCGGGTTGTGGGGATTGAGGAAAAGATCGCACTCCCCGCTTTTTTTTCCGGTGCGGGCATAGTACTCTATCGTGCGTGTCACAGTAGTCCCTACGGCTAGGATATGGCGATCGCTGTCTAATATCAGGGCGGTATCATCCGGGATATGGAAATATTCTGAATGCATCGGATGATCCAAGATATAATCGACCTCTACCGGCTTAAATGTGCCTGCTCCGACATGAAGCGTGAGTGTGTGAGTGCGGTATTTTTGAGACAACTGATCGAGAAGTTCAGGGGTGAAATGCAAAGAGGCGGTAGGCGCTGCGACGGCTCCGGCATGACGGGCAAAAAGTGTCTGGTAGTCGCTTGCATCATCTGTGGTATCCGCTCGCTGGATGTATGGGGGCAGGGGGATGTGTCCGATCTCATCGAGTATGGCTATCAGCGCTTCAAAACTTAGAGGTTTGCCGTGGTGTGCAAAAGTGACTGCTCTGGAGCCGTCTTGGCACAGTGCGGTCACGACAGCACTGAGTCCTTGGTCGAAAAGCAAAGTGGCGCCGATGCGGACTTTGCCTCGGATCAATACCTCATATTGTCCGTCATCCAACGGTTTATTGAGAAGCAGTTCGACTTTGCCGCCACTGCTTTTTTTGCCAAAAATCCTCGCTTTGATCACGCGGGTATCATTCAAAAATATATCGCACCCTTCCGGCAAAAAGTCCAATAGTTTTTGGAAAGCAGTATGGGTGATCTCTCCTGTCGTGCGGTCATATACCAGTAATCTGGCATGGTCTCTGGGATGGACGGGAGCAGAGGCGATGCGCTCCGGCGGAAGCTCGTAGTCATAGCTGGCGGTAAGCAGTTCTTCTGTGGATGAAAGCGGCATCAGACTAACTTTTCAAAAAGCAGTCGTCAGGGATTTTTCGTATCATCAAGGAGTTGCTGCTTAGTGCGTTCGCGGTCATTTGCAGGGCGGCTTTGCTCTTTTTCCTCTTTGGGCTTGGGGGTTTCCGGATTGACCATCCGTACGATCAATATAGACAGACCGTAAAGCAAAGTAAGAGGCAGAGCCATCAAGAGCTGCGTGATGACATCCGGCGGCGTGAGGATAGCCGCCACGATGAAGATGATAACGATAGCGTATTTGAAAAAATCTATCATGGTTCGATCGGTCACCAGCCCAAGAAGTGCTAGAAAATAGGCAAAAACCGGAAGCTCAAAAGCAATCCCGAAACCGAACATAATCTTGGTAAAAAATCCTACATAATCTTCGATATTGATCATGGGCGTGTAGAGAAATGATCCAAAAGCAATCAGAAACTGAAATCCAAAAGGGGTAACGACATAATAGCTGAAGAGTACCCCGATGAAAAACATCAGCGATCCGCCTACTACGAATGGTATGAGCATATTTTTCTCGTTTTCGTAGAGCCCCGGAGCGATAAATCTCCAGAGCTGATAGAGAATTATCGGCAAAGAAGCGAGCAATCCGCCAAAAAATGAGACCTTCAGCGCGACAAAAAATGCACCGCCTACCTGGTGGGTCGTGACCATCCCTTCTGCCGCATGTTTGGAGATAGTAGAGACTTGAGCCAGTGCGTCGTTGAGCGGCTGGGTGATCCAGCTTAGTATTTCGTTGTGAAATGAAAATGCGACTATAAACATCGCAAGCACAGACAATACAGAGATGCCCAGCCGTTTGCGCAGTTCGATCAGATGAGGCTTGATATCTTCAAACATTATATGATCTCCTCACTTGGTTTTGATGCCGGCTCTGTAGTAGTCCGGCTGCTTTTTTTTGCAAAGGTGACCGTCTCTCTTTTGGGTTCTATGATTGGTTCCGGTGTGGCTGCGGTTGACTCTGGTGCCGGAGCAGAAATAGTTTTTTTGGCGCTTTGTACCGCCTCATTGATGTCATCCATGGGATTGATGCCGACATTTTTGAAGCCTTTGAGCTCAGAAGTGGCTTCGTCGAGCTGTTTTTTGTAGTTCATTGCCTCTTCTTTGAGTTCGGCAATCTTCATCTCCTCTTCGAGGCTGTGCTTGGCATCGCCGATCGCTTTTTTGGCACTTTTGATGAGTTTGGCTATTTTGACCATCGCTTCAGGCAGTTTGTCAGGTCCTAGAAAAAGGATCGCGATGATGGCAATCAGCATAATTTCAGCAAGACTCATATCAAACATAAACTGCCCTTCAAAAGTAGATTGGAGTGTATTTTAGCAAAATATAATTAAGGATACTCAATCCATCAGATAAAGCGCTATTTCATCGCTCAAAAAGAAATTTGGATTGTGATAGTGTGTGGCATTTTGTGTCAGCTTACCCTCTTTAACCAGAAAATCAGCTTTTCTTGTTAGGGCGTCGTTGAGAAGTGATCGGCCTATGCCTACTTTGCTCCTGAGTCCTAGAAATATTTTTTCTGTCAAAATCTCCTTGTCATTCAATCCTTCTTTTTTGATATTCAGCGGATCGGCGATGTATCTGTCGATATCTGTAGGCGGATAAAGTCTGGTATTTCCCTGAAATCCTACCGCTCCGGCTCCTATACCGATATACTCCTCAAGCTTCCAATATCCTATATTGTGCCGTGATTGATATCTTCCAAAATTTGAAATTTCATAATGGTCAAATCCTCTTTTGGTGATCTCTCTTGCTACAAAAAAAGCCAACTGATCATCAGCTTGTCTGTCATTGTCTGTAAATTTCGTACCGTCTTCTATGGTAAGCTCGTAGGCTGATATATGATCAATATGTAGAGAAAAAGCGGTATCTATATCATGGGCTATCAGCTCCTTGGTATCTCCTTGCGCATTATAAATAAGGTCTAGCGAGATATGTTCAAACCCTAGATTATGAGCAGTTTTGACAGCGCTTATGGCTTGTTGGCAATTATGGGCGCGGCCCAATTTTTTTAGTTTTTCGTCATCGAAACTTTGCACACCAAAGCTTATACGGTTGATGCCAAGTTCTTTCATGCCCGACAGCCAAGAGGCAGTGGCCGAATTTGGATTTGCTTCGGCGGTAATCTCTGCATTATGGCTGAGATAGGGCTTCAGGATAGAAATAAATTCTCGATAAGAAGACGGTTCTATCACAGACGGAGTGCCGCCTCCAATGAAAACGGTTTTGATATCTCCGTATCCAGGCTTGAATCTTTGGATTTCGTGACGGAGCTGGGTGCAGATGCTTCGCATATAACTCTCTTGTGTGTTGTGCCTGTATGTATATGAGTTGAAACTGCAATAGTGACATTTGGAGTCACAATATGGAATGTGCAGATATAGAAGCATTAAAAACCCCGTTTCAAATAGTTATAAACCCTTTTAGGATACAATATTTTTAGAGAAATACTATAATGAGCTGTGACTGTGCCGGTTGTGCAGCTGGTTCATGAAAAGAGCAGGCAATGTTAAAGAGGAGTGAGTATCGCCTAAATGTTTCAGCTGTCATACTCTCTTCAAGATATCCTGAAAAGTGTGAATTTTTTATCGCGCACAGAAGCAATGCAAAAAATGTCTGGCAGTTTCCCCAAGGGGGGATTGAAGAGGGCGAAAGTCCAAAAGATGCGTTGCGTCGGGAATTGTACGAGGAGATCGGATGCAATGATGTAGAGATTTTGACAGAGTTTCCAGAATGGATTACTTATGATTTTCCAAATACTAAGTCAGAAAAGATATATCCGTTTAGAGGGCAAAGTCAAAAATACTTTCTGGTACGCCTCAAAAAAGGCGCCAGGATCGATCTGCATGCTTATGAGATTCCTGAATTTGAAAAGTATGAGTTTGTCGTTTATGAAGAGCTGCTAGAAAGAGTAGCATACATCAAGCAAAAGGTGTATCGGACAGTTATAGAATATTTTAGAAAAGAAGGATTTATTTGATGTTGATAGTACAAAAGTATGGCGGAACAAGTGTCGGCGGATTGGATCGTATCGCAAATGTCGCCGAGCGCGTTGCAAGAGCAAAAAAAGAAGGCAATGATCTGGTGGTTGTGGTTTCTGCAATGAGCGGAGAGACCAACAAGCTGATCGAGTACGCTTCATATTTTAGCAAAACACCATCCAGACGGGAGATGGATATGCTGCTTAGCTCAGGCGAACGGGTTACGGCGGCGCTGCTGGCTATTGCTCTGGAGGAGATGGGTGTACCGGCTATAGCGATGACGGGTCGTCAAGCAGGGATAAGGACAGATGCCAGCCATACATTTGCGCGGATCGAGGAGATCGATCCTGCGGCCATTCAAGATGAGATCAAAAACGGCAAAGTGATCGTTGTCGCCGGTTTCCAGGGGATCAATGAGCATGGACAGGTGACTACGCTCGGACGGGGCGGTTCTGACCTCTCTGCCGTGGCTGTAGCGGGTGCGTTGCATGCTGATGCGTGCGAGATATACAGTGATGTGGATGGCGTATATACCACCGATCCCAGGATCGAACCCAAGGCGAAAAAGATGGATTTCATCTCTTATGATGAGATGCTGGAGCTCGCAAGCCTGGGAGCCAAAGTCCTGCAGAGCCGTTCGGTAGAGTTGGCAAAAAAACTGGGTGTCAAAATTGTGGCAAAGAGCAGCTTTTCAGAAGCAGAAGGAACAATCATCGCAAAGGAGCAAGAGGGAATGGAAGAAGTATTGGTAAGCGGGATCGCATTGGACAAAAATCAAGCCAGGGTGACACTGCGCAAAGTAGTGGACAGACCCGGTATCGCGGCGGAGATTTTTACCGTTTTGGCAAATGAACAGATCAATGTGGATATGATCATCCAAAACGCAAGCTCTGACGGCATGACCAATATGGGCTTTACGATCCCGCAAAGTGAGCTGGAAAGAGCCAAGAAGGTGATCGGCGGATTCAATAAAGATATCGGCGGTATGGATTTTGATGAAAATGTCTGCAAAGTTTCAGTAGTAGGCGTAGGCATGAGATCGCACAGCGGTGTGGCGGCATTGGCTTTTTCTACTTTGGCAAAAAACAATATCAATATAGAGATGATCAGCACGAGCGAGATCAAAGTTTCGATGATCATCAATGAAAAATACGGAGAGCTTGCGGTGCGCACACTGCATGATGCCTATCAGCTAGACAAGTAGAGCCGATGCAAACGCTTCTTAACTGGACTTTGGAGATGATTCGCAAAGAGGAATCAGGCTTTAGCTGGATGGAGGAGTATCGGTATGAGTGGGTGCCTCTCGTCAAAAATGCTGTCTCCAAGATTATCGAGGGGCAGACAGTTTTGATGCTGACAGACAGTGAGCATCGCTGGTTTGGAAGATATGTTACCACCAAGATAAATCTGCCCGAACACAACAGACCATTTTTTCCCATCTATCCTCTCACAAGAATATTTCCCAACCTCTCCTCTGTCGTATCAACACAGGAGATCGAGGCGTTGGAGGATATGCTCGATATCTCGTTTGCTAACGGCTATTTTATCTGGTATATCGGCAAGGCAGACCACTCATATACGAAGCTGGTTTACCATAATGAAGATAATCTGCTGTGGGTGGTTGATGAACAGGTGCAAAACAGCTTTTTGCTTCGCGGAAAAGATGAATCGCGTGATATCAAGCTGCTCCAGCTATATAAATTGTTCAACAAGACTATCGATGCCGTGCTTTGTGGTGATTTAGAACTTTGATCATGAGATTAGCCGCACAGGTCATCATAGCGCCAAAGATCGAAGATGCTGTGAGTCAGCTTGAGGCGTTGGTGACCGATGAGCATATCGTCAAAGTGATCAAAGAAGAGAGGTTTCTTTTAGAAGATGCAAAATTTGCCATCGAAAAGGCTTATCTGACAAACGAACATCAGACTTTTGTGATACTCGGAGCCAAATTTTTTCCTCCTGAGATCCAAAATAAACTGCTCAAAGTGATCGAAGAGCCGCCTCCTGATGTGGCATTTATCTTGATCACTCCGTCTAAAGCTACCATTTTGCCCACTGTCAGATCCAGACTGCCGATGACGATCCTTAAGGAAACTTACGACGAAGAGCCGTTGGCATTGGATATAGGGCAGCTTGATCTGGCATCTGCTTATAAGTTTATCCAGAGCAATAAGCGGATTGATATGGCCACGGCAAAACTATATATCGAGAAAATCTGCAAAGAAGCGATGCGGTCGCAGCGCTATCATCTCGATGAAAAGAGTCTGCAACTCTTTTCTGATCTGTTTAACGCCCTGGACAGGGGATCGCCGGTACAGTTTGTATTGACGACCTTGTTGCTCAAACTTTTGGCAAAAAAGAAAAAACAAAATATCTAAACAGGCTTATTTGAGGGAGAAAAGATGAGGATATATAGGCTCGGAGAGATCCATAATCCTAAAGAGTTTTTGAAGCAGTTAGGTGTGGAGAGCGGCGGTGTCGCCATTATGTCAAAAAAAATGGAGCTTTTCACCTTCTGCCTCAAAGGTTTGCGCACACCCGCTGCCAATATTCTCAAGCAAGATGCTCTGAGTATCGGTGCTGATCTGGCAGTTCCCGGTGGGGTGATCACTTGTGAAAAGAGCCACTATGACTGTCTCCTGATCGGCACAAAAAAGCAGATAGAAACCCTTTCACGAAAAGAGTTGGCACAGCCGTTTGGACTCAAAAAGGTTGCCAAAGAGCTCAAAAAATTTCTCTTTACCCCACACTATCCTTTGCAGATCATGGGCGTCATCAATGCCAATGATGACAGTTTTTTTGCAGGCAGCAGGTTCAAGGCAGATGATGCGGTAGCCCAGATCAAAAAGATGATCAGTGACGGTGCTTCACTTATCGATATTGGTGCCGTATCAAGCCGTCCGGGTGCCGAGGCGGTGAGTCCGGAACTTGAGCTAGGGCGCATCAGAACGATCTGTGATGCCGTCAGTGCAGAAAAACTCTATGAGAAAGTTACTTTCAGTATAGACAGCTTCACCCCTACAGTCATAGAATATGCCCTCAAAAGCGGTTTTGGGCTTATCAACGACATCACGGGAGCAAGCAATGATGAGATTGTAAAACTTGCAGTGAGATATGGCGCGAAACTCTGCATCATGCATATGCAAGGCACCCCCCAGACGATGCAGCTGAGTCCCTTTTATGATGATGTGACTGCTGAAGTGAGCGCATTTTTTGAGGCGCGTATCGCCAAATGCGAAGCTCTCGGGCTTGATCGAGAAAATATAATTCTTGATGTAGGGATCGGCTTTGGCAAAAGCTTGGAGCACAATCTCGCACTTCTTAGAAACCTCCGTCACTTCACCCATTTCGGGTGTGAGGTGCTCATAGGTGCCAGCCGCAAATCGATGATCGACAAGATCATACCGACACCGACCGACGAGAGGCTGCCCGGGACTTTGGCGATCCACCTCAAAGCGGTCGAAAACGGCGCGAATATAGTGAGATGCCACGATGTAGCCGAGCACAAGCAGGCTTTGGCGGTATGGGAGGCGATAGGGTTAAACAGTGCAAATCTCTCTATTGAGACAAGGCAAACCGATCATGAATAAACAAAATCAGACAGATGTGGTAGTTTACGATGATGGTGAGCTGGAGCTAAAAGTATCCATAGATAACGATACTGTATGGCTCAATAGAAATCAGATAGCTGAGCTCTTTGAAAGAGATGTCAAAACCATTGGAAAACATATTGGCAATGTCTTTCGTGATGGTGAGGTAGAAAAAATTTCAACCGTCGCAAATTTTGCGACAGTTCA
>DYNJ01000005.1:27931-36920 GCA_020721085.1 Sulfurovum sp. | reverse complement strand
CGGTCTATTTCATTATCAGAATTTTAATAATGAGAAAATATCTGTTTAGCCGTTGATACTCAAAAACTTCGTTTTATAGAGTTTAAGTGGCTATAATGGCGTTTATGAAGGCGATCATCAACGGAACAATAATCCATAACCAAGAAATTCTGGCAGATAAAGTAGTACTTTTTGACAAAAAGATCATAGCGATATCCGGCAAAGAAGCAGTGCCTCACGGATGCGAGATCATCAATGCGAAAGGTTGCTATGTAAGTGCCGGATTTATTGATATCCATATTCATGGAAGCGGCGGTGCTGATGTGATGGATGCTACTCCTGAGGCACTGGATATGATATCTCACACGCTTTTGCATACGGGCACTACATCTTTTGTCGCCACTACTATGACCATGAGCCAACTGCAGATTATCAAAGCCCTCGATGTGGTAGTTGCGCACGGAACAGAGGTGAGCGGCGCTTCGATAGCAGGTATTCATCTCGAAGGACCGTTTATCAATCCTTGCAAAAGCGGTGCACAGGATTCTTCGCAGATCCAAAAGCCAAATCTTGACTGGATCACGCCGTATCTAGAGCACATCAAAGTGATCACCATGGCACCAGAGATAGAGGGGGCTAAAGAATTTATCCGGCATATCCATAAGACATATCCCAAGATAGTGTTGAGTATTGGTCATAGTGAGGCGAATTATGATGAGGCGATAGAGAGTTTTGGGTGGGGGATTTCCCATGCTACGCATCTTTTCAATGCAATGCCTCCTTGGCACCATAGAGACCCCGGTCTGATCGGGGCTGTTATGGATAGTGATGTGACGGCTGATATCATAGCGGATCTGATCCATACACATCCAAGTGTGTTGCATGCTGTTCACAAGATCAAAAAGGAGCGTTTGATCCTGATCACTGATGCGATGCGGGCAGGGTGTATGCAGTGTGGTCGCTATGATCTAGGCGGACAAGAGGTGACTGTTTCGGATGGCAGAGCGACACTCTCAAACGGTGTGTTGGCAGGCAGTGTACTAAGGCTGAACGATGCTGTCAAAAATCTCATTTTACATAGTGATGCCACGCTTGCGGAGGCGGTTTATGCAGTGACGGCTCTGCCTGCCAGGAAACTTGGGCTTGCCAAAGGAGAACTGCGAGAGGGTTATGATGCTGATATCGTCATCTTTGATGATGATTTGGTTATGCAGAGTGTCTATGTGGGCGGTGAGTTGAAATTTGAAGGATAAAAAGGAGTGTGAGTGTTCGGATTTTTAAAAACAAAAGCTACGGTGATCGTCGCACCGGTGAATGGCAAAGTCGTAGCGCTTGAAGAGGTGAACGACGAGGTGTTTTCGCAGAAACTTGCAGGCGAGGGGATAGCGATCATACCAAACGATGAACTGTTTCGTGCGCCCATAAGAGGCAAACTTACCAGGATTTTCCCAACAAACCATGCTTTTGTAATACGCAGTGGCAGTGGATTTGATCTGTTGGTGCATATCGGGCTTGATACGGTAAAGCTACAAGGGGAAGGATTTGAAAGAGTCATTGAAGAGGGCACTATGGTCGAGGCAGGAGATGCCATCATGCGGGTTGATCTGCCATGTCTGCAAAAATATGGGATTGACTGTACCACACCCATAGTCATAACTGATACAAAAAAGATCAAAACAATAGAAAAAAGAGCCGGTACGGTACGAAGCGGTGATACTATAATGGAGGTTTTTTGATGCTCGAAAGTGACAATATCTACTATCTGCTATTTTACGCGGTGATCGTGATAGTATTTATCATGGTAATGAAATCGCAGAAAAAATAATATACATATTTTTTAGATTCCGGAACGAGTTCGGAATGACAAGCATAGTGTCATCCTCAATTTATTTCAGGGGCTAATCATCAAATTGTTCAGATAGTTCTATTATGTTCCGAGCTGCTTCTTGATCGCTTCGGCTACCTTTTCGGCCCTGGTACCTAATACGATCTGGATAGTTTGACTATCGGGACGGATGACTCCGCTTGCACCCAATGCCGTGAACTGCGTGTCAAGCAGCTTGGAGCTGTCCTCTACCTTCATCCTGAGACGCGTGATGCAAGCATCGGTATCTATGATATTATCCCTTCCTCCCAAAGCTTCTATAAGTCGTTTGGCTTCATCATCTTCTGCGAATAATGCCTTCTCCTCCACTTGCAACTCATCTGCAAAAAGATCGATATGCAGCAATTTGATCAGCCAATAGGAGAGCGTGAAATAAAGCAGTGCCATCAAAAGACCAAGCGGGATGATCAGCAGCGGTTTGGCGGCAAGCTTATAATTGATGAGGTAGTCTATAAGTCCAGCAGAGAAGCCGAAACCATGCAGAATGCCCAGATATTGAGCCAATGCCATAGAAAGTCCGGTTAGCAGTGCATGCAGTCCAAATAGCGGGGGCGCCGAAAAAAGAAACAGAAATTCCAAAGGCTCAGTGATACCGGTGAGCGCCGAGGTGAATGACACACCCGCCAGAAGCGCGCCGACCCTCTTGCGTTTGGCTATCGGCGTATGGAGATAGAGCGCCATCGCCATAGCCGGAAGTCCGAATATCATCACGGGAAAGAAGCCGGCCATATATACGCCCGCACTCTTGTCTCCCGCAAAAAAACGATGCAGATCCCCGTGTGCGATGAGCGTTTCGCCTACTTTGATATATTCGAAATCCCCCAGCTGAAACCAAAAGATCGAGTTAAGGATATGGTGCAGTCCAAGCGGGATCAAGAGTCGGTTGAGTGTACCGTATATGAAGGTGCCTGCCTCTTGCAGGCCGATGATGGCATTGCCGAAGATATCGATACCCTCTTGTGCAAAGTGCCAAAAATACCCCGCAAGTACACCGACCAATACCGCACAAATCGAGGTAATGATCGGCACAAATCGTTTGCCGCTGAAAAAACCGAGAAATTCCGGAAGAGCTATATTTTGAAATCTGTTGTATAGTGTTCCTGCGATAACCCCCATGATGATGCCGATAAAGACTCCCATCTTGACACTGTCATCGATCACATGGATCACATCTTTGGCGATCAAGACACCCAGCGCGCCACTGAGCGCAGCTGCACCGTCATGGTTTTTGGCAAGTCCGTACGCGATACCGATCCCAAAAAGCAGATCAAGATTGTTGAAGACCGCCTCACCCGCAGCCTTCATGATCTCAGCTGTCTCTCCGGTGAATATATCCCCAAATCCGAAGCGAAGCAGCAGCGCCGCTACTGGCAGTACTGCGATTGGAGTCATCAGCGCCTTGCCGATCTTTTGCAAAAAACTAACCATTTCGGATAATCTCCTTGATCGTTGGTATATGTGAAGGCGCAACACTGAGGATAGAAAAACCGATCTCAAGCAGCTTGCCGACAGCCTCTTTCTCGGCGGCGATCTCTCCGCAGATGCTGATCGGCTTGGTGCTCTTTTGGTATAGCAGCCTTAGCGCGGCAAAAAGAGCAGGAGAGAGCGGGTCGGCTTGGAGTGTTGGGTGGGTGCGTTCGATGGCAAAAAGGTATTGTGTCAGATCATTTGTCCCGATCGAATAAAAATCAACGATTTGGTTGAATGCCTCCATTTCAAAAATGACGGCAGGCACCTCGATCATGATACCAAACGAAACTTTTCGGATATCAAGTCCGTAGCGTGTGGCTACGGCTTGTGCGAAATTCTTGGCATATACGAACTCTTGCGGCGATGATACCATCGGAAACATTATCTTGACCGCCCCGCCATTGGTCGCCTGGAAGATAGCTCTAAGTTGAGTTTCCATTATATGCGGATGTGATCTGAATAGGCGCACTCCTCTGATGCCCAAAAACGGGTTTGCTTCATTGTGGATTTGAATATATGGGAGTGATTTGTCTCCTCCTACATCAAGCGTGCGAACAGTGACATCATCAAACAGCTCAAAAATATTTCGGTACGCATTTGTCTGCTCCTCTGCCGTAGGTTCTGTTTCTCGAAACATAAACTCACTTCTAAGCAGTCCTATCCCTTCGGCTCCTTGCTCTTTGGCATGGATGGTACTTTGGAGATCACAGACATTAGCTAGTATTTTAATAGTATTGCCTGATCGGGCAGTAGTCTTCTCAAAGCGTTTTTGATGGGCTTGCTGCGTCAATTTTTTGTATTCTCCTTCTCTTTTTTCGGCGGTAGTGATATCGATTGGCAACGGATCGAGGATCAAAAGAGCCTGGTTCGCATCCAAGATACAATTTGTGCCATTTTCCACTTGGATATCAGCCAGCAAGGCAGGAATCCCAAAGCTCCTCAGCAGTATTGCAGTATGTGAAGCCATTGAGCCCTTTTTGAGCACCACCCCTTTTATATTTTGTTGTACTAAAGCCTGTATTTCGCTAGGCAACAGATCGTCTGACAGGAGGATAAATGGGGTTGCTGGCGCCTCAAACACAGTTGTCTCCCCCATATGGCCAAATACCCGTTTTTGAATATCAAGATAATCAAGCTGACGCGCCTCAAAAGCGCCTCCTTGGAGATTTTGTATAGACTGTTCGATCAAATTAGAAAAGATCGCCGCATCTTCTTTTGGCTTGATTGTCTCCACTCCTATTGTACGCGTCAAATCTTCGAGCAAAGCAATCTGTGCCAGATAGATCGCAGCATCGGTATCATTTTGATGCGATTGATAGAGAGTAGTGAGCTCGCCGATACTAGCTCGGACAGCGCTTACGAAGTCTGTTTTTGCCGTGTTTTGAACTATATTCGGTGCATACCGGACCAAAGGAGCTATGGCAATTCCTTGTGAGATCACCTCTGCACCAATCGTTGGGGAGAGGTATATATCTTCTTGTGTCTGTTTGGGGATTATCTGTTCTTGTGTGAAGTCATTATTCATCAATGCGGTAAAAAAATCAGAAAGCCTGCGGAGGGTTTGTTCGGGGTTTCTGTCTGATACCTCCAGGACAAAGCGATCGCCATACTCAAGAGAAAGAGATAGGATTTCGTTTATGCTTTTTGCATCCGCTCTCTGCTCTTCTTTTATCAGAGTGACAGTTCCGCTTAGCGCCTTGGTTTCATTGACAAATCGCGCTATGGGCCGCAGATGGAAACCGTTACCGGAGGTGACTTCGAGTGTGACACGATCTATCTTGTAAAAAAGTCGTTTGATCAGTTCCAAAGGGCAACTCCATAGAAAATAGACTTATTGTACCTTAAAAAGTTTTATGATACAGATTCAAAAACTCTTTTTAAAGCCCGCAATAGATATAATTGCGCAACCAAAAACAGCTAAAACTATAGTGATATTGTTTGATGTATAAGGATAAGATAGATATGAGAGCATTGTTAAGCGTGAGCGACAAAAATGGAATCGTTAGTTTTGCAAAAGGGTTAGAGGCGTTGGGCTGGGAGATTGTCTCTACGGGCGGGACTTTTAAAAGTTTGGCAAGTGCAGGCATTAAGGTTATCGAAATTGATGAGATCACGAAGTTTCCAGAGTGTTTTGAGGGGCGCGTAAAGACGCTAAACCCTTTTGTTCATGGTGGCATTTTGTACAAACGGGCTGATGAAGCCCATATGGCCCAGGCTAAAGAGTTGGGTGTGAGTGGAATTGATTTGGTTTGTGTAAACCTTTATCCATTTAAAGCAACTATCGAGCGAACCAATAATTTTGATGAGATTATCGAAAACATCGATATTGGTGGCCCGGCAATGGTGAGAAGCAGTGCGAAAAATTTTCAAGATGTGCTCATCGTTACTGATGTAAATGATTATGATGTAGTTTTAAAGAGACTTAAAAATAAAAGTGATGATTTGGAATTTAGACGCTCTTTGATGATAAAAGCTTTTGAACATACTGCATCTTATGATAGTATGATTGCAAACTATATGAATCAAAGATTTAGCAATGGCTTTGGAGAGTATCAGTATATCACGGGTAAAAAAGTTTTTGACACACGTTATGGTGAAAATCCGCATCAACAAGGCTCTTTATATGAGTTCAATGGTTTCTTTTCTCAAAACTTTAAACAAATCAAAGGTGAAGCGAGTTTCAATAACCTTACGGATATCAATGGTGCGGTTAAAATTGCCTCTAGTTTTGGTGACGAAAATGCAATTTGTATAGTAAAACACGGTAATCCTTGTGGTTTTGCTATCAGAGAGACACTTCTGGAATCATATATTGAAGCTTTAAAATGTGACCCAATTTCAGCGTTTGGCGGTGTGGTTGCAGTTAATGGCGTGGTTCATAAAGAGTTAGCTCTTAAGATGAATGAGATATTTTTAGAAGTTGTTATTGCCGGTGATTTTGATGAAGAGGCAATAGCTGTATTTGAGAGCAAAAAGCGAATCAAACTCTTTAGTTATAGCGCTCCAAAACTTCTTATAGCAAAAGATGGTGCAGATTTTAAACATATCGACGGTGGATTTGTCTATCAAAATAGTGACAGTATTAGTGACGATGAGATAAAAAATGCGACTCAAAAAGGCTCATTAAGTGCCACTTCCAGCGAGATGAAAGATTTGGAAATCGCTTATAAGGTAGCGGCAATGACAAAATCGAACTGCGTGGTCTATGTAAAAGATTCCGCTATGGTGGCTATCGGTATGGGTATGACGAGTCGTGTTGATGCGTCGCAATGTGCCTTGAAAAAAGCCAAAGATATGAATCTTGATGTTAGCCGTTCTGCGATGGCGAGTGAGGCATTTTTCCCTTTCCGTGACAGTATCGATGCGGCTGCCGGTGCCGGAGTCAAAGCGATTATCCAACCGGGTGGGAGCATTAGAGATGATGAAGTTATCAAAGCGTGTGATGAGCATGGGATAGCTATATATTTTACAGGTGTTAGACATTTTTTACATTAGAGCAACTTCTGAAGGAAAATTATGAACTTTTACGGCGCGAATCCTCAAGACAAAGATCTGAAAACCTGGGTATGGGTAGGATACGGACTTCAATTTTTGACACTTTTAACCAGTGGGCTTGCGCTTGTGATCGCTGTGTTTTTGGCGTATTACAAATATGATGAGAGTATCGGGTCGATGGAAGAGTCGCACTTTCGATGGCAGATCAAGACATTTTGGATTGGGTTGGCTGCTACGATCGCCGGTATGATTTTGCTTGTTGTTTATATTGGCAAACTTGTGCTGCTGTTGACACAGCTGTGGGTAGCTTATCGCGTGCTAAAGGGTGCGTATTATTTATACAACAATCAGTCTATCAGGAATAATGGATTTTTTTAAAGGAATTATGATATGAAAAAGTTACTTTTATTGCTATTGTTTGGATCTCTGCTGTTTGCAGAGTTTCGTAATATCGAAGTGACACCCGGCTTTTTTGATCAAAAGATCAAAGTAGTCGACATCAGAACTCCAGGCGAATGGAAACAGACAGGGATCATCAAAGGCGCTTATACAATCATGTTTTTTGATGAAAGAGGCGGATATGACAGTGCAAAATTTGTCGCACAACTCAATCAAGTGGTTCGCAAAGATGAGCCGTTTGCCTTGATCTGCCGTACGGGCAATCGAACATCCATGATTGCTCCAATGCTCTCAAGTGAGTTCGGATACAATGTGATAAACCTTCAAGGAGGCATGGTCAAGCTTATAAAGGAAGGATATGTGCCTGCCCCATACAGTAAGTAGAAATTTTTACAAAACTTGATTGACATTGACTAAACTTTTTTGATATACTTAAATAATTATATTGTAAATAAGGAATCCAAAAGCAATGTCAAAAAGTTTATATGAGACATTAGGCGTAAGTGAAAGTGCAAGTGCGGATGAGATTAAAAAATCTTATCGCAAATTGGCGAGAAAATACCATCCTGATATCAACAAAGAAGAGAGCGCTGCAGAGAAATTCAAAGAGATCAATGCCGCTTACGAGGTTTTGAGTGATTCCAAGAAAAAAGAGCAATACGATCAATTTGGCGATCAGATGTTCGGCGGTCAAAATTTCCATGATTTTGCACGCGGTCAGGGGACGCATGTTGATCTTGATGAGATACTTCGTCAGATGTTCGGCGGCGGCGGATTTGGCGGAGGCTTTTCGCGAGGTCAAGAAGGCAGTTTCAGTGGTTTTGGCGGATTCGGAGGCGGAGTGGATCTCGATATGCAAGCGAAGATCACGGTACCTTTTGCTACATCGATATTGGGCGGAAAACATCAGATATCAGCCAATGCTCAGACATTTGATATCAAGATCCCTGCAGGGATCAGAAGCGGTGAAACGATGCGCGTGCGGGGCAAAGGCAAGAGTCATGCCGGTCATGTGGGTGATCTGCTGATCAAAGTAGATGTAGCTTCGTCAAGTGAATATCAAAGAAAAGATGATGATCTCTATAAAACCATCGATATCCCTCTAAAAACTGCATGGTTTGGCGGCAAGATAGAGGTAGCTACATTACAAAAAGAGGTTTCGCTCAAGGTGCCCAGAAATACCAAAAACGGTCAAAAATTTAGACTAAAAGGACACGGTGTGCCTGACAGAAAGAGTGCGTTGACGGGAGATCTTTATCTGGTGGCAAATGTCATACTTCCGGATATTGACACTGTGCCCCAAGAGTTGAGAATACTTTGTGAAGAGAAGCTATAAAGGATGCAGATGCATAGTTATGATGAACCGGTTTATTTGATCAGCGTTGTTGCGACCATACTTGAGATCCATCCGCAGACTTTGAGGCAGTACGAGAGAGAGGGGCTGGTGGAGCCTTCACGGACACAGGGGCGTATGCGTCTGTATTCTCAGCGGGACATCGACAAGATGAAGCTTATCCTTCGTTTGACTAGGCAGATGGGTGTCAATCTGGCAGGTGTGGATATAGTGTTGCAGCTCAAAGAGAAGATGGATGAGATGCAAGAGGAGATCGATGGGCTCAGAAATGAACTCAGTAAAGCCAATCGCAACGGATCTGTACATTCAAGCAAAGCCATAGTAACAAAAAATAACTACGATGTGATCATTTTTGAAAAATAGGTGAAGATGATTGTACTATCTCAACTTTCGCATATGCCGTCATC
>DYNJ01000005.1:2062-27831 GCA_020721085.1 Sulfurovum sp. | reverse complement strand
TATCTATAGTTGCGTCTGTCTCTGTAATATGCCTCTTCCGCTTCTCTGTCTTTTTTCTCTTCGTTGTAGCCGATCGCTCCACCGACCACAGCACCACTCGCTGCACCGATCGCAGCGCCTCTGCCTCCATCTACCGCCGCGCCTACCAACGCGCCGCCCAATGCACCTACTGCCGCACCGGTTCCCGTCTTGGAGCCTGGTTCTGCGCATCCAGCCATCATCGCGACTGCTACTGCGCTCATCAATATAGTTTTGTAATATAACTTTTTCATTTCGTATTCCTTTTTTATTGTATTTTAGCATAAAATAGATCAAATTGTCAAAAGATAAGAGCTATTCCTTGTTTTTTGGAACCATTGGTTATACTATCAATTACAATTAAATATAAGCGACGGGCAAACGATGAAATATACGATAGGAAGATTTAAGAGCAGTATCGCCACACTTGATCTGAACGAGAGAGTTTTGCTTGATAATACGCTCATTCTGGCAGAGCCAGGCTCAGGCAAAACCCATTTGGCGAATAAAATCAGGTCATTTGTGATTGATTGCGGTATCCCGACACTATATCTTGATTTTTCAAATCCAGACATAGATCAGGTCGAAGAAAGATTCAGAGATGTCGCACATTTTCATTATATGCGTTTTGACGAAAGCGAAGCATTTGATATGGCTCTTGACACTGCGATAAGCGAGCGCAAAGATATCTACTTGGCAGTCAGTCCAAACTTTTTTTCAAACAAGCGAGAGCTCAAAAGTAAACTCTCAAGAACTATACAGAAAAAAGAACTTTTAGAAAATTACTACTATTTCATTCAGGAAATTGCAAATTCTGATGGATTTTATACCAAGTTTGAAGATTTTATTTTCTATATTTTTGACATGGTCAATCTCAAGAAATACGGGCTTACCTTCCTGACACAACCCCATGAGATCTTTGAAAATTCACGGATCAAACTGCTTTTTTCGTTTTTGTATATCGGTCGCTGTTCAAATGCTTATTACTACAATACCGAAATCCTCCGCAACCTGCCTCCGCACACATTTTTGTATCAGTATCGCGTACAGAGCCGATCGCTTCTGTTCAACAATATCCAAAGCGATATAGTCTATATCAACGATTGAAAGTCTGCTTTAGATCAGCTTTTTGATTGATGCAGTGTTAGCGAAGGGTACGCAAATTCCAAGCCGTTTGAATTGATGATATCCGCCACTCGGTACATCACATCCTCTTTGACTTTGATCCACTCGCCCATATCTACCGAGTGAGAAAAACACTGTATCATGATATTGATGCTAGAATCTGCAAATTCATCCAGATAAACCATAGTTGTGCGTTTGATACCGACAAAATCCTCTATGGATACCAGTTTCGCCCCTCTGCTGAGATTTTTGAACGATGTATTTTCATTGGCGATACCTTGGTGGGTTTCGATCATTTGTCTGATTTCATTGATTGCTTTGCGGATCGCATCAAAATCTGATTCGTATGTGATCCCGATCTTCATTTTGATCTGACGGCCTATGCTGCGTCTGCTCCAGTTCTTCACGCTTGTGTTGGCAAGCTCGAAGTTGGGCAGCGAGATGAGCGCATTGTCAAAAGTTCGTACAGTTGTTGCGCGCAGGCCGATCTCTACAACAGTACCGTTGACCGTACCGCTCTCGATCCAATCGCCCTGTTGGAATATGTCGCCGGCCAAAATAGAGATTGAACCAAAAATATTGGCGATACTGTCTTTGGCGGCAAATGCGACTGCTACACCGCCGATCCCAAGTCCACCCAGAAGTGTCGTCAGATCCGCTCCTAAAATTTTCAAAACCACCATGACTGTCAATAGCAGGATAGTTGCATTGATCACTTTGATCAGAAGATTTACCACTTCTTTTCTGAGTATTTTTGTATTTTCAAACCTTCCTATCTTCAGTGATGCGATTGTGTTGATCAGCCGATAAAAGAAGACTCCGGCCAAGACGGTATAGATGATCAAAAAGAATTTTGTCAGCCAGGACGCACTGCCAAAATCAAAATAGATCAGGATAAGTAGCTGGATGATCAAAACAGTAGTAAAAAGACTAAATAAACGAGTGATTTGCCTGTGGATGTAGTCAACATCATTTTGGTTCTGCAGAGTGTGCAGCAAGATGCGGTTCAAAACATACTTTAATATCTTTTCAGCGATCACGACCAAGGCGATGAGCAGCAATAGCAAGATCAATCTAGTCAGATCGATATCAAAAGGTTCTAGAAGATTGTCAAGTTTTTGCCCTAGGGCCGTTATTTTAAAATCATTTATGAAGGCAAACAGTTTGATGTCTGATAATTTTGCGGTATTGTAGATAACGGTGCTGTTTTTGACTAATTCAGAGCTTAGAGAGTTGACTACATTGCCGAGCAGACTGTTGGCCTCGAGCTCTTCTTGAAGCGCCTGCAAGACTGTGCTTGCTTGTATTTCAGACTGATCAAATTGGTATTTTTGCTCCGGAAGCTGTTTGATATCAGTAAGATATTTGAGAAGTATTGCTGAGAGTTGATGCAAAAAAAGCTCTCTTGAGTCAGCTCCGGTCTCTTTTAGGGTTTCATGCAGTGCATTGCGCATCTGCTCACGCTGTTCCAAGTTGGATAGTTTTACCTCGTCTCTTAGGATTGCAAGCGCATTGCCTTTGAGATTATTGATTCTGATACTTGATTTAACCCTTTTCATCTCTGGGATATATGGGTCAGGCTGCGCTAAATGCGTTTGTTTGTTAGCGGCATAGTTTGTCAAAAAGAGCCTAAAATCCTCCTCTTGATTTTTTTGCAGATTTATCTTGTATGCACTGGAGATATTGCTGTCGCCTAATTTGTTCTCGATCAGGATCTGTTCATCTATAAAGCGATCAAGCAGATCTTCTGCATTGAGAAAATTGGTAAATAATAACATCCAAACTATGATTATTTTTTTCATATAAAACCTCTCTCTAGTATTCTGATATTATATCTAAAAAGATGATTATCGGTTTTACAAAAGTCACAAAATCAGTTGTGCAATTAATTTTTAAGGATTTTACGCTAATATACTGTCTTTAAAATAACTGTCAAAACAATACAGTAATTATATATCAATAAAAAGGATGTGCGCATGAAAAGAACATACCAGCCACACAATACACCAAGGAAAAGAACGCACGGCTTCAGGGCTAGAATGAAAACCAAAAACGGCAGAAGAGTAATCTCTGCAAGAAGAGCTAAGGGCAGAAAAAGATTAGCAGTATAAAAGCGTTTGATAGACTTAAAACTACAAAAGAGTTCAATGGAGTCTATAATCACCCCACAAAAACATGGCATACTCCTAGTTTTGTCCTCTTTTATAAAGCGGAAGATAGGTGTTATGTGGGATTTGTCGCAAGCAAAAAAATAGGCAATGCAGTACACCGAAATAGAGCCAAGCGTTTAATGAGAGCTCATTTTATAGAAAATATCGATTGTATTAAAAGCGGAAGCTATGTCTTTGTTGCCAAACCGATACTCTTGGAAAAAGAGTTTCAAGAGACGAAAAAAGCTTATTTGGAAGCATTGAAAAAGTGTTCTGCATTGCAAGTATAGATTAGGTTTTGGGGTCGATCGTGACCAAAGCCTTGAATCTAATCATATCAAAGGTATCATTTTGGAACAAATAGATCTTCAAAAACGACTTTTTATCGCATTAATACTCTCTTTCCTTGTCTTTGCAGGATATAGCTTTCTTATGGAGAGTGCACAGCCTGTCAAACCTCTCACGGAACTCAATCAAACAATATCAAACAGCGCTCCGGCACCGATAGCATCCAAAGAGACCACTCAAGTTCCCGTGTCGTCAAATAAAGCGGGCAATAACGCTCCGGTACAAGATGGCGGCGTTGCATTGGTCACCGTATCAAGCTCTAACTACACATTCATTATAGATGAATTGGGCCGCATCTCTCAAGCTGTTTTACTTGAGAAGAAGTACCGCGACGAAGAGGGAAAGAGTCTTAAACTTTTAGCTGAAGGCAGTGTCAAACCTTCTGAGATCAGGTTTTCTGACGCAAAGCTCAACGAAGAGGCATTTAAGACTGCTTATCGCTCTTCACAATCAACATTGAGCGTTGGCAGCGAGCCGGCAAAAATACTCCTTACTCAAGAACTATCCGATATGACCGTAATCAAAGAGTTTACCTTCTATGCTGACGGACACTATGACCTGCATATCCAGACCTCTAAACCGGTAGTGTATTTCTTGACACTGGGAGACAGACCTGATGTGGACAAGTCAGGATATCTTTTGGTAAAAGGCGCATTGGTCAAGGGTAGTGACGGAGTGATCACTACCATTGAAGATGGGGATCTAGAGACCGATGAGACATTCAAGGGAGCTAAATTTGCATCAGCATTTGATAGATATTATGCTTCAGTTATCTACGATATCAAAAACGGGCTCAATGTCACTATTGCCAAAAATGGAGACAATCAATTGGTTTTTGTTGAAGGAACCAATGATTTTACGGTATCCGGATATATCGGTCCTAAAGAGTTCAAGACGCTTAAAACACTTGATTCGGAGTTGACTGATGTGATCGAGTATGGGTGGTTTACTTTTCTTTCAAAACCGTTTTTTGCCGTTATACAATGGATATATAGTTTTGTCGGTAACTGGGGATGGGCTATCGTGCTTTTTACAATCCTTGTCAAGCTGGTACTTTTCCCACTCTCTTACAAGGGAATGATGTCGATGCAAAAGCTCAAAGACTTGGCGCCCAAGATGAAAGAGCTCAAAGAAAAATACGGCAAAGATCCGCAAAAAATGAATATGAAGATGATGGAGCTTTATAAAAAACACGGAGCCAATCCAATGGGCGGATGTCTGCCGTTGCTTCTGCAGGTTCCTGTTTTTTTTGCGCTCTATCGTGTGCTTCTAAATGCTGATGAACTGCAAGGTGCGCCGTGGATATTGTGGATAGAGGATCTCTCAAAGATGGATCCTTATTATGTGCTGCCTATCTTGATGGGTATAACGATGTATTTGCAGCAAAAGATTACGCCAAGCAATTTTACTGATCCTATCCAAGAGAAAATTTTTAAATTTTTTCCGCTTATCATGACATTTTTCTTTGTGACATTCCCGTCAGGGCTTGTATTGTATTGGTTGACCAACAATATTCTCTCTATTGCACAGCAGTATTACATCAATATCGCATACCAAAAGCACAAAGAAGCAGCCGTGGCGGCCCACAAACACGAGGAAGCGTGATGATAAAGATAGAGGCGTCCACGCTGGAGGATGCTTACGCCAAAGCAACGCTGGAACTGGAGTGTTCAGTTGCTCAACTGCGTTATGAGGTGATCCAATATCCATCTTCCGGAATATTTGGCTTTTTCAAGAAAAATGCCATTATTGTCGCAGAATGCGTAGATAAGCCATTGGATGTTGCCATGTCTGTCGCTGTTCAAAAGGTACCGCAAAACGATGCAATAAAAGCAGACACGAAAGTATCGCATAGGCATAGTCACGATAAGCTGGAGCCTGTGCAGGTCAAATCAAATCTTCAGACTCCAAGTGTTCCGCTGGTCCAAAAAACAAAACACATTGTAAATGAAGGCTTAGCGCAGCAAGACAAAAGGGTATTGGATAGCTTTTTTGAAGAGAAACATTTGCCTGATCCAGAACAAATCTCCAAAAATAATCAAGTATTGGCGGAAGAAATCGAACTTCAGCTCAAAGAACTTTTTGCTCATAGCTGTTTTGCTATCGATACAATAGAAGTAGATGTGGTTGATCATACTGCATTGATCTTTATTGATGGCGATGATGCAGCACTTTTGATAGGTAAAGAGGGGTATCGCTATAATGCTCTGTCATATATGATATTCAATTGGCTCCATGCCAAATACAATCTTCATATCAAACTCGAAATCGCTCAGTTTCTCACCTCTCAGCAAAAGATGATCTGGAGTTATATTCAGCCTGTCATTGAGCAGGTCAAAATGCACGGAAAAGGCAAAACAAGAGCATTGGACGGTATCTTGGTGCAGATCGCTCTTGAACAGCTAAGAGCAGAGTTTCCGGAAAAGTATGTTGCAATCAAGACGGCCAAAGACGGTCAAAAATTTGTCGTTATCAATGAATTCAACAGCCAAAGCCATGGCTGATACGATCGCAGCCATCGCTACGGCGCATGGAGTGTCGTCTATCTCTATTATCAGATTAAGCGGACAGGATGCCTGCAAGATCGCTCAAGCAATTTCCAAAAAAGAGACCATTTCTCCTAGAATCGCACTCCTGACTTCATTGAGCCATCATACAGGTGATTTGATAGATCAGGCGATCATGATCTATTTTGCAGCGCCCAAAAGTTTTACTGGCGAAGATGTGGTTGAGTTCCAATGCCACGGAGGATTGATCGTCGCACAGGATGTGCTGGATGCCGTTGTGGCGCTTGGCGCACGATTGGCTGAGCCGGGCGAGTTTTCCAAAAGAGCTTTTCTTAATGGCAAGATAGATTTGACAGAGGCTGAGGCGACAGCCAAATTGATCGAAGCAAAGAGTATTGATGCTGCCAGGATCCTTGCGAAGCAACTCAAAGGTCAATTGAGAGATTTCGTAGATCACAGCAGGGAAGCATTGCTTAGGGCGTTGGCATATTCTGAGGTGATGATTGATTATGCTGAAGAGGATATTCCTGAAGAGACTTTCGGCCAGCTTGGCATACAACTGGAGACGCTAAGCATACAAATGGAGCATATCGTGGAAGTGAGCCATCGCAGAAGAGGGCTTATAGAGGGGTTTCGTGTCGCAATAGTGGGCAAGCCCAATGTGGGCAAAAGTTCTCTGCTTAATACACTTTTGAGTTATGAACGGGCGATCGTGAGCGAAATAGCAGGAACTACCAGAGATACGATCGAAGAGCAGATCCGTATCGGTTCACATATCATCAGGCTGGTGGATACGGCAGGTATCCGCGAATCGAGTGATATGATCGAGAAGATCGGTATTGAACGATCGATGAGCTCATTCAAAGAGGCAGATATCGTGATCGCCCTCTTTGACGGCAGTGCCGCCATAGATGAAGATGATCGCAGTATGATAACAATCCTTGAAAAAATAGAAGGCAAAGAGCTCATTGTTGCCATCAACAAAAGTGATCTGCCGGCCAAATTTGACAAAAATGCAGTCAGGCGTTTTGAGCCTATCAATATGAGTGCAAAAATCGGTGTTGAGGAGCTGACAAGCCGCTTGGAGAAGCTTTTGGACGCAGTAGGTGATGGCGAGGAGTTGATGTTGATCTCTGCTCGTCAGATTGATGCCGTGGTACGGGCAAAAACAGCGATCGATCTGGCTTGTTTGCCTCTGCTCAGGGGTGAGCTGGAGTTGTTTTCGTATCATCTTCAAGATGCCGTCAAAGCCATCTCATCGATCTCTAAGCCTTATGAAAGCACAGAGATACTTGATAAGATGTTCGGAGAATTTTGTTTAGGCAAGTAGCTGTCTTTAATCATATTCAAGGTAAAATAATAGATTTAAAATCAATAAAACTCAAAGGAATCATATGATCCTCAAGAATAGTATCTTTATAGGTACACTTATCTTTTCAGTTCTATTATTCACGGCGTGTACAGGTCAGCCGACTTCGACCGGTGCGACATCAGCCGATGAAAACAGCAAAACCTGGACAGAAAATAAAAATGTTGACGCAGATGAGTATGAGACGGTCGATGTCTCCGATCTGGATAAAAGCGTCACTTCTTCTTCATCTACCCAAAGCGGTACTGGCGATGCCATAGTACAGCGCATGCCGTTTCCTGCCGAAGAGTACGCTACTCTTGCGCGAACAGGCAAAGGAACCATCAAAGGTCAGATATATCTTCTTACTGCCGGCGGACAAAGAGTCCCCGGTGTTAAGACAAGACTCTATCTCAACCCTGTGACCAGTTACTCCAAGGAGTGGTTTGAGATAAGTTATGAAGGTGGTAAAAAGATGAGCGAAGCTGATCCGAGACTCTTCAATTATCTTAAATTTACTGCATCGGAAAGCGATGGATCATTTTCGTTTTTTGATGTACCGACAGGCGAGTACTATATCATCGGAACAGTTGAGTGTGGCAGCGAGTGTGGCTATGGCGGCAACAAAACTATCCGAATCACCGATAAGGTCGCTATCGAAGACAATCAGATCGTAGTGCAGGATCTAAGCAGGTCAGCGCAATAGCCTGTCCCTTTTTATAGTTTATTGTTTGAAAATGCACATATATCAAAGGATAGTCAATGGCTTCAAATGAAGTTCACACTATACTATATTTTTGCCAAAGATGAATCTATAATTTCAAAATCAGATTTTTCCCCGATATCACAAATATAGTATAATGCTATAAGCTAATGAACACAAAGGCATGAAAAATGATATCGTACAATCCGAATTTTCTTGAAAATATTATTATTTTTACGGATGATGAAAAAGCCTTTCTTGATGCATTAAATAGCAAGGTTTCGCTTTCAAAATTCCTTTCAAATAAAAGCTATATTGATAAGTTTGGCATGGATTTTATACATACTTCCGCAAAGATAGAAGGGAACACTTACGATAAAAATGATACGCTTACTCTGCTTGAATACGGGCGTACTGCAGGTGGTAAAAAATATAGCGATGCAAAAATGATCTTCAACATGAGAGACGCATACTATCTGTTCATTAAAGAAGATTTGGAAGTAAGCAAAAAAACACTCAAAGATTTACATTATATTTTATCAGACGAAATGGTAGCAGACAACGAAAGAGCCATGCCGAGGAATGAAGAGGTGACAATAAGAGGTTGTGAATATATACCGCTTGCCACAGCTGTAAAGCTTGATGATGAGCTTAGCTATATGTTTTCAAAATACGAGATCATGGAGAATGCGTTTGACAGAGCGTTGTATCTTCATTGCAATTTAGCCTATCTTCAATACTTTAAAGACTGCAACAAAAGAACGGCAAGGATGATGTTGAATGTTTCTTTGAAGCAGGACGGCAAAATGCTTTATATTCCAAATGAAGAAAAGGTATCTGAATATTTGGCATCAGTTATCTCATGTTACGAAACGGGAAGTTATGATAAATTCAAGTCATATTTTATCAATGAGTTCAAAGAGACTGTTGATGCTATATTGGCTGTAGAGAATGCTAAAAAGCAAGAGCAAGAAAGACCATTGAGAAGAAGCCCTTGAAAAAACTCTCAATATTTGACCTCCCCCGGCTATCATCGCATCAGAGTTTTATAATACCTTTCTAATATAAAAATTTATCTTATTGGTATATAAAAATGCCTTGGTGTATTACGGCTTTGGATAGTTGGCTTCAAGCACCCTGTAGAGCTCATTGGGAGCCATTTCCGGATTGCTGCCAAGGATGCGTTGCATGACGGCATTGTCCTCTTCGCCGTCCCAGCTCTTGCTATAGCTTCCCTCTTTGTATCCATGATCCTGCCTGAATTGATTGAGGATATTTTTGCCGACATAAAGCCGATAAAGGGTATCGAGATTGAGGTTTGATTGTATTGCCACATCTATAAATCGCTCTGCGATCATGGCAGTGGATTTTTGGCACATGAGAGCACGGATCAGATCTTCGACGACGCCGATCTGCTCATAATAGTCTCTCGTCGATGATTTGACCTCTTGGGTAAATGCAGTGTAGTTTGGAAGTGTCTCTATCAACAAAGCAAGATCGTCGATTCTGCCTATATTGTCTATCTTGTATTCTCTGAGCAGTTCACTCATCACAAAATGCCATATATCCACCGCTTCGATTTTGATATTTTCATGATCAGGATCTGCGTTGATATTTTTCCAATGCTTCCATGGATATGATTCGATCAGTTCAGCACACTCAAGATATGCGCATCTTCTCCAATCGATGAGTTTACCATTTTTAGTAATGCCTTTTTCCCAATTTTTTCCATTAGTAGCATCATTGAGTTGCTGTTGCAATGATAGCATTATGGCGATTTTATTCATTCGATTCCTTTGATTGTAAGTACTCGACTTTCCCATATACCGTCATCCTTGTGCTTGACACGGGGATCCGGCCCCTCTCCCTTGATTGCAAAGAATTAAGCTGGATTCTCGCCTGCGCGGGAATGACAAAGAATTTTTATGTGAAAGCTGTGATAGGTATTTTATTTTATCCTTTTATCGCTTATTTAGTACTTTTTACCTATAATAACTCATATTATGTTTTATACAAAAAGGAATCCTCCAATGTCGCAACCTATAGAAAAAATCGAAGAAGTTTTAAAAGCCCACAAACTAAGCCTTGCCGATTATGCACATATTAAACAGATATTGGAAGGCAGAGAGCCCAATTTGGTAGAGATAGGTATCTTCTCTGCGATGTGGTCGGAGCACTGCTCATACAAATCAAGCAAGAAGTACCTCAACGGTTTTCCGACCAAGGCTCCATGGGTGATCCAAGGTCCAGGCGAAAATGCCGGCGTCATCGATATCGGCGATGGAATGGCGGCGGTCTTTAAAATGGAGAGCCACAACCACCCCAGCTTTATCGAGCCTTTTCAGGGCGCCGCGACAGGAGTAGGCGGGATACTCAGAGATATTTTCACTATGGGCGCGCGCCCTGTAGCCAATCTCAACTCTCTGCGCTTCGGCGATATCAAAAGTAAAAGCGATATAGCGCGTTATCAAAGGCATCTAGTGCGCGGTGTGGTAGAGGGGATAGGCAGCTACGGCAACTGTATGGGTGTCCCTACTATCGGAGGCGAGATGAGTTTTGATGAGTGCTACAACGGCAATATTCTTGTCAATGCATTCAATCTGGGTATCGCAAAAGCCGATGAGATCTTCTACGGACTGGCTGAAGGCGTGGGCAATCCTGTTATTTATGTAGGCTCAAAAACAGGTCGTGACGGTTTGGGCGGAGCCGTGATGAGCTCAGACAGCTTCACCGAAGAGAGCAAATCGCTTCGACCGACTGTGCAAGTAGGAGATCCGTTCACGGAAAAGCTCCTGCTTGAAGCATGCCTTGATCTGTTCAAGACAGATTATATCGTAGGTATCCAGGATATGGGTGCGGCGGGGCTCACCAGCTCATCTTTCGAGATGGCAGGCAGGAGCGGATCGGGCATGATCCTCAATCTTGACAAAGTACCTGCAAGAGAAGAGGGGATGACGCCGTATGAGTTCATGCTCTCCGAGTCTCAGGAGCGGATGCTGATCTGCGCCAAAAAAGGTAACGAACAGGCGATCATAGATATATTTGAAAAATGGGATCTTGATGCCGCAGTGGTAGGCGAGGTGACTGATACGGGCATGATGGAGCTTGTCTGGCATGGCGAAAGATGCGCCTATATGCCCATAGCTCCTGTCAGTGATGAGGCTCCGATCCTTGACCGCCCTACAAAACGACCGGAATATCTCGATCGGGTCAATGGCAAAAATGTCGATTCTTACCCTGCGGTTGATGATCAAGAGGCGTTTGAAAGGCTTTTTTCTTCGATAGATGTCGTGGACAAAGCCTGGGTATACAACCAGTATGATTCGATGGTGCAGACCAACACCGTCAAAGCTCCGGGATCGCTCGATGCAAGCGTGGTTCGTATCAAAGAGAACGGCAAGGCGCTGGCGATGAGTTCGGATTGCAATCCCAGATACTGCTATATAGACCCATTCAAAGGCGCGGCGCTGGCGGTAGTGGAGAGCGGACGCAATGTCGCGATGAGTGGAGCTCAGCCTTTGGCGATCACCGATTGTCTCAATTTCGGCAATCCTGAAAATCCTGAGGTGATGTGGCAGTTCGCTCAAGCCTGTGAGGGGATCAAAGAAGCGTGCGCCGAGCTTGCCACTCCTGTCGTGAGCGGCAATGTATCGTTATACAATGAGACTAACGGCGTCAGCGTCTTTCCGACACCTGCGATCGTAATGGTAGGAGTCAATGAAGATGAGAAGCGCGTTTTGCAAAGCGCCTTCCGGACAGCGGGAAACCAGCTCCTTTTGGTGGGTGTGACTACAGGACAATTCGGCGGGAGCCTCTATACCAAAGAGCTTTTCCGTGAAACAGCAGGCATGCTTGCTTCGATAGATTATACGCGTGAACTCAGACTCTGGGAGCTGGTGATCGAAGCGAATAAACAAGGACTTTTGGAATGCGCCAAAGATGTCAATGTGGGCGGTATCGCTATCGCTGTCGCCAAAATGGCTGCGGTATCCGGACTTGGCGCTGCGGTGAATGTGAGTGTTGAAAAAAGCAGAGATATATTTGATGAGAGCCAGGCAAGAGCGCTCCTTGAAGTGCATCCTGACAATGTGCAAAAGGTAGCCCTAATGGCAACTGATCTCGGACTTAGGATTGAAGCGATCGGAACGGTGGGCGGAGAGGTGGTGAAGGTCAACGAAGTACAAATCCGGCTGGATCAGGCACGAGCTCTCTATTATGATACTTTTGCCAAGATCATTGAGCAGGATATTTAGAGGCGCCCAGAAGTTTGAATTTGTTTGTGGCGAACAAGCGATAACAAGAAAGGTTGTATTCGATGATCATAGATACCCATTGTCACCTTGACGACCTGCGCTATGATCACGATATTGAAGCGGTGATAGAGCGCGCCAAGAGCGGAGGAGTGAGTAAATTTATCATCCCGGGCGCCGATCCTGCAACCTTGCCAAAAGCGGTCCGCTTGGCAGAACGATATGATGGGGTCTATTTCGCCGTGGGAGTACATCCTTATGATGCGCGCAGATATGACAGAGGTGTTTTGGAGCCGTTTGTTTCTCATCCCAAATGCGTAGCTGTCGGTGAGTGCGGACTTGACTACTATCGTCTGCCTGACGGTATTGAGGCAGTTGAAGCTGAAAAAAGAGTACAAAAAGAGATTTTTATCGATCAAATCCTTTGGGCAAAAACAGTGGACAAGCCTTTGATCGTGCATATCAGGGACGCCAGTCTGGATTGTATGGAGCTGCTTGAGCGCTATGGGGGAGCCAGAGGCGGTGTGCTTCACTGCTATAATGCCGATGAGCAGCTCTTAAAGCTGGCACAACGAAATTTCTATTATGGAATCGGCGGTGTTTTGACTTTTGCCAATGCCAGAAAACTGATACAAATCTATCCCAAAATCCCGTTAGATCGATTGCTGATCGAGACAGATGCGCCTTATCTGACGCCGCATCCGCACAGAGGAGAGCGCAATGAACCGCTTTATACGACTTTTGTGGCGGCAAAAATGGGTGAGTTAAGCGCTCTTGAGACCGACAAAATAGAATCTATCACAACAGAAAATGCCAAAAAGCTTTTTGGCATCTAAGAATCGATTTTTTTTATTATTTTTATATATTTTTTGATATAATGTTCAGAAGTCATGCGAAAAGAGAGAAGGCTGGGCGATGAGAGTGCTTTTTTATCTAGTTATTAGTGCTGTTGTTGCGTTGGGAATGCCCATCTCCGAAAAGTATCCGAGTTATAGTTATGTGTTTAATGAATTCGATATTACTGATGATTATATCTATGATGAGTCATTCGCATATTTTTCGCAAAAATATGAAAAACAATATCAGAATTTTTACAATGATTCGCTTAGACGCGGAGGGCATCTGATCCCGACATTTAAAAGCATGTTGCTGCGCGATGGGCTGTCAGATCTTTTTGTATATATGTCCATTATAGAGTCGGGTATGAATACAGACTCCAAATCGAGTAAAAACGCTTTGGGTATCTGGCAGTTTATGAGAGATACGGCGAAACAGTATCATCTGGATGTCAATTCTGATTTTGATGAGCGGCTTGATCCTATTCTCTCAACCAATGCAGCTATGCGCTATATGCACAAGCTTTATGAAGATTTCGGCAAATGGTATCTAGTGGCGATGGCATACAATTGCGGAGAAGGAAGGCTTCAAAAGGGTATCGCGGAGGCCGGTACGGATGATATAGCTGTCTTAATGGATGAAGATAGGAGTTATATCCCACAGGAGACGAGAACTTATATCAAAAAAATACTTTTGGTGGCTATGATCGGAGAAAATATCTCTTTGGGTTTTGAAAAAAACAAAGATGCCGTGACGCAGCTGTATGGCGATGGAGTGGTACAGGTGGAAGTTGACCCCGGTGAGCATCTCGAAAGGATCGCGCGGATAATCAACATGAATCCTAAAGATCTTTTGAAGCTCAATCACCACTTTAAAGATGGAGTGGTGCCTGTAAAGCTTCCTATGTATAAGATCAATGTGCCCAATATCAAAGTAATCGATTTTTATGCACTCTATCGTCTTAAAAAAGAGCTTGAATACAACGAAAGAGACCATTTTATTTCGCATCAAGTGAAAAAAGATGAGAATATAGAGTCGATCGCAAAAACTTATCATACTACCATCAGCGGGATTATGGCGCACAATGCGCTTCGCAGCGATATATTGCGTCAGCATCAAGTCCTCGCGATTCCTGTCAACAAAAAAGTTTTTATGAAATTTTCAAGTTCCAACCTGTTGCAGTAGAATAGTCTGTGGAAACCAAGGGAGAGTAGTATCGTGCGATATATATTGAAAACAGCGGTTTCATTGATCTGTATTGCTGCATTGCTGCTGATGATCGGCGGATGTGCGGCAAAAAAGCATAAGTACAAAAAAGGCACACCCGCGACCATGCGTACCTACTGTGTCATGGGCAAAACTTACAAACCTACATATGTGAGTATCGGTCAGAGGATGAATGGGGTATCGAGCTGGTACGGTCCTGATTTTCATGGCAAATCGACCAGCAATGGAGAACGGTACGATATGTATGCAAGAACAGCCGCACACAAAACATGGCCGATGGATACGATGGTGAAGGTAACCAACTTGCAAAACAGCAAGAGCACGACAGTGAGGATCAACGACAGAGGTCCTTTTGTCAGCGGCAGGATCATAGATTGCAGTTATACGGCAGGCAAAGAGATAGGCCTTGACAGGATGGGCATAGCAAGTGTACAGATAGAGGTACTCGGATTTTCAGGTCAGATCGTGGAGGCTTCTGTAGCGAAAGCTATGCCGGTTTCTCAGAGGCAAATCAAGCTTACCAATTTCGGTGTCCAGGTGGGGGCATTTCGATTGGCTGAGGGTGCGCGCATCTATCAAAGAAAATACGCCGGTCTCTATCCGAACCGTAAAACGATCATCAGGCAGATACATGACGAAGAGGGTTATCCCCTCAATCGTGTCTGGATCATGGGATTTGGCTCAGAAGAAGAGGCAAGGGACTTCAAGATATGTCAGGATCTGCCGGGCGCGTTTATCGTAAGAGAGTAAATGGCTCATAATAAATTTTAGGAGGATAAGATGATCGAAATAACCAGAGAGACGAAAGAGACCAAGATATCTGTCGTCCTTGAGCTTTACGGCAAAGGAGAAGCCAAAATCGATACCGGGATCGGCTTTTTTGACCATATGCTGGAGGCTTTTGTGAAACATTCGCAGATAAATCTTAGAGTAGTCTGTCAGGGAGATAGGCATATAGATGATCATCATAGTGTTGAAGATGTAGGGATCGTGATAGGTCAGGCATTGCAAAAAGCAGTCTATCCTGTACGGCAGATCGAGCGATTCGGCAATGCTACAGTAGTGATGGATGAAGCAAGTGTGAGTTGCGATATCGATCTGTCCAATAGAGGATTTTTGGTCTTTGAGCTTCCAATAGGAGGCAAAGTCGGAGAATTTGATGTGGAGTTGGTCGAGGAGTTTTTCAGGGCATTTGCGCTTAATATGCCATTGACGCTGCATCTCATCTATAATCGAGGTAAAAACAGACATCATATCATCGAAGCAGCGTTCAAGGCGCTGGCTGTAGCCCTGCGGCGGGCCGTCACCCCCAATGAACACGCAGGTATCCCAAGTACGAAGGGTGTGCTATGAGTATCGAGCTGATCGTTTTGGATATAGACGGTACGATGACGAACGGACATATTACCTATAGTGAGCATGGCGATGAGATCAAAGAGTTCAATGTCAAAGACGGTTTGGCAATTGTTTCTTGGATCAGGCTGGGCAAAAAGGCGGCAATCATCACCGGCAGAAGTTCTAAGATCGTCGAGAGGCGAGCCAAGGAGCTGAGAATAGACCATTTGTATCAAGGTGTCGATGATAAGCTCACAAAACTCAAAGAGCTCACCATGGAGCTTGGGATCACCATGGATCAGGTCGCGACTATCGGAGATGATCTCAACGACTATCACATGATAGATGCAGTACGCAACTCATTTGCGCCTAGCGATGCCAGCCATTATATCACACGGATAGCTTCTACGGTGCTCAACCACAAAGGTGGCGATGGGGCGGTGCGCGAGATGATCGAAAATTTGATCGTCCAAGAGGGGCTTGAAGAGAAGTTTTTGGCGCTATGGGTATGAGAATTGAGTGGATGATTGTCATAATGATCCTTGTGATGACAGGTGCCTCTTATCTTTTAGAATCACGAAGTAACGCATCGAAGCAAACCGCATTCGCCAAAGAGTTTGAAGTCTATGATTCCCAGACGATCGAAGTGGGCAAGGATGGTGTTGAGAACCGGCTTGACGCAGTGTATGCGCTGAGGGAGCGCGGTGAACTCAAACTGTCATATCCTGTCTTTAGAAGCACAACCACACAAAATCTCAGTGCCCAAAAAGGCCGTCAAGTCGGTGATAAAATATTTTTGGATGAGAATGTCTCGCTTTTGCAGAAAAACGGTTATCTTTATGAGGGCGAACATGCCGTATATGACAAGCAAAAAGAAATATTGCTCGTCACAAGCCCTTTTGTGGCTTATATTGACAAAAATGTGATCAGAGGCAGTGATCTAAACTATGATCTTAAAAACAAAATTGCCACAGCCAAAACAGTTCACGCAATATTATATACCAACGATGAGTAGTACGGGTTTTATCCTTGTAATGTTATAATATATAAAAATATGAGGGAGATCATGAAAATACTTTTTTTGTTGACATTTTTACCGCTTTTGCTATGCGCAGAAATGGTGGAGATCACCTCTAAATCTTTTGAGGCCAAAGACGCACTGAGGCAAGCCAGATTTATCGATGATGTGACGGTAAAGCAGGGCAAAAGCTGGATCCATGGCGATGAGGTGATCGTCTATTTTGACGATAACAACGAGACGACTCAATATGACGCGATAGGCAATACCACCTTTGAAGTGTTCAACGAAGAGAACCATTACAAGGGCAAATCCCAAAAGGTGACACATTATCCCAAGACTTCAAAATATCTCTTTGCCGGAGATGTCGTGATAGATGATATAGTCAATAAGCGGCATATTGTCGGCAATATTGTCGAGGTCAGCACTGTCAAGGGTGATGCTCAAGTAAAAGGAAGTGACAGTAAGCCTATGAAATTTATCTTTGATTCTAAGAATAAAAAATGAGTACTTTACAGCTTATAGGGGCGCAGTTCGTCAAGTCAGCCCAAAGCATCAGGGATTCGCTGGATGACACAGTCAGCGAAGTGGTCTTTTTGGGGCGTTCCAATGTGGGCAAAAGCTCCACGATCAATACTCTGGCCAACCGAAAAAATTTGGCAAAAAGCTCTTCGACACCAGGAAAAACTCAGCTGATCAACTTTTTTGAGGTGCGCTATAAACTGGATGAAGAGCCTTATATGATCCGTTTTGTCGATCTTCCCGGATTTGGCTATGCTAAAGTATCCAAGTCGCTCAAAGAAGTTTGGCAAAAAAATCTGGTAGAATTTATCCAAAACCGCGTCTCTATCAGACTTTTTATCCACCTCAGAGATGCGCGGCATCCTCATGCGCCGATAGATGAGAGTGTACTAGGCTATATCTCGCAATTTATCAGGCCCGATCAGAAATACTTGACTGTTTTTACCAAGATCGACAAGCTCAGCCAAAGTGAGCAGGCAAAGCTAAAAAAAGAGTTTCCCGAATCGATCATGATCTCCAATCTCAAAAGAAACGGAGAAGCAAATATCCATCGCGTTATTTTTGAAACCATATTCGGAGTGCAACAGTGGTAGAGCTGGTCAGGGCCAAACTAAGCGATATCTCTTCGATGCAGCAAATAGTCGCAAAAGAGGTCAAGGAGGGGATTATCTTGCAGCGAAGCGAAGACGAGATGGCTACCAATATCCGTTCGTATGTACTTGCCAAAGATAGGGGGAAGCTGGTAGGGTACAATGCGCTTCATATCCACTCTCCAAGACTTGCTGAGGTTCGAAGTTTGATCGTTTTGGAATCCTATCGCGGTCAGCATATCGGACAAAGGCTGGTAGAATTTGCGCTTGATGAGGCAAAGATATTGGGAGTGGAAGAGGAGGTGTTGGTGCTTACCTACCTTCCGGAATTTTTCAAAAAGATCGGTTTTGTCGAGATAGCCAAAGAGAGTATCCCTGAGCACAAAATCTGGGCGGACTGTATCAAATGTATCCATTTTCCTGTCTGCAATGAAGTCTCCTTGATCTATCGACTTGGAGCAAAGAGGCATGAGTAGCAAGGCAAACACCTATCACTATTTTTTGTTTAGGATAGCGCTTCTGTTGTTTATCGCCTCTTATCCGATGCTGATCTCGATCTATGTATTTTTTCCTTTGCTGATCGGATTTATGGGATATATCTTGGTTCTGGGTATCGATACTATGAGATGGCACTATATCATTGTAGCCTTGATCTATCTGGTCAATCTGGAGGTTAACCTCTCTTTGCCGCTTTTTTTGACGATAGTGTCGATCATTCTTTTTTATCTCACAGTCTATCCACATCTGCAAATCCTCAAAGGCTGCAAAGTCTGTGTGTCTGTTTTGAGTATCATTTTTATCGATCTGATCTACTTTATCCTTCTTCTGGGGTATGATCTTGTCACAAACAGTTCCAGTATCGTCATAGACTGGCTTCTGCTCTATTCGTTGACCGTGGATATACTTTTGGTGTTTTTGCTATGAGATATAAGATCATCCTGTTTTTTTTCTTGATATTTTGGGGAGTTATGGTTGTCAGGCTCTATCAGATCAGTATAAAGTCAAATTTTTATTACGAGAAACTGGCCAAAGAAAATATAGAACGCAAACTCTATATCAAACCCGTAAGAGGTGAGATCATAGATATCAGCGGAAAACTTTTGGCAATGAATCGTATCGGCTTTTCAATCTCTATCGTACCTCATTTGGAACAATCTTCACAGCAGCTTGTCAGTGTCGTCGATAATCTCGTCAAAACCTTCCCTGATCTCAATAAGACAGTGATGCTTGAAGTGTATAAAAAGTTCAATTCGCCTTACAATCACAAATATATAAAAGTTATCGATTTTGTAAGATATAGCGATATGATGCGCGCGTATCCGGTATTGAGTCTTCAGGAGAATATACAGATCGAAGCAGAGAATAAACGATACTATCCGTACGGCAAATACACGGCGCATATCATAGGATATACAGGCAAATCAAATGATAAAGAAAATGCCCAGGATTTCACGACAGAGGAGGTGGGGGTCATAGGCAAATCAGGTTTGGAGAGTTACTATAACGATACGCTTCAAGGCGAGTTGGGCTATTTCGTCAATAAAGTCACTGCCACCAACAAGGAGGTTGATGTCCTGTCGCATCAAAAACCTGTCGAAAACCGCAATCTCGTCTTGAGTCTGGATATAGATCTTCAGATGATGATCTATGACAGAATGAAAAATCTGACCGGCACGGCTGTCGTCATGCGTACCAACGGAGAGATCTTGGCTGCGATCAGTACACCGGGCTTTGACCCCAATCTTTTCGTGGGCGGGATCAGCAGCAAAGACTGGACGCTGCTTCAAGAGGATCCCGCACTTCCGTTTACCAATAAATTTATCAACGGCACATATCCTCCCGGCTCTACGATCAAGATGGGAGTCGCGATCGCCTCATCACAGTCCGGCAAGGGAACCATCTTTCAAAACGAACACTGCTCCGGGCACATTACGATAGGCAAAAGCGGTCATAAATTTAGATGCTGGAAGAAAAACGGACATGGAGGAGTTGATCTAAGAAAGGCAATCAGGGAGAGTTGTGATGTCTTTTTCTATAACAAAAGTCTGGATATCGGTATAGATGCGCTCTCCAAGTCGCTGAAATCCATCGGATTGGGCGTCAAAACAGGCGTTGATCTACCGCATGAATATGAAGGTGTTATCCCGGATCAGGCATGGAAAAACGCACGATATAAACAGCCATGGTACAAAGGTGAAACCGTCATCTCGGCAATAGGTCAAGGATATGTCAATGTGACGCCTATGCAGATAGCGCGATATACGGCTTTGCTTGCCACATCAGGACTGGTAACTCCGCATTTTGCCAAAGTCATAGACGGCATACCAATACACAATAAGTTTGAGCCGGCAAAATTGGATCCAAAAGTTATGGATCAGATCCGCCTGGGTATGTATGATGTGTGTAATACCCCGGGCGGTACAGCATATGCGCATCTAAGAGATCTGCCTATCATTGTCGCCGGAAAGACAGGCACCTCGCAGGTGGTGGCTATCCCGCAAAGCGTCATCAAGCGTGCAGAAGAGAGCGATATGGAATATTGGCAGCGCTCTCATGCACTCTTGACTACATACGCTCCATATGATGACCCGCAATATATCGTGACGGTGATCGTAGAGCATGGAGGACACGGCGGCGGTACCAACGGACCTATCGTGGCGGATATATACAAATGGATGAATACCCGAGGATATTTTCCAAAAGATGACAATGCCACGGCCGAACCAACACAGCCGGACAAAATAGCAAATAATAAGAATGCCAACCAATAAAACATACTCTTTTCTCAGATATCATATCTCTATAAATTATGGAGCTAATATTTTTATTATAACAATGGGGGTATAATAGCACATTTCCTAAATATACGGAGCTTACATCTTGAGTAAAAAATCAAAAATACCGGCTAAATTTGACTTTTGGCAAAGTGCCACCGGGCTTATTTTGGGGATTTTTATCATCTTTCATTTGACCTTTGAATCATCTATTTTGATAGGGCAGGGGTTTTTCAATTTTATAGCCGAAACGCTTGAATTGGGATTTATCTTTGAGGGGGGCAAGCCTATCGTCATCTCTTATCTGGCAGCGTTTATCTTCGCTGTTTTTATATTTCATGCCTTTTTGGCGATGAGAAAATTTCCTCAGCAATATGCTCAATTTCGGATATTCAAACAGCACAGTAAAAGTCTCAAACATACCGATACATCTATATGGCTTGTGCAGATTGTCACTGGATTTATCCTCTTTTTTACAGGCTCTGTACATCTCTATCAAAAAGCTGTGGCAAATGAGCCGATTACCGCCATAGAATCATCATCAACGATGACAGATGAGATGATGGCGCCGCTTTTCATCGTACTTTTGATCGCCGTTGTACTGCACGCTTTCGTAGGGCTTTACCGTTTAGCAGTCAAATGGGTTCCAATGGACAAAGACAAAAGAGTCAAACTTATGAAGATGAGAAATATTGCGATTGCAGTTTTCTTGGTTTTAGGGCTGGCTTCGATTTTTAGATATATTCAGATAGGACTTGCACATTGAAGATAATTTACACGGATGCATTGATCATAGGCGGCGGACTCGCCGGACTTAGGAGCGCCATAGCAGCCAAAAAAAAAGGGCTTGATACTGTTTTGATCAGCATGGTGCCTGTGAGGCGGTCGCACTCTGCTGCTGCCCAAGGCGGTATGCAGGCGAGTCTGGGCAACGGCAAGATGAGCGAAGGCGACAACGAAGATGTCCATTTCTCCGATACCGTCAAGGGCAGTGACTGGGGATGCGATCAGGAGGTGGCTAGGATGTTTGTGCAAACCGCACCCAAAGCTATCAGGGAGCTTGCGCATTGGGGTGTGCCTTGGACTCGTATCAGAGCAGGGGAGAGAACTGCCATCATCAACACCAAGAAAACTATCATCAAAGAAGACGCCCACAACGAAGGGCTGATACAGAGCCGAGATTTCGGCGGAACTAAAAAATGGCGTACCTGCTACACAGCCGATGCGACTGGGCATACGATGCTTTACGCGGTGGCCAATGAAGCCAACAGGCTCAATGTCTATATGACACACCGCAAGGAAGCTGTCAGCCTCATCACCAAAGATGATCAATGCTGCGGCGCTGTCGTCAGGGATTTGATCACCGGCAAGCTCGGGGCATATATCGCCAAAGGTACGATGATCGCCACGGGCGGGTATGGCAGGATATTCAAGGTTTCCACCAATGCAGTCATTTGCAAAGGCACGGGAGCCGCTATAGCGCTGGAGACCGGCATTGCAAGACTTGGCAATATGGAAGCGATACAGTTTCATCCCACGCCGTTGTTCCCTTCCGGGATACTTCTGACCGAGGGGTGCAGGGGAGACGGGGGTGTGCTTAGAGACAAAGACGGATATCGGTTCATGCCAGACTATGAGCCGGATAAAAAAGACTTGGCAAGCCGTGATGTTGTAAGCCGCAGGATGATGGAACATATCGCCAAAGGCAAAGGGGTCAAGTCCCCATACGGTGAACATCTGTGGCTTGATATCTCTATCCTTGGGCGCGAACATATAGAAAAAAACCTCCGTGATGTAGCCGATATCTCCAAAACATTTGCCGGCATAGACCCTGCTACCGGATGGATGCCGGTGCTTCCTATGCAGCACTATTCGATGGGAGGTATCAGAGTCAAGCCCAACGGCGAATCGCCGACACTCAAAGGCCTGTTTTGCGCCGGAGAAGCGGCATGCTGGGATCTGCATGGATTCAACAGGCTCGGCGGCAACAGCGTAAGCGAAGCGGTGGTGGCAGGGATGATCATCGGGGAGAGTTTCGCTGAATATTGTCTGGGGGCAAATATTACCATAGATACGGATTTGATAAACCAAAAACTCCAAGAACAGCAAACCTATCTTGAGTCACTGCTCAAGCTCAACGGCACACAGTCTATCTTTGCCATCAAAACCAAGATGCAGGAGATTATGAGCGCAAAGGTGGGTATTTTCCGCAATGCCAAAGATCTGCAAAGCGCGGTCGATGAGTTGCAGGAGCTCTATCGAGAGTGCAAAAACATCACTATCAAAAACAAAAAACTCCATGGCAATGTAGAGCTTGACGATGCCTATAGGGTGCCCAGGATGATCAAAATTGCCCTTTGCGCCGCTGTCGGCGCACTTCAAAGATGTGAAAGCAGGGGAGCACACACGAGGACAGACTATCCCAAAAGAGATGATGCGAATTTTCTCAACAGAACGCTGACCTATTGGAAGCATCCCGATGATCCGCTTCCGACCGTTGAGTACGAAGAGCTCGATGTGATGAAGATGGAGATCGCTCCGGGGTTTAGAGGATACGGCGACAAAGACAACATCATAGAGCATCCCGGGGCTGCAAAAAGAGCCGAAGAGATCACCCGCATAACCGATGAATTGACCGCAAAACACGCAGACAGATTTACGATCCAAAATGCTTTGATGCCGTATGAGCTTTCGCCCAAATACAAAGCCAAAAACCAAAGAGTAGGGGTGGGCTATGAGTAGAAAACTGACGATCAATATCTTGGAATACGACCCGCAAGACCCGAGTGATAGGCCAAAAATAGTGAGTTTCAAAATGGATGAAACGCCCAGTCTGAGCTTTTATCTGGTGCTCAAATATATCAAAGAGCATCTAGAGCCTGATCTTGCATACGATGTCGTCTGCCGTGCCGGCATCTGCGGAAGCTGCGCTATGATCATCAACGGCACACCGCGCCTTGCCTGCAAGACACTCACCAACAACTTCAAAGAGACGGAGTTCACACTTGCTCCGCTTGCCGGATTTGCGCTGATCAAAGATCTGTCGGTCAATACCGGTATATGGATGAAAGGGATGAACAAAAGAGTCGAAGCGTGGGTGCACCAAAATACTCCTATGGACATCTCCAAGATCGAGCGCAAGATAGATCCGGATGCAGCCGATGAAGTATTTGAGCTTGACCGGTGTATCGAATGCGGTATCTGCGTCGCAAGCTGCGGAACGAAGCTGATGCGTGAGGATTTCGTGGGCGCTGTAGGACTGATGAAGGTGGCAAGATTTAGAGCCGACCCGCATGATATCAGAAGCGATGAAGAGTTTTATGAACTTATCGGCGATGACAATGGCATTTTTGGGTGTATGAGCCTGATGGGGTGTGAAGACAACTGCCCCAAGGAGCTGCCGCTGCAAAATAAGATCGCATATCTTAGAAAAAAGATGGTTGAACTGGGATAATAGAGCTGCCGCCCAAACCCCTTCAGATCGATTTCACAGAGCAAAGTACACTAGAATTACACATGACAATATCATCGGCTTTTCCAGTTTTTTCGGATCGCCGAGCTTATTCTTTTTTAGGGCCAAAGTTCGATATCAAGTATGGTCATATTTCCGTCTTGGATCTCGATATTTTCGTCTGTTTGAGTCTCATAGCCGTATGATGACGAAACTACATCATATAGGTTCACCGGAAGTGTGATACCGTATAAGCTTCCGTCTGCCACAACGGCCGCCGCCGCTTCTATCTGCTCTAAGTTGCCGTCTATGTCCACATCCATTCTGGCGCTGATATTGATATGCTGATCATCGGCTTTGGCATCCAAAAGCGCATTGCCTGTCAAATATCCGGTTTGTGCAGCTATCAAAGAGAGATTCTGCTCAACCGTCATATCCGCTTGCGTGGTGATCTTGACGAAAGAGATGTCATAGCCTCCTTTGGTTGCCACGATAGAGTAGGTATCAGGATGCAAAAAGAGCTTATATGTACCGTTTTCGTCCGAGATGGTTGAGCTGATGACTGAGACCCTGTCTTTGTTGTCTGCCGCTGCTGCGTCATATATCTGCGCACTTACAAGAGCTCCGCCGATTGTTGCATTGCCTTCATCCGTGATCACACCTTGGACGATAGAGTATGCGACGGTTTCGAGGATTTTGATGACGGGCTTGAGCAGCCACTGACCGCTTTTGCCGGCTTGTACTACAGATTTCATAGCATCAAAGTCGAGGATCAGCTCTGTGGTTTGATTTTCCGCGATCTCGAAATTGTGTACCAATTTGATACCGCTTTGATAACCGCTCGGAACTTTGAGTTTGTGTACAGTATCGTCACCCAGTATGACATAATTGGCATGAGGATGTGATTTGTCAAGTATATTCGTCTGGCCATCCGGTGTATCCTTGAGGAGAAGACGCATCTGCGTATAGTGTCCCCCGTCTAGTGTGGAGATACCCAGCGTCTCGCGTACTCCGTTTGTAAGTTCCAGCAGATTGTATGTTTGGTTCGGAGTGGCGACCGTCTTCCACCCTGTATCGTTCTCATCGGCTGTGCCGCTTTTGTGAACCCTGACTTCAGCGATCGTGACATACACCGCCTTGTAGCTGTCTGTCGAAGCATCTGTCAAACTCAGAGACAATTTCCCGCTGCTTGATACAGGCGTTCCGCCAATTCCGCCTGATGATCCCCCGCAGCCTGTGACTGCCAACCCTGCCGCCAGAGCTATAAACCAAGTGAATATCGTAAAAAATTTCATTATATACCCCTTTTTCTTTTCTTATCATAGTATAGTCCTCATATTCTTAGAGAATACTTTAGAGGTGCCCTTTAACTATTGGATAATGAAAGTAGAGTAATGATGCAGAGATCATTTTGTATATTTTTATATCGCTTATAAACTTTTATCTTTTTTTCAGGAAACATATGCCATAATTCCTCCGTCTATAAATGTCTTATGTTTGTAGTCAACTTATCGTAATATTAGGCTAAACCTGTTGTGAAGCAGGGACGGAAAGCTTCAGGTCTTT
>DYNJ01000005.1:0-1962 GCA_020721085.1 Sulfurovum sp. | reverse complement strand
AAAAAAGGAATTTTGATATGAATTTATACACTAAAACAAAAGTCATTTCTATCATTGCGGCAGCAGCGATACTGACAGGATGCGGCGGTGGGGGCGGCGGCGAAACCGCCACAGGAACCCCAACTGCCCAGGTGTCAAAACCGGTGGCAAAAGCCGTACAGGAAGGGCAGGTGAAAGACAGCGCCACCGGACAGGGTTTGGCAGATGTCGAAGTCAGCATCGGCGGAGCAACCGTAACCACCGATGATCAAGGCTTTTATAAATTGACAGATGTCGCCGTGAGCGACGAAACAACCGTCACTTTCAAGCAGGAGGGCTATTACGAAAACAGCGAAATTATCGCCATAAAGAGCGGTACTCCGAATTTCTTGGAATGCCGCCTCGACAAATATGATGATCAGCATAGTGATAGCGCGGACAATGAGAAATTGTGGAGCTTTTACTTCGGTATCGAAGTACCCGGCGGAATCTATACAGACAGTCAGGGAAATAATCCTGATGGCAATGCGGTTGCCAGTGTAGCCTACGAGAATGTCTCCACAGAGAAAGGCCGTGATCTCTTCCCGGGAGCCTTTGAGGGAAGAGACCGCAACGGTGTCATCGTGCCTTTTGTCTCTTATGGTTTTATGGTGGTTGATCTTGAGGACGAGAATGGCAACGCACTCAGTACGACCGGTGACATGACATTGACTTTCCACTCTGCCGAGGGTGCAACAGCCGAGAGTATCCCTCTTTGGTATTATGATTATGATCAAGGGGTTTGGATCGAAGAGGGATATGCGACACGGCTTGGGGACGGCAAGTACGAGGGAGCCATTTCACATCCCGGGACATGGAGCCTGAGCCAGCCTGTTGAAAAAGCGCTTGGGACATACATCGACCGTATCACCTACGAGGACGGCACGCCTGCTGCCAACCTCAGAGTCCGCGTCGAAGGGAAAAACTGGGTCAGAACAGACCTGACAACCGATGCCAACGGTGTACTTGAGATCGAGGTGATACCGGGTGAAGCATTTAGCTTAGAAGTTTACAACTACGAAGACAGATATGGCGCCGAATTTGACGGCATGATGCCTGCAGTCGCTTCCGGCGAAACTTCTGACAATATTGAACAATAAGAAAGGATTGATAATGAAAAAAATAGTTTTACTGCTTCTCCTGCCGCTTACGATACTGATGGCAGATCTTGTATTGACAAAGGATCACAAATTACAGTCAAAAAATCAGGATACGACAACGACGACAACACCGACACCGACAACGCCTCCAACGCCTCCAATAAGCGGGGTGATCCCTATAACCGCGGCTAGAGTATGGTATGATACTTATGATGCGAGTGATGTCATAGAAAGAGTATCTATGGTAGATGGTAGCTGGGGATATTTTAATCCGACAGCATCTCATGGCACATTCCCAAATCCTGGGATTGTTACCCGCATTAATACTTGGGACGAAGTCTTTGAGGCAGGCAATGGGTCGGGCTGTTCACCGACTATAAATGCTGCTGTGACGAATACTGTTGTTGAGTCTGGTAATTTAAGAGGCTGGGTATGGTATGGCGGTAGCAATTGGGTGAAGTATGATGATTCACCAGGAAGCGAGGGGGTTACAATGCCTGATCCAGGCGAACCAGGAGCACCATTAGTTTATAAGGGTTGTGCAGAGTTTGAACCGCTTAGACGAGCGCATCCATTTAATACAAAAATTGCTGTTCTCTCTAATGGGAATGTTTTATCTAAACCGGCATATTATTGGAATTGGCACGGATGGCCGCCAAGTGCGCATTATGTGCTGCAACCAGGAGCTAAGGCTATATTTATACAGCAATACTTCAGAAAAATAGTACAAAATCCAGCATTGCCTGATGATAGAGCAACTTCGCACTATGTGGCTCATGTTGGCTGTGACTCAAAGAATGCGAGTGGTGGCACAATACCATATGAACCGGGTGTTAGTGGATTT
>DYNJ01000060.1 GCA_020721085.1 Sulfurovum sp. | reverse complement strand
TTATACTGCCTTCTTAAATGGTGATGTGATTATACAAATAAGGAGAAGAACCGGCGCGAAGCTGATTCGAAAAAATTTAACGATATAATTCGCGAAAAGATGCCTAAAATTATTTTAGTGCAATAATGCTATACATCAAAATAATGGGGTATTAGAGGTGTCTCTGTATATGGACAGAGAGATTACGCTTGCATGTCATAGAATTGGATTTGTTGCCACAAAAAAAAGAATAAAATGACAAAAGGAGAGAGTATGATCGTAGGAATTGAAGGTGTCATCGAAAAAAAAGACCCCACATTTGTGCATCTCAATGTGCATGGATTGATCTATGAAGTCTTTGTTTCCATCCATACCTCCAATGCGATTACACAAAAAAGCGCGAAGCTGCATACGACACATATCATTCGCGAAGATGCGCAGTTGCTTTTCGGATTCGCACTACTAAGCGAGAAAAAGATGTTTGATACGCTGATCAAGATCAATGGGGTCGGCCCGAAGGTCGCACTGGCGATCTGTTCGACATTTGCGCCTGAGACTTTCGCCAAGGTTATAGCCGGCAAAGATGTCAGTATGCTCCAAAGAGTTCCCGGTATAGGTCCCAAAAGCGCCAGCCGTATCTTGGTGGAACTTGCCGGCTTCATCGCCGATTTCGCAGGAAACACGGAAGTGGTGGCCATGAGTGATGCTGCCATGGCGCTTGAGAGTCTCGGGTTCAAAAAAGATCAAATACAACGAGCACTGAGCGGATGTATAGGCGATACTGCCACCTTGGTCAAAGAGGGGCTCAAAAAGCTGCAAAGACTTTGACACGCTCTTCGCGGTTGTCTATGATTTATATGGGCGCCCCTGAGGCTAACCGGAGTTATTAGAGGCACCCTTAATTCTATAGTGCTGAAGCGATTTTGGTCATTTTATCAGATGGTTTGATCATTCGTTTCGCCAAGACAAAGACGGACTCATAGTAGCCCTTGAGCGGTGAGATCATGATACCTCTTTTTTGTGAAGCGGCATGAATAAATTGCCCGTTGCCCATATAGATACCTACATGGGAGATGGGAATGCCTCGTTTTTTGTCAGTATTGAAAAAGAGAAGATCGCCTGTTTTTGCCTCTGTAAGCCTGATTTCTTCTCCTGCTTTTGATTGTTCCAGCGCGGTTCTGGGAAGTTTGATGTCGTATTTATTGAAAATATATCTGACATATCCGGAACAGTCAAATCCGCTAGGCGTGACCCCTCCCCATACATACCTGCCGCCTTTGAAGTATTTGGCATCTTCGAGCAGTTTGGTTTGGTCTGCTGCGCTGAGTTTGTAAGTTTCACCGCGCTGCTGCGCTGCTTTTGTTTCTTGGGCGATATGCTCCAAATGCTCTTTTGCGGCACCGGCGAGGAGGGCTAGATACTCTTGGCGATGCAGTTCATTATATATAGCTTGCTGTGAATATTCGGTCGCTTTTTGATTTATGAAGTCATTTTTGGTGTGTACTATTTTGTTTTGGTGCAGGATATTGCCTTTGTTGTCTGAAATGACAAGCATATTGGCGGCATATACAAAAATACCCAATACCGTAAAAAGCGAGAAAGACCGAACCATTCTGACCCCACTATATTTTTTGATATTATATGCCATTATACCTAAAGAGCACCTCTAAAACCAAAACCACAAAAATCTACAAAATATTTTTGAGATGTCCTATGTTTTTGAATTTGTCAAAAGCACTCCGCTTGCCATGATCATCACCGCACCTGCAATGACCATCGGTGTAGGCAGCAGATCACCCAAGACGATACCGAAAATTGTCGCGAACAGTACGACTGAGTAGCTGATCGTGCTGACTATCCCGGCCTTTGCAAAAAAGTAGGCACGCGTCATATAGATCTGTCCGTATGCGGCCGCAAGCCCCATCAGTGCGATCCAAAGCCAGTCATAGCCTTGCGGCATCACGAAGGGGCAAAGCGCAAAGGCGAAAAGTTCGGATCCGCAAAATGGCTCGATGCCCATCAGCACAGCAGGGATTAATGTCCCAAAAAACATAAAAGATAGCACTACGGTACGCTCGTCATAGCAGCTTTTGAGACTTCGTACGCTTGTATAAGCCAGCGCCGACAAAAATCCTGTCATCACACCCATAGCATTGAGGTAGTCAAAATTCATACCGCTCAAGACTACAACACCCAAAAAACCGACGACGATCGCCAGCAGCGCTTGGGGATTGAGCCTTTCTCGGAGCAGAAAAAATGCAAGAACGGCGGTAAATATTGGCTCGGTTTTGGCATATATGATCGCGTTGGAGAGTGTCGTTGCGCCGATAGTGTAAAAAAAGGTAAGCAGTGCGACCGTGCCTATCAGACCGCGAAAGATAAGTGTCCAAGGGCGACCGCCTATGTTGCGTATCGGCTGATGCAGAGCCATTAAAGAGAGTACGGCCAGTCCGACGATATTGCGCCAGAAGGTTACCTCTGCCGATCCCATCGAATCTGATAGGAGTTTGGCAAATGCCATCGTGAGGGCAAACAAAAATGAGGCTATAAGCATATATATTATACCGCGATGGGTATTTGGAAAGTGCGCAATCATGGCGGCAATTATAGCACACTGTGATATAACCTTTGTAAAATACCGAAACATTTGCCAAAATGGTTATAATTTTACAAAATTATGTATAGGTGTGTGTTTTGATGGATTTGTTCAAGATGTTTTTTTTGCCATTTTGTGCGTCATGGACGATGGCTGACTCGATAACGGCAGAGGTGATGATCAATTTATGAATACAGAGTATGAGATCGCTATCATAGGTGCGGGTGCGAGCGGACTGATGACCGCTTCATTGCTGGACAAGCCAAATGCCTTGATCCTTGAAGGCAGTGCCAAAGCGGGCGCCAAGCTCTTGATATCCGGCGGCGGAAAGTGCAATATTACCAATGTTCAGGTGGAGCCTAACCACTATCTGGGCGATCACCATTTCGTCCGAGATGTGCTCCGCCGGTTTGATCAGTATGATCTGCTTGGCTGGCTGGCAGATAGAGGTTTGAGGCCTGTATTGCGCGACGAGAAGCACTATTTCTGCGCCCATAGCGCCAAAGAACTTCTGGATGTCTTGAAGCGTGAAAGTAAAGATCAAAAACTCATTCTCCAAAGCAAAGTTTCCCGAGTGAGCAAGAAAGACGGCAGTTTTGCGATCGAGACCGGCAGCGGAAAGTTCATGGCAAAAAATGTCGTGGTCGCATCGGGCGGATTGAGCTTCCCGTTGCTGGGCGCTGATGATATCGGATACAAGATCGCAGAGTCATTTGGTCATCAAGTGCACCGAACCGCGCCGGCGTTGGTAGGATTTACCGTCCAGAAGGAGCAGTTTTTCTTCAAGGAGCTTAGCGGTATCTCCACGGAAGCGGTGATCAAAGTGGGAAATCATATCTGTGATGGAGCATTACTGTTCGCCCATAAAGGGATCAGCGGTCCGGCGGTATTGGATGCGTCGCTTTATTGGGAAAAGGGAAAGATCGAGATAGACTTCCTGCCGAGATGGTCTTTTGAGGAGTATCGCCACTCAAAAAAACAGATCAGCTCGCTTCTGCCTCTGCCCAAAAGGCTCATCAAGGCCTTCTTGGAACATCTCGGACTCGCAGACGATGCTATGTGTCAGCTCACCAAAGATCAGATAATGAAACTATCAACTCTGAAGCAGTATCCACTGGCGCCTGCTGGTACATTTGGGTATAGCAAGGCAGAGGCGACAAAAGGCGGTGTGGCAACCGATGAGATCGATCCAAAGACGATGATGAGCCGGCTGGCGGACGGGCTATACTTTGTAGGCGAGGCGCTGGATATGACTGGCAGGCTTGGCGGATACAATCTCCAATGGGCTTTCAGCACCGCTTATGTTTGCGCCAAAGCGCTCAATGTGAAGAGATGAGAAATCTTTGGATCACTGCCATACTGGCTATTGTGGTCTTGACTGTCATCCTCGATCAAATATTTCTGAGGCAAAAGGGAGGCTTGTTGGAGCATCTTGAATATAACGGGACTATCGAAGCAGTCGTGCCTGTCCCGTCAGAAAATAAGCCTGTGACAGATGTCGATATGTCGCAGATCGCCCAGACCGATCCGACTGTGGAGGCAGAAGAGCCGAATGCCACGATAGAAGAACCTGTTACTTCTGCGCAAGAACCCAAAATAGAGGAGAAAACAGATGAAAATATGACGCTGTGCCCTGTCCAGCCTACGGTCGCGGAGCGTCTTTCTGAGCTGGGGGCACATATGGGCGATCAGGTCTTTATCCGTATCTTCAAGCAGATGGCGGAACTGGAGGTGTGGATCCAAAGCGGCGGGCGTTTCTGGCTGCTTCAGCGCTATACGATCTGCCGTCAATCTGGCTTTTTGGGTCCCAAGCTCAAAGAGGGCGACAAGCAAGGTCCCGAGGGGTTTTATAGCGTCACTAAGAAAAGTCTCAACCCCAACAGCCGTTTTCATCTCTCTTTTGATCTTGGCTACCCCAATCAATACGACATAGAGCATGGTCGCACCGGAAGTGCTCTGATGATACACGGCGATTGTGTATCGGTTGGCTGTTTTGCGATGACTGATGCTAAGATCGATGAGATATATGAGTTGGTGGAGTCTGCGCTTGAGCATGGGCAAGAGGCGGTGCAGGTGCATATCTTCCCTTTTCGGATGGGCAAAGAAGCGATGATACAGTACCGCTACCATCGCTGGTATGGTTTCTGGGAAAATCTCAAAGAAGGGTATGACGCTTTTGAAGCTGCTCATCTTCCGCCGATGATAGAGGTGAAAAGACACAGATATGTGTTCTCAGAGGGAATGCGGTAGGTAGTCGCCAACATTACAAAACTAAATAAATCATCTTAAAATGCAGTTTCGTTTGGGTCCAATGATTCAGGATGCTGTCCGTCTCTGAGAAAAACTTTTGTATATGATGGTAAAAAACGGAAGGATAGTCGCAGAGTAGGCAGTAATTTTCACATAGAAATCACATTTGCAAGTAAGTACCTTTATGGTAAAATATTCTCAACTTATTTGAACGGTGGGCGATGGCATCCAAAGAGATACAATACAAAGGGCATTCGTTTGGGCTTGTTTATGAGCTTGTCAATCCATCACAGCCTGATGTACTTTTGGTACTGCATGGATGGGGAAGCAACAAAGAGATCATGAAGCAGGCTTTTGGCAAAACGATGCCACAGTTCAAGCACATCTATCTTGATATGCCGGGCTTCGGGAAAAGCAGCAGCGAAATAGTACTGACAACCGGTGACTATGCCCAGATCATCAAGCTTTTTTTGACGGCATTGGGCGTGGAGACGAAGATAGCGATGGGGCACTCATTTGGCGGGAAGGTAGCGACGCTTTTGGCTCCGCCATGTCTTGTATTGCTCTCATCATCAGGTGTTTTGGTACCCAAATCTTTCACTGTCAGATCCAAAATAACTCTGTTTAAGATGCTAAAACCGCTTGGTCTGCAAAGTATCCGTAAGTTTTTTGTGAGCACTGATGCCAAGGGGATGAGCCAAACGATGTATGAGACCTTCAAAAATGTGGTCAATGAGGATTTTGAAGATAATTTTGCCGCTTTTCAGGGCAAAGCACTGCTCTTTTGGGGTCGGAACGATACGGCGACACCACTATATACGGGCGAGAAGATCGCTTCTATGATAGGCGGAAGCAAGCTATATCCATTGGACGGCGATCACTATTTTTTCCTGCGCCACGCCGACTTTATTACGAGCGAGATAAGCGCTCAGTGCAAATGAGTTTCGAGACAAAAACAAAAGGAGTTGTTCTATGATATTTGTAAATATTATCGCTTATATTATCTTTATCGGAGCGATCGGATACTACTTCATCACCAACCTGCAATGGTACAGCTACAAACTCGAACGGGTGATCTTGCACCACACGAAACTCTGGTGGCATTTCGCCTATTTTCTGATCCCTTTTGTCTTGTACGAGCTGGTGTCTGCTCTGACGAGCGGTTCGTATGGCTGGGTGATCGCAGCGCTTTATCTGCCGTTTTTGTATTTATGGTATAGGGGGTTGGACAAGAAATTGGTCTTTACCGGCAGGGTAAAACGATTTTTTGCCGCACTGTTTTTCATCGCGCTGTTCATAATGACTGTATGGGGGCAGTACATTGTTTTTATCCCTCTGATGATTGCTTTCCTGATCTCCATCATGATTGAAAAAATGCTTTTTAACGGCTTTAAAATGCAGGCCAAAAAGAGGCTAAACTCTATGACTGATATGATCGTTGTCGGAGTGACGGCGAGCTATGGCAAGACAAGCATCAAAAACTTCATCGCGCATCTGCTGAGCAAAAAATACAAAGTATATGCGACGCCGCGATCTGTCAATACCTTTGGCGGAATACTTAAAGATATCAACGAAACACTGCCCGATGATACAGAAGTGTATGTGGTCGAGATGGGTGCGCGTGGCGAGGGTGATATCGCGGAGATCGCTTCGTTTGTCAATCCGCACTTCGTGATCGTCGGTCAGATAGGACCGGCTCATATCGAGTATTTCAAAACCATGGCGAAGATACGAGATACCAAGATGGAGATACTTCAGACCAATCGCCTCAAAGAGGGATGGGTGCATGAGAGCGCGATGATATGTCCCACGCAATATATTCATCGGTTTGGAGATGATATACAAAACATAGAGGCGACACTTGACGGGACAGGATTTACTCTTGACGGCGTACGGTATCAAGCTAATATTCTAGGCGCATTCAATGCGACCAATCTGTCAGCGGCTGTCAAAGTGGCAAAGGCGCTGGGGCTGAGTGACGGTGAGATCCAAGAGGGATTACGGACGCTCAAACCGGTAGCTCATCGCCTCCAGCGCATAGATGCCGGCGGCAAAGTGATCCTTGATGACAGCTTCAATGGAAATATCGACGGCATGATGGCATCTTTCGAGTTGTCGGCAACCTATCCGGGCAGGAAGGTAGTGATCACTCCGGGGCTGGTGGAGGCTGATGATGAACTCAACATACAAGTAGCCCAAAAGGCAAATGAGATATTTGATCTGGTGGTTGTGACAGGTGATCTCAATGAGGCGATCTTCAGGAAATATATCGATCCTGATAAATTCAGAAAGCTCTCCAGCAAAGCCAAAATGGAGGAGATGTTAGTGGCAGAGACGACTAAAGGCGATCTGATCCTTTTTGCCAACGACGCACCGAACTTCATCTGAAGTTCACAAGATCTAATATTACGCTTCGATAGTTCGACCCTTAAATTCTTTGATATGGTATTTCGTCACTCCGTACTTGAATGCGGCATCCTCCTTTTGGATCCCCGTGTCACGCATGTGGATGACATATACCGACCACCACAGTCACTAACGACTAAAGACCAACCCCTATTTTTGTCGCCGTCAAAAATAGATATTCCTTACCCGTGATAGTTACCCTAAATTTGTGCTGCTGTAGATATTTTTTACAAAAATAGATATCTTTGATCAGCAGCGACATTTCAGAAAAGTTATAATTGGGAGCTTTGGCTCCATAGACCATAGCGCCGTCTATCCAGCGGCAGTTGGGAAATCCAAGGATCAGCGCGCCGTCCTGGGTGAGATGTCTTTGCACCAAAGAGCGCAAAAGCGGCTGGAGGTCTATACCCTGGCTTTGAAGCGTTCCGATCGAGATTATCAGATCAGACCGAGGAAGTGCGAGCGAGCCTAGTTGGTTGATATCATGACAGTAAAATGTGACATTGTTGCTTGAAAAAAGCTTTTTTGCATAATCTATCGCTGATATACTGTGGTCGATCCCGACGAATTGCATCTGCTCAAAGACGCTTTGCCCCAAGATAGATCTTATCAATATAAATTCATCAGCTCTGTTGACTCCAAGGTCAAGTATCATGCGACGCTGTTCGATCTTGACCTGTTTTAGCGCATTCAGATAAGCAAACAAAAATGCCGGCTCTTCGTTTTTGTGTATCAAAGCAAAACCGGAATCAACACCGTATTTTTCATCACCCTGTGAGATATTTGATTGATGAAAGGAGTCTGCTCTGTCAAGTTTTTGGAATCGAACTATGACAGTAGATCGTGTCGTTATTTGAGGAGTGAGCATACGGCAAAAGAGGAGATCACAGAGGTCGATCCAAGCTTTCCAGCTATGATGAAGCCACCGGGTGCTGTCTGTCTTGATCTCAGTACCACAGTAGCAAGAGCCTCCAAGATCAGGATCAGGCGCCTCAAATGAGAGTATCTCGGATGCTTCAAGCCGAGCAAGTCTGTCTCGGAGCCGTGTTGCTACCTGAACCATCGGTTCGCACTCAAATCGAATCATATCCGGCCTTCTTGTTTTTGAATTGTACACTCTGAGCAATTCGACGATTGGATCCTGAAATAGATTCAGGGTGACGGCAAATCAGAGGTCTTAATCATCAATAACTTTTTTGTTATAATACCATTATGAAAAAAAGAAACTATTTAGTCATGGTATGCGTAATGCTGATGATTGGTGTATCGATACTTGAAGCAGAAAAATATATATTTGTCGATCTCGACAATCAAATGGCTTATGGCTACGAGGATGGAGAGGTGGTGATCAGCGGTCGCGTTTCGACCGGCATAAAGGATCATCGCACTCCGGAAGGCCGTTATAATATCTTGGAAAAAAAGCGTTACCATGTCTCCAATCTTTGGCCCAAGCCAAACGGAGGAGCAAAAATGAACTATCTGCTCCGTCTCACCAATGACGGCATAGCTATGCACTTGGGTCCTGTGCCAAAGTGGCCGGCTTCGCATGGCTGCATCAGGATGAAAAACGGCTTTGCCCAGGATCTTTGGAGTTGGGCAGAGATAGGCACAGAGGTGGAAGTCGTCGGTTTGCCGCCAGAAAGGTTCTCTTCTGATGAATCGAGTGAGAATTTTTATGGTTATGACTATGTCGTTTATGACTGATCAAGACAGCAGTGAAAAATCCACAAAGCCAGACAATTAAGAAGTTTCTCATAGAGCTTTTGATCGGCGCTGTTTTGATAGTGGCAGCAAGCAATACAATAAGCTATCTGCGCCAGCCCCGACTTCAAGATAAAAAACTTCCGCTTTTGACTTTGCTGACTATCGATGGCGGGCAGATAAAGTTGCAAGATTATCGCGGCAAGCCGTTGCTGATCCATTTTTGGGCGACTTGGTGCCCCGTGTGCAAGGCGGAGATGAGTGTCATTGACCGGATGAGCCAAAAGTACCAAGTGATCACCGTCGCAGTCGCTTCAGGCAGTGACGCAAAGATCAGAGCTTTTATGAGAGAGTATAAGAGTTCGTTTGGAGTGGTCAATGACAGCCAAGGTGATCTGGCAAAAGATTTTTCGGTCGAAGTGTTCCCGACAACTTTTATTTATGACGGCAACTCGGAGCTGGTGTTTTCGGAGGTGGGATACACTTCGACTATCGGTCTATTCATCAGAATGATCTGGGCAGGATAGGCTGTGAAAGTGTCGGTTGTGAGGTGGTCTCCTAAAGTCCTCTTTGGATGATCTCATGCAAATATTCTACCTCGTCATCATCAAGATAAATTGTTTTTTTGCCGGCAAATAGACTAAAGATTTTCTGTTTGTTCATAGAGATGCTGTCGATACAGTGCGGATGTGCGGGAATGAAGGCTTGCATCAGCGAAACGGTCTCGCCCAGCGACTCTTCACAGATGTAGCAAAGGTCTTCATTGTGCAAGCGTCCTTCAAAATCAAGCTGAGTAATGTAGCTTTCGCAGATGATGCGTTTGGGGTTTTGTTTATCCCATTTTCGTGCAGCGCCCAGTAGCAGATCGAAGTAAAACGGGCTGACCTCATGAGTGTCACGCAAATGAGCGGCTATGAGTCTGATATAGTTGTGCCAATGCAACAGACGGTTGTTGTCGTATAACCAAGGAAATCCGATGTGGCTCAGACTTCTGAGTCTTGGCATAAAACCGCTATGTTCACCTTCGACTTCAAAGTCTATTAGGTTGCCTAGCTGCAAAATCGAGTGCCTTGCTCCAAAAAAACGATAATAGGTTCTTACCTCATGCGATGAAAGAACTGTAGCAATCGAATCCTCATTTTTGGCTTTGCGCAACTCTATGACGAAGCCTTTCATTGACTGTTTTTGCAGATATTCATCTATCTTTAACCCACTTTTTAGTACAATCGTCCCTATTTCAGGGCATTTTAAAAAAGCCTAACAAAACTCAACTAAAGGTTGGCTTATGAGAGATCTTTTTACCTCATTTAGAGATAATTGCGGATTTGGATTGCTGGCGTCGATAGACAACATCCCGTCCCGTCGAAACTTGGATGATGCGATTAAGGCGCTCTCCCGTATGATGCATAGGGGCGCTATCGCGGCGGACGGCAAGACCGGAGACGGCAGCGGACTTCTTTTATCTATTCCAAAGAAGTTTTTTGCCAAGGCAGCTAAAAATGACGGGATTGTACTTCCTGAGCACTACGCAGTAGCGATGATCTTCAGTCGTAATAAAAATGATTTTAATGTGATCAAAGAGGTATGCGGATACAATGATCTAAGAGTGCTTTACACGCGGGAAGTTCCGATAGATACGAATGCGTTGGGCATCCAGGCTATAGAATCATTGCCGACTATATCACAGGTATTTGTAGCGCCCAATTCGCTGATGGGCTATAGAAGATTTAATGCGCTTATCTATCTCTCCCGCAAAGAGATCGAGCAAAGGCTCAAAGAGGACCAAGAGTTCTATATCCCATCATTTTCCACCTCTGTTGTCTCCTATAAGGGGTTGGTAATGCCTACTCATATCAAAGAGTTTTATCGTGATCTCGAAGATGTCGATTTTGAGATCTCTTTTTGTCTTTTTCATCAGCGGTTTTCGACCAATACCCTTCCCAAATGGAAACTCGCTCAGCCGTTTAGGACGATTGCGCACAACGGCGAGATCAATTCCGTTTCAGCCAATAGATTTAATGTCAAAGCCAGAAGCAGTTCGCTAAAAAGCGAAATCTACTCCGATGAAGAGATGAAACGGCTGGGGCCCATCATCCAAGAAGGGATGAGTGATTCGGCTAGTTTGGATAACTTTTTTGA
>DYNJ01000059.1 GCA_020721085.1 Sulfurovum sp. | reverse complement strand
CTTATAATTTATCCAAAATTTAGGCTTCTATATCCATTAAGGGGTTTTTAGAGGTTCCCATAAGGCTTTTTGGATAAAATATCTGATTAAATATAGAAGAGTGAAGATGTCCGCAGCAATTAAGTTAAAGAAGATGGTCGAAGAGATTGAGAAAGAGTTTCCTCTCGATTTGCATGTCAAAAAAGCTTTTCTGTCCATTGATCGAGAACTATTTGTCCCGGCAGGATTTGGTCACCTCGCCTACAAGCTTGATGCGCTCCCTATGTCTGCAAGCCAGTGGATCAGTTCACCGCTCACGGTAGCCAAAATGACGCAGCACCTTGAGCTAAAGAAAGTTGACGGTGTTTTGGAGATCGGGTGCGGTAGCGGTTATCAGGCTGCGATTTTGAGTCAGATATGCAGGCGTGTCTTTACGGTTGAGCGCATTGAGAAATTGATCAAAGAGGCAAGATCTCGTTTTGGAAAGATGGAAATCAATAATATTTTTACCCGTTTTGATGATGGACAGCGAGGATGGAAAGAGTTTGCCCAATATGAGCGGATACTTTTTTCGGCTACTGCCAAGGAGGTGCCTCAAGTACTGTTTGATCAGCTTGCGGAGGGCGGGATATTGGTCGCTCCGATCCAGCAAGGACCGATGGAGATCATCACCAGATTTTATAAGCGCAATGGGCGTATTAGCAGTGAGACGATCGAAGCGTGTCGGTTTGTCCCTGTGCTTGATGGCACAGAAAAGCATGGATAGAAATAGCATCTAATCAATGATATGTCGGTCGCGAAGCATTTGGCATAATTCATCTGCTATCATCCTATAGCCTGCCTCATTGGGGTGGATGTGGTCATTTTTGAGAGACGGGTCACTCAAAACCTCTTCAAGTACCCAGTCATTTAGAAGAATTTTTTCTTCTTTGGCAGCCTCTTTGTAAAGTGATGGGGTTGACAGTCCGACAAGAGTAATGTCTGGAACCCCGAGGAGAAGCACATGAAGCCCTTTTTCTTTTGCCATTCTAATCATTGTCAGAAGATTCTCTTTGAGCGCTTTTTTGGATTTACCTTGGATAATATCATTGCCTCCCAGGCAAAGGATCATTAGCTTGGCATCACTCTTTTTCAATACGCCGGCAAGGCGTTTGACTCCTTCCGCAGAAGTTTCTCCCGATACTCCCTCGTTGTCAATCTGATGTCCGCAGAGGCTTGTCAAGATAGAGGGGTATGAGTGTGAGGCGCTGACACCGTATCCAAAGGTAATACTGTCGCCGAAAGCAACTATTTTGTCATTTGGTTGAAGTTTGAATTTGACAGAAGTATCTCTTGTCACCATAGTGACAACCAAAACAGATAAAAATATACCAAACAACATCCCTTCTTTGAGACCCAAAAACCTCCTCCTTTGGAGCGATTGATAGTATTATTGTAGCATAGAGTGTCAACTAAAAACAGCAATTTATACCATTTTGTAAAAAATATGTTATTATTGACAAAACCAAGAAGGTTATAATATGGAAAAATTGATCAAACCTTTTGAGTATGCTCAGAAGCTTGGCATTTCGAGGCAAGCAGTGTATGCCAAAATCAAAAATGGCACTCTGCATTCCAGGGATGTCAGCGGAAAGCTTTTTATAGTAATTGACGAAAGCGTCAAACAGAAGACAACCGTCCAGACAGAAGCATCCGCCATTTACAAAGAGACTACAAGTAATCATCTTGCTCCAAAAACACAAAAAAATAGCCATCAGGTCGATTTTCATACGCTTTTGAAAGCCAAAGATGAGACGATCGAGGTGCTCAAAGGAACTGTAAAGGGGCTCAAAAAAAGCAACAAGCAAATGTCGATTACTTTGCGCGGAGAGATCGATCTATTGAAACAGGCATTCAACGAGATGCGTACTCTTTATGTGTCCCAGATCGAGCAGATCCGTCCGCAGGTGCCATATAGCGTCGATATTGTGTCGAATGACAAAGAGAATGAGGTGTGGGTCGGAGCCAAAAAATTTTTCAAATACCATGCGATTAATGTAGCCAAAGAGCAGAAAAATATACTCAAAAAGATCGAAAAAGCATATTTAGACGGCGATACAAGAGTCCTCAAAAAAGAGGGCAAGCTCAAGTTCAATATTGATAAATCATTCGAAGATATAATCAGATAAGCCTGTTGCAATCACTAAAATCTTTTTTTAAGGAAAGAAGCGTATACTTCGAGATGATTAATTGATAATAATAATCATTTTATAAAAAAGGTTTGTATAATGAATAAAATTGTTGTTGCGCTGGCAGGCCAGCCCAATGTCGGTAAAAGCTCATTGATCAATGCTGTGTCCAATGCCAGTCTTAAAGTTGGCAATTTCACGGGTGTTACAGTTGAAAAGACGGAGATCATATTTAATATCTGTGATGAGACCGCATGCAAAGATTATGAGGTAAATATCGTTGATTTGCCGGGAGCTTATTCGCTGACGGAATACACGATTGAAGAGAAGGTGACCAAGAGTTTTTTGAAAAGTGATGAGTATGATATTATCATCAATGTAGTCGATGCGACCAATCTTCAAAGAAACCTGATCTTCACTACACAGCTGCTTGAGATGGGCAAAAAGGTGATCGTTGCGCTCAATATGATCGATGAGGCTCAAAATGAGGGGATTGAGATAGATGAAAAACAGCTCTCAAAAATATTGGGTGTTCCTTGCATCAAAACAAGCGCCTCCAAAAAAATTGGCATAGAAGAGCTCAAAAAAACTATTATAGATGTGTATGAAAACGGCAAAATTTCCGAAAAAGTGGTCTATAGCGATGTGGTAGAAGAGGAGATCAGTGAAATCGTAACATTTTTGAGAGAAAAGAAATATCAAGACACCCTTCCTTATCGCTTGATTGCCGTTAAGCTTTTACAAGAGGATATTGATATTTATCATCTTATGCATGATGAGCCGATCTGGATCGAACTTGAGCCTTTGGTGCGAAATGCGTTGGGGCATCTTTATATTCACTATGAGACTAAAGATCTGGGTCAGATATTTGCCGATGAGTATTTTGCTTTTGCCAAAGGGGCAAAGATGGAGGTCATATCTTTAGGTACCATGCGCGCCAAAAATACCACTCAAAAGATTGACAATCTATTGATCAACAAGCTATTGGGGGTGCCGATCTTCCTTTTTTTCATGTGGGCGCTTTTTCAGCTCACCTTTGAACTGGGTGCAGTTCCGATGGATTATATCGATAGTGCCTTTGGGTGGCTTGGTGATAAGGCAAAATGGATATTGGGAGATGACGAGTTGGGTTCACTCGTGGGAGACGGTATCATCGCCGGCGTGGGAGCCGTAGTGATGTTTTTGCCAAATATACTTATACTCTTCATCGGCATAGCGCTTCTTGAGACCACCGGATATATGAGCAGAGTGGCGTTTTTACTGGATGGCTTTTTTCATAAGTTCGGTTTGCACGGCAAGAGCTTCATCCCCCTGGTGACCGGATTTGGGTGTTCGGTACCGGCCTATATGGCGGCAAGAACACTTAAAAACGAAAAAGACAGACTGATCACACTGTTTATCATCGGATTTATGAGCTGTGGAGCCAGATTGCCTATCTATGTATTGTTTGTAGGCGCATTTTTCGCACAGGAAAATGCCGGAAATATCCTGTTTATTATCTATATTTCCGGCGCGATTTTGGGATTGATCGCCGCAAAGGTATTGAAAGTCTTTGTCTTCAAAGGCGAAGATGAGCCGTTTGTTATGGAGATGCCCAAATATCGCCTGCCCTCTTGGAAGCTGATTTGGCACACTGTCTATGGGCAGGCGAAAAGCTATCTCAAAAAGGCAGGTACTTTTATATTGGTTGCGTCTGTGCTGATCTGGTATGCGAGCAATTATCCCAAAAACACCCAGTTGGAAAGTGACTATCAAGCTAAAATCACATTGGCTCAAACGGTGGACATCAAAGGAGAGTTGGAAAATGGACTCAAAAAAGCGATGCTTGAACAGAGCTATCTGGGCAAGATAGGCCATGCTACTGAGCCGCTTTTTGCGCCATTGGGGTTTGACTGGAGGATGACGATAGCTTTGGAGACAGGACTGGCCGCCAAAGAGGTCGTAGTCTCGACATTGGGAGTGCTGTATGCGCTAGGCGATGAGGTAGACGAGTCAAACAAGGGACTGATGGAGCAAATCAGGGCAAATATACCTTTTGCGTCCGCGATCTCATTTATAGTTTTTGTGATGATCTATCTGCCGTGCTTGGCTGCGTCAATGGTGTTTGCCAAAGAGGCAGGCGGCTGGAAATATCTAGTCTATCTATTTTTGTTTACGACGACGACGGCATGGGTGCTGAGCTTCGTGACATACCGAATAGCATCATCGATCATCTAAAGGAGAAAGAGTGTTGTTGAGTCAATTGCGCAAAGGTGACAAGGCAGAGGTGATCAAAGTGGTTGCTGATAGGGCGTTGAGAGATCGTTTCTGTTCATTTGGCATTATGCCGGGCGAAGAGCTGGAGATCAAAGCTTGTTCTATGGCGAAGCAGACAGTAGAGATTGCGATAGGCTCTACGATGGTCGCACTCAGGATCGAGGAGGCGGAAAAAATTGTAGTTGACAAAAAAGAGTAATGATTAATTTTGTTTTTAAATTTTGGGTGGCAATAAATCCATTTTCCATATCAAAGCAAAATCGTCTAAAAATTGGATATAATGGCGCAAAATTTAATAGGCAGGGAATTTTAGTATGAAGTTTATCAGGACAACAATATTGTCAATAATGTTGATTGCTGGTTTTTTGGCTCCCGCTGTAGCTACCGGCAGCAACGGCAATTTTGACACTATTGCCACGGTGGTTATTACTAAAGCACTCAACTCTCAGCCGTCTGACAGTTATCTTCGGGATATTTATCAAGTAACCGGCAATCATCCCATATGGGTGGGCGAGCATGGTCTGACCAACTTGGGGCAGCAGCTTCTAGATAAGGTTGCTTCAGACTCTAATGTGGACAATCAAACTAAAATGTATCGTACACTTGAGCGTATTCGCGCAAAAAGCGGTTCATCGTCTATATCCAAACAGATATCCATAGAGTTTGAGATGAGCAAACTTTACAGGGATTATGCCAACTATACTGTTTATGGGATTATCAATTGGCCGACTTTTGAAGTTCTGCTCACACGCCGTGTTATCCTCGAAGATGTGGAAAGTGCATGGGAGACATATCCGCAGGTGGGTATCTATTCGCTGCTTCGCAACTGTATCGCATCAGGCGACTTGGAGGGTTCGTTTGCGCCTGCTGTTCCGCGAACACAACTCTATATAAAATTGGAAGAGAGATTGGCTGAGTACAAAAGGCTCAATGCCAACGGAGAGTGGCCTGTCATTCCGGCGTTCAATGGTCTTCAGCCCGGACAATCAAACAGTGCGGTACCGGCTATCCGCAAACAGCTTTTGCTTAGCGGCGATCTCAGAGGATGCGGGGCAAGCTCTTCTGATGTATATGACAACTGTCTTGTGGATGGTATCAAGCACTTTCAGACTCGTCATGGACAAAACGCTGACGGAGTGATCGGCAAAAGCACCGTCAATGCGCTTCGACAAAGTCCGACTGAGCTCATAACCACAATGCAACTCAACCTTGATCGTATCAAGATGATGAAACGCAATGACAGCGGTCGCCATATCTTGATCAATATCCCGGCGTTCAGACTCTATTTTTATGAAAATGATGAAGTGATACAGACGATGAAGGTCATTACGGGAACCAAAAAGCACCCTACTCCTGTATTTGGCAATACTGCCAAAACAATCGTCTTGAATCCTTATTGGAATGTGCCTCAGAGTATCATCCAAAAAGAGATGATTCCGAAACTTCTGAGAAATTCAAATGCGATGAGCAAGGAAAATATAGAGGTACGCAACGGATGGGGAGAAGGTGCCCAGAAGATATCTCCCAGCTCAGTCGATTGGAGTCAGTATCGTACCAGTGCCACGGTGCCATTCCATTTTGCGCAGACACCCGGAGCTCACAATGCTCTAGGAAAAGTTAAATTCCTGTTTCCAAACAAACATTCAGTGTATATGCACGATACACCTACTAAAAATCTTTTTAGCCGTGATGTCAGAGCGTTTAGCCATGGGTGCATCAGACTTGAAAAGCCTAGAGAGCTCTTGAAGACATTCTGTACATTCAATCCGGAGATAGATTACGCACAAGCCCAAAAAGTACTTGAAGGCAACACGCAAGTGTATCACAATCTTAGCAATGATGTGCCTGTCGATGTCGCATATCTCACTACATGGGTCGATTCAGATGGACTCTTGCAGGTGCGAAACGATATTTATGGGTATGACAGTATGCAGCTGGAATACAGAAGAAAGTTTTAGCAGCGCAAAAACTATTGGAGTCTTTTGCGATACGAAATCCGTGAGACCACTAGTTGCCTGTTTTGAGCTGCTCCCAGTATCTCTCATAGAGCTTGATACTCTCGCCTACATCAATCTGAAATTCGCTATTGTTGAGATCCTCTGCCGTAGGATATACGATACGGTTTTGGCTGACTTTTTGATCCAAAAGTCCAACGGCTGTCAGGTTTGGTGTGGCGTATCCGATCTCTTCAGAGATGCTTTTTGAGACCTCGGGTCTAAGAAGATAATCGATAAAAAGATGTGCGCTGTCGATATTTTTGGCATTTTTGGGAATCACAAGCGAATCGACCCATGCCAAAATCCCCTCTTTGGGATAGACATATCGCAGCTGCGGCATCTCTTCGTTGGCGAGATAGTTTTCACCGTTGAAGTTCATGCCGATGAGTACCTCTTCGCTGAGATAGATCTGTTTTGGGGATTCGGAGTTGAAGACTTTGACACTTGGCATGAGAAGTTTGAGCTTTTGATAGGCGGCTTCGATCTCTTTGGGGTCTGTGGAGTTGCCCGAATAGCCCAGTGTCTTGAGCGCCATCCCGAATGCTTCGCGCAGATCGTCAGTCAAAAGCAGTTTGCCTTTATACTCTGCTTTCCATAGGTCTGCCCATGAAGTGACTGTATTTTCTCCCAAAGCTTTGGAGTTGTAGCTGATACCGGTCGTACCCCAAAGGTAAGGGATAGAATAGTCGTTATTGGGGTCAAACGGCTTGTTTAGAAGCTTTGGGTCAAGATGAGTATAATTTTTAAGCTTGGTCTTGTCGATTTTTGCCAAAAGTCCCTCTTTGGACATTTTGTTGACAAAATATGTTGACGGCACAATGATATCGTAGTTTTGCGCACCTGCAGTTTTGATCTTGGCGTACATCGCTTCGTTGCTGTCATAAGTAGAGTATTTGACTTTGATGCCGGTCTCTTTTTCAAATGACTCTATGACAGATTCGGGCATATACTCACTCCAGTTGAATACCACAAGCTCTTTGTCTGCGGCGATCAAGCCAAGACTCAGAGCTATCCATAATGCAATCTTTTTCATTATTTCTGCCTTTCTTTTAATAAAAATTGTGACAATAGTACCACAATAATCGTAAATACGAACATAATTGTACACAGCGCATTGATCTCCGGCTTGACTCCGAGCCTGACCATTGAATAGATCTTGATCGGAAGTATCTCATAACTTGGACCGGTGACGAAAAAGCTGATGATCACATCATCAAGCGAAAGCGTGAAACTCAGCAAAAATCCGGCGATGACTGCAGGGAGGATATTGGGTAAAATGATGGCATAAAATGTGGTAAACTCTTCGGCTCCCAGGTCTTTGGCGGCCTCGATGATACTTTTATCAAAACCGGCAAGCCGTGTGGCTACTGTGACGATCACAAAAGGGACGCACAATGTGATATGCGCGATCAGCAGCGTCCAAAATCCAAGAGGCAGTGTGGTGGCGGCAAATAGCATCAACAGAGAAATACCCATGACGATTTCAGGTGAGACGATGAGGATATAGATCATCGATTGGAGGAATTTTTTGCCATAAAAAGTGTATCGATAGAGCGCCACTGCGCCAAGCGTGCCGATCGCAGTTGCGATCAAAGATGAAAACAGCGCGATCGTAAGAGAGTTCATAGCCGCCTCGATCAGTGAGTCGTTTTGCAGAAGTTTGTCATACCAGTCAAGTGTAAATCCCTTCCACTCAGTCGAGTATTTGGAGGCATTAAAGGAATAGATGATCAGTATTCCTATAGGCAGATAGAGCAAAAAGTAGATGATTAAGGCATAAGATGCTTTGATAGTTTTCATGCCGAATCCTTGGATTCAACCACTTTTTGACTTCGGTAATAGACAGCGACAAGAGCCAGCATCAAGAAGGTAAGCAGCATTGATGCGGCAGAGCCAAACGGCCAGTCTCTGAAGGTCAAAAACTGATTTCGTATGAAGCTTCCTATGATCAGATTTTTGGCTCCGCCCAAAAGATCTGGGATATAAAACATACCAAGCGCGGGTAAAAAAACGAGCATAAACCCTGCGATGATACCCGGCATCGTCAAAGGAATGGTGATCTTGACCAGCTTGTTCCAAAACCCTGCACCCAGATCGCCTGCTGCTTCAAGAAGGCGGGGATCGATCTTTTCGATCGAAGCGAACAGCGGCAATATCATGAAGGGCAGTAAGGTATATACCATCCCGATGAAAACAGCCGTTTCAGTGTACATCAGTTCCAGGGGCGCCGAGATAATTCCCAGCCAAAGCAGCAGCGCATTGAGCAGACCTTTGGTCTTGATGATGGCGATCAGAGCGTATGTGCGCACCAGCGAACTGGTCCAAAAAGGGATAATGATCAAGATAAGCAGGATGGGCCGCCACTGCACAGAGGTGCGTGCCAGAATCGCCGCAAAAGGGTAGGCGATGACGAGACAGAGCAGGGCGGTAATCAGCGCAAGCACAAAGGAGTCCCAGAATATCTTGAGGTAGATAGGGTCGGCAAGGCGGGTATAGTTTTCAAGATTGCCTTCGAATTCGATCATTTGCTGGCTGCCTTTGGTCAGGAAGCTGGCAATGAAGACCAAAAGTTGCGGCAAAAAAGCAAAAAGCACTATCCAGACAAAGATAATCCCAATAGAGACAATCGCAAAGCGGCTAAGTGAATTATTCAGCATCTAAAATCACCTCCCAGCCATCTACCCAGTAGACATAGAGCGTCTCTCCGATGGTGTAGCCCAGCGCGTCGCTGTCTTCGTTGTAAAACTCGCTTGCCAAAATAATATTTCCATTTTTGAGCTTCAAGACAAGATCGATAGTCGTGCCTTTGTAGCTGATCTGTTCGAGTGTAGTTTGAAAATAGTTAGGTGAGCGTACATCTTCAAATTTGCGTTCGACTCGCAGATCTTCCGGGCGGATCAGGATATTGACATCATGACTTATGGTTTTGGCTGTTTTGAGCATAAATGATTTATCCTCATACTGAACTATGGCCTCTTGGTCATTTTGGCTGATCAGTGTGCACTCAAAGGTGTTGACCTCGCCGATGAATTTGGCGACAAAAATTGTTTTAGGTTCTTCATAGATCTCTTTGGGTGTACCAATCTGTTCGATAACGCCTTTGTTCATGACGACGATACGGTCTGACATCGAAAGCGCCTCTTCTTGGTCGTGCGTGACAAACAAGAAGGTGATACCGAGTTTTCTTTGAAGCATCTTGAGCTCGATCTGCATCTCTTTGCGCAGTTTGTAGTCAAGTGCGCTGAGCGACTCGTCAAGCAGCAAAATCAACGGTTTGTTGACAACGGCTCTGGCGATAGCGACGCGCTGCTGCTGTCCGCCGCTGAGTTGTGACGGTTTTTTGTGAGCGTGTTCGCTTAACTGTACCGTCTCCAAGATCTCATTGACCCTGCGGGTGATCTCGTCTTGAGGTGTTTTGCTCATCTTCAGACCAAAAGCGATATTGTCAAAAACGCTCATGTGCGGAAAGAGCGCATAGCTTTGAAAGACCGTATTGGTGGCGCGTTTGTGAGAAGGGAGTTGATCGATAGATTGACCGTCCAGCAATATTTTGCCGCTGCTTGGTTCCTCAAATCCGCCGATGAGGCGCAAAATGGTCGTTTTGCCGCATCCTGAGGGTCCTAACAGAGTTAAAAATTCACCATTATTGATCTCAAGACTGATATTTTTGAGAACCTCAATTTCTTTGTAGTTTTTGGAGAGATCTATTAATTCAAGAAGCGCCATAATGCCAGCATACCTTTTTGTTTAACTATATCAACTTTTTGACTAATATCTGATGAAAATGCAAATCTCCTTTGTATAAAAAAGTATCATTTCTGTTATCTTTTGGTAAAAGACCTTTTTGGAGCAGATCTGTTTTTGTATGCAATATATATTTTTCTCTATGCGGGCAGATATTTTTTCACTCTTTTCCAGATATGCAGCCGTCCAACCCTGTATTCTATAGTTGACAAAGGCGATGGCTGGGGCGGAGCTGCCAAGTTATCACCCCAAAATGCTCAGAAACAGTATGTCTATGCGGTAGCAATCTGGGAAAAAGATCCCAAAAAAGCTATAGATATCCTCAAAAAGTCTCTTAAATATCACAGAAGCGATCTTCATAGTCTCTACGGGGCAGCCTATCAGATCGGTCAACCGGATGAAGCTAAAGTTTTCAAAGAGAAGTTTGATCGCCTGAGCAGTTTTGTGCGGACAATAAAGTGAACAAAGCCAAGGCACCTGATATTCAATATCATTAGTATTTAGAGATACATATGGTACAATCTGCCTCAAAAAAGAAGGAGGAGTAATGCACGGTTTTCGCCGTTGGTTTGCGCTGTTGTTTGTTGCCGCTACACTCCTCAGCGCCCTGCATGAACTCATCCATCATCACGAACACGAAGTTGCACATTATGTCAAAGAGAGCTGCCCTCTCTATTTGATAGCCAATTTCCCGGTCGTTTTAAATGATCCGTTTGAACTCTATTTTCCTGAAAAAATTTTTGAAATCTTTCTTTCTATAAAATCGACCCGTATCACTGCCGAGCTTATCCCCTCCAAAAGCCGCTCTCCGCCCCCTCCATCAACTTTTTCCTAAACACAAACCATTCTATAAAATACTATTAAAGGAGATTTTAATATGCGTTATTATTACAGTATAGCGCTTTTGTGTGGTATCAATTTTTTGAGTGCTGAAGAGTTGATTTTGGAGGAGATCACTGTTTCGG
>DYNJ01000058.1 GCA_020721085.1 Sulfurovum sp. | reverse complement strand
CTTCGACCCCCTGGTCCCAAACCAGGTGCGCTACCAGACTGCGCTACACTCCGTTACCTTAAAAAAGGAATGCAATTATAGTTAAAAAGATGCTTTTTGTCAATAGATAGACAAAAAAGATTTTTAGTTACTGGGATTTGTTTGAAAATCGGATTTGCAGATGATAAAAAGTACAAATTTAATCCTTGCGGAAAAACCCGCTTCTAGAGAAGCGTAACCCCTTTGACGCCCTCTTGGAGGCGGCCTATGATATATCCGTCGGTGCGCTCAAGCACAGTATCCACATCTTTGGGATCGACAACCCATACCATACCAACCCCCATATTGAAGGCTCGAAACATCTCTTCTTCGTCGACATGATGGCTCATAAACTCAAAGATCGGAAGTATACGAAGATCTTTTTTGTTGATCACTGCATTGATGCCATCGGGAAGCACACGCGGAAGGTTTTCGACGATGCCTCCGCCCGTGATATGCGCAAGCGCTTTGATGTATGTTTTGTTGGCTTTGAACTCTTTGACATAGATGCGTGTCGGCTCCAACAGGGTATCGATCAGAGGCTTGCCGTTGAAATCATCCTCCAGGCTCATGCTAAGCTTGTCAAAAAACAGTTTTCGTACCAAAGAGTATCCGTTGGAGTGTACGCCTGAGCTTGGTAGTGCGATCAGAACTTGACCGGCACAGACATTGGCGACAGTGTTCGTATCCCTTCTCTCCGCGATACCTACGGCAAATCCAGCCAAATCAAAATCATCATGATTGTACATGCCGGGCATCTCCGCCGTCTCTCCGCCTATTAGTGCACACTCAGCTCTTCTGCATCCTTCGGCGATACCGGCGACTACCTCTTGGGCATTTTGGGGAACCAACTTTCCTGTTGCATAGTAGTCAAGAAAAAACATCGGGGTGCCGAAGCTGCAGATGAGATCGTTGACGCACATTGCTACCAGATCGATTCCGACCGTGCCGAGTCTGCCGCTTTCAATGGCAAGTTTCAGCTTGGTTCCCACGCCGTCAGTCGCCGAGAGGATGACCGGATCTTTATATCCGCCAGGCAGCGCATATGCGGCAGCGAATGATCCTATTCCGCCGATTACATTGGCATCAAAGGTTGATTTGACATCACTTTTGATCGCCTCTACGAAACTGTTTCCCGCATCGATATCAACACCGGCATCTTTATAAGAGATGGGAGACATGGACTACTCGTTCTCTTTAAAATCACACGGCGGCATAAACTTTTTGAGGATAAAGATGGAAGGGCAAAAATTGGTCATTGCCCAAATTATCAACATAACCATCACAAAGAGCTGCAACACAAAAGCAAGCTTTGTCATCCCAATCCCTGCGAGACCCATAATAACACCAAGTATGATCGCCATCATCAATCTTTGTACTCTTTCTACGCACATAATATCTCCTTAAATGACACCTTTTCGGTGCCTGTTTGAATGGTGATATTATAGCAAAAATCGTTTCAACTTATCTATCCTGGTTTAATGGCGCGGCTAGAAGGCTCCTGTGACCAGCTTGGTAACCACAAATCCGCCGACAACAAGCCAAACGAACATCGCCCCTGCGCTGTAAATGGGCGCAAGTCCAAGCCCTCTAAATTTTGCAAAACGGGTTCCCATGCCTAGTGCTGTCATAGCCATTGTCAATAAAAAAGTATCTATTTCGTTGATAGTCGCAACGGTTTGTCTGAGAAGGGCCGCCGTCTCTGCAGGCGCCGTAGATAGGTAGTTGTGGACAAGTGAGTTGACACCCGCCATACCGATAAAATAGACGGCAAACCAAGGAATGACCAATTTGACACCGCCTGAAGGGCTGCCGTCACTGCTGTTTTTCGCCGACAAACTTAGATAAATTCCAAGTATGATCAGCATGGGCGCTATCATGATCACCCGTGTCATTTTGACAATAACCGCCGAATTTGCCATCTCTGCGCCAGCGCCCGGTATGGAGGCCGGTACCGCAACAACTTGGGCTACCTCGTGGATCGTGCCGCCGGCATAGATGCCAAACTCTTGAGCGCTCATATGCAAAAATCCGCTTGCAGGCTCAATCAGCATTTTGTACAGTACCGGATACAAAAACATCGAAATTGTACCAAAAAGCACTACCATCGAAACGGCAATGGCTGCCTTGTGCTCTTCAGCTTTCAAGACCGGCTCGGTTGCCAGCACGGCCGCCGCTCCGCAGACAGAAGCACCGGAGGCATTGAGTATAGAAGTGTCTCGATCCATTTTGAATATCTTCTGTCCGATCCATGATCCCAGTATAAATGTGCTTGCCAGCATGATCAGCGAGACCAAAAACCCCTCCATTCCCACTGCAGCGATCTCTTGGAAGGTGATCCTGAATCCGTAAAAAACAATCGCAAATCGAAGAATCTTTTTGGCGGAGAAGGTGATACCGCTCTCCCAGGATGCGGGGAAATGGTTGTGCATCGTATTGGCATAAAATATACCGATGACGATACCGATCACAAGCGGAGAGAGTCCTAGCGCTTGAACTGCTTTGAGATCAGCTATATAGGTAGCCGCAGCAGCCACCAAGGCGACAAAAACAATCCCCGTAAGCGTACCGCTGCGTTTTTCTGGTGAAAAAGACATGTTTTTCCTTCAATTTTATTTATTATTAATCATATATTGTACTATAATTGTGATATAATTCAAAATCAAAAAAATTAAATGAATCCATCAAAAATATAAATACAAAAAGAGGTAAGATTTTGGATATAACGCTTCGTCAAATAGAAATTTTTATCAATGTAGTCAATTCCGGTCATTTGACTAATGTAGCAAGCGAGATGAATCTGAGTCAATCGGCTGTTTCGATGTCTATCAAAGAGCTCGAAAACATCCTGGGCAGACCTCTTTTTGACCGGATTAACAAAAAACTGATGCTCAACGAGACCGGACGCGCTTTTCATAAAGATGTCACACCGATCTACAAGAAGCTTAGCGACATCGAGTTTGAATTTAAAAACTCTCCCAATAAAGGGATGATCCGTGTAGGTGCAAGTACTACTATAGTTGACTATCTCATGCCGCCGATTATTTGCAATTATATGAACAACTATCCCGATGTGAAGATATCACTTAAAGAGGGAAATACAAAAGCTATCATCAAGATGATCAAAGACGGAAGCGTTGATGTCGGATTTATCGAGGGTATAGTTACTGATCCGGATATCGTCGTATCAAAGGTGGGTGTGGATGAACTGGTCGTGGTAACAGCAGATCCAAGCCTCAAGGGGGAATATTATATAGATGAACTTGCACAGAGGCGCTGGGTGCTCAGAGAAGAGGGGAGCGGCACAAGAGATGTATTTTTGAACTATATTAAAGATAAGGTCAAATCGTTAAATATTTTTCTCGAACTTGGCCATACAGAGTCGATCAAAAGTATTTTACTCCATCATAACTGCGTGGCATGTATCTCCAAAATCGCGGTACAAGATGAAATCGACAAAGGGTTGCTGCATAAAGTGGCGCTGCGAAATTTTGAATGCAAACGAGACTTCTTGATGATCCACCATAAAGACAAATATCGCAAAGGACTATTTGAGAAATTTGTATTTTTTGCCAATAAAATGATGGTTCAGACACTATTTGAAGCGAAATGAGCTATTTTGTACTCTTTGAAGCGCCGCATAGTAGTCTTCCGGACGATTTAGATTTAGGAAACAGTCCTCCTCACCAAAATTCACAAAACGCGTCTTTGAGGCCGCCAGAAGCGCATTGAGTTTATGGTTGCCTTCAGCCATAAATGATTTGGCAAACGGGACAATTGATCGTCTGTAGATGCCGCAGAGAGGCTGAGCGCCGCCGGGGCTTTTTGCGATGATTGCATCTAGGGTTTCATCATTGCTTTCTAGGTAAATCCTTGCAATTGTCCCTTCGTCCACGAATGGTGCATCGACACTCAAAACAAAACATTCTTGAACATCGATAGTCTCAAAGATTGAAACGAGTCCGACAAGAGGTGAGCTTTCATGGGAGCGATCATAGATCAGATCCGCTTCAAACCCAAATTTTCCCTCTTTGGTGCTCAGATAAACCTGCTCAAAAAGAGGCTCAAGCCGCCTTAACTGATATTCTGATAAAGTAGCAAAACCGCCAAAAGGAATAAGTGATTTGTCCTGTCCCATCCGTGAACTCTTGCCTCCGGCAAATATGACAGCCGTATATGTACCAAAAGGCTTTTTATCTTTCATGGGCGCAAGCCTCTCGTGTCATGTTGGTTTTTGTAGGTATGGGCAAAGAGTGCTGCGAGCGAGAGAAGCGTGATGCCGGCCTCTATCAAAAACATGCTCTCCCCGTAGATCTGTCCAGCCAATAGTGCCCCAATAGCTCCCCCTAGCCCAAAAGCAATCCCCAGAAAAAACTGTTGAGCAAGTCTTTTTTGCGGATAGATCATAAATATATATGAGATCGCGGCTGTATGATAAAGTGCAAAGCTGATCGCATGGAGTGATTGTGATACAAACACCATATATATAGAATCCGGGGTCAAATAGAGCAAAATCCAACGCACAGAAGTGGCAAATGTGGCAATTTTGAGAACAAGCAGCAGATTTTGCCGCAACAGTGGTCCTTGGAGATAGAGCATGACTATTTCACATATAACACCGAAACTCCACATCCAGCTGACCGTCTCCAGAGAAAAGCCGTGCGCAACTTCATAAATGGTAAAAAAATTGTAAAATCCGCCAAAGCCAACTTGCATGAGAAAAATACTTACCCAAAACCAAGGAAAACTTCGCAGAGCAAAAGCGTGATTGTTTTTGGCTGTATCGGTTGTAATGTGACGATCAAAATAGACTACACTCGTACCAAAAAGCGCTGTGATACATGCTAAAAAAATCAGATAATAGAGCGCTTCGTTTGGTGTTTCCAGTACTTTTCCAAGCCATAGTGCAATACCCATAAAACCGATAGATCCAAATAGTCTTATTTTGCCATACTGCTCTTTTGAGACTGCATATAAAGCGATTGTCTCGACATACGGCAGCGAAATTCCGATAACAGCGCCAAAAATAAGGTTTGACGCCAAGTATAACCAGAATTTTTCAATTGTGATTAAAAAAAGTATAGTACTTGCCAGTGTAACTATCAAAGAGACCAAAAAGGCGACATGGTCAAGCGTAATAAATCTCTTAAATAAAAAAGGGGTCAAAAAACGCATAAACGGCGCAGCTGCAAAGATGATACCGATTTGGGCTTTGGTGTATCCGAAATCTGCCAGAACAGTCGGTAAAAATATGACATAAACTCCAACAATCGCGAAATAGAAAAAATAAAAAAGCACGAGTGAAATTTTCATTCTCAATACCATTTGCTGCGGGCTGATATGTTTCATTTTTATTTTGATTGCGGGATTGCGATCAGTGTCGTGCCGGATAGAAGATCGTGAAGGCATTTCCGGTCTTTTCGGAAAAATGCCATCAGCAGACCAAAGAGAGAAATGATCGAAATGAGTTCAAAATAATAGCGCAGCACAATCGCAAGAGGATGAGGCTGTGCACCTGAGCGACTGTCAACCAGCAGGATAGAGTAGGCTTTGCACCCCGGAGTCTGTCCGTTTTTCCGGAAAAAGAGGAAAACCGTCACAAAATGAGGGATAAGGATATAGAGCCATCCTTGCATTTTGTGTGCTGAAAAGTTTTGGAGTCCACCCATGACAAGATAAGCGACACTGTACATGATCGGCATCAAAAGCATAAAAGAGTCGGTGATAAATGCTTTGATCCTTGTAGTGATCGGAGCCATAATAGGGATATTTGTATATGTGTTGCGGCTGGATATATTTGACTCGTGAGGTTGGGTTTCGGTTTTGCCTTGTTTAACTTCCCTGAAGCGTTTGTGTTGTGCCATCAAATTTCCTTTAGGTCGCCGGTCCCAGACTCATGCTAAAAATAGGCAAGAGCATCGCCGCGACGATCACACCGACTACGAGTCCGATGAAAAGCATCATAACAGGCTCAAGAAGACTCAAAAGCAACTTGAGGCGATCCTCGTTCTCTTCATAATAAAGCTTTGAGATATTATTTAAAATTGTGGCAACCTCGCTAGATTCCTCACCCAGCGCCAGCGCTTGCATGAAATTGCGTTTGAGCTTGACCCCTTTTGCCATTTGCAGTGCATTGGAGAGTTTATTGCCCTCAAGGACTTTTTTGGAGGCGCTTTCAAAAAGATCAGACATTGCGCGGTTGTTGAATGTGGTAGCTGCAAGTTTGATGCCATGCGCATATGAGACACCGGAATCAAGCATCAGGGATAGAATGTAGCTAAAACGCCCTAATTCATAGTTTTGGATGAGTGTGCCTATGATGGGCATTTTGAGCATGATTGTATCAATCCATTTTTTAAATCCGCCGCTTTTGGCATAGGCAAGTTTGAATCCTATTATCATCAATACTAGTCCGATAAGCAAAGCAATATAGTGATGGCTCAAAAAATCGCTTACCCCAAGGACAAATTGGGTGATAGGCGGAAGTTCTTGTCCTGTATCTTTGAAAATACCGGTGATCTTTGGAACCACAAAGGCGATGAGAAATCCACTCATTCCTATCGCTACGGTAAAGATAAAAATTGGATACGCGAGTGCATTGCCCACCTGCTTTTTGATCTTGCTTTGAGCGGAGAAGAAGTTGCCCATATTGGTCAAAACCTCGATCATCTTTCCGCTTTGTCCGGCGACATTGATGCTTTGAAGGAAAAAATCAGGCAGAGCATAGATTTTTTGTGTGTTTAGTGCGATATAAAGAGATTTGCCTTCGTCGATCATGGTCTTGACGGAATTGAGAAAATCGCTGTATTTCTTTTCTGATTTATGCTGGTTTTCGAGAAGCTTGATGGCGGTGATGACGGTCATACCCGAACCTAGATATGAAGCCAGCTCTTTGGCAAAACTGCTCAATACGACACCGGACATCTGCTGTTGCGAGAAGAGGTCCAGAGAGAGTTTGCGGGAAGGCTCAAGGCTTTGATAATAGATAGATTGTGCACGAAGCTTTTGCTTCGCCTCTTCGGCGGTGGTTGCCGTCACACTTCCTTTGACACTTTTGCCGGACTTATCGACACCTTTGTATTTAAAAAGCACTACATTCCTCTTTTTTGGATTGTATCATATTGTTTGGGGATACCCTTTGTCTGATAACATTATAGCCTATTCTCCTTTTTTGGCGCCGATATAGATTTTAGAGTGTAAATATATAATTTTTGCTTATAATACTAAAAGGTCAAATAGGGCTAAGGAAAATTAGAGTAGAATCTTTTCTTTATTGTCCATTTAATATTTTTGTATTGAGGATAATGCCTGCAATGAGGAGCAAGAATGATCAGGGTTGTCAAGAGAACGGGAAGAGTCGAATCGCTCGATGTCACAAAAATCCAAAAATATACCGCAGCTGCTGTAAAAGGGATAGGCGGAGTCAGCCAAAGCGAGCTGGAGGTGGATGCAAAGCTTCAGTTTCGTGACCTGATCAGCTCCGAAGAGATACAGCAGACGCTCATCAAGACAGCCGTTAACAAGATTGACATCGACAGGCCAAACTGGACTTTTGTGGCAGCACGGCTTTTTTTGTATGATCTGTATCATAAAGTAACAGGTTTTACCGGATACAACCATCTGAAAGACTATTTTGAGCGTGGAGAAAAAGAGGGTCGTATCGTTTTGGGTTTGAAGGAAAAATATAACCTTGACGACCTCGATAGGTATATCAAGCCTGAACGGGATCTTCTGTTTAACTATCTTGGTGTACGGACACTGTATGACCGCTATCTGATCAAAGATAGACACGAGGTTCCTATTGAACTTCCGCAACAGCTTTTTATGGCTGTAGCTATGTTTTTGGCTCAAAATGAGTTTGATTGTCAGACATGGGCGAAGAAATTTTATGACATTTTGAGTAAATTTGAAGTCATGGCGGCGACTCCTACGCTTTCAAACGCGCGCACTCCAAGGCATCAGCTTAGCTCTTGCTATATAGGATCAACACCGGACAATATCGAAGGAATTTTTGACGGGTACAAAGAGATGGCGCTGCTCTCCAAGTTTGGCGGCGGAATCGGATGGGACTGGTCGCTTGTCAGAGGTATGGGCTCCTTTATCGATGGACACAGGCATGCTGCAGGAGGCATTATCCCGTTTTTGAAAATCGCCAACGATGTCGCTATCGCAGTGGATCAGCTAGGTACCCGCAAGGGGGCAATCGCAGTCTATCTCGAGCCGTGGCATATTGATGTCAGAGACTTTTTGGATCTCAAAAAGAATGCCGGTGAAGAGCGCAGAAGAGCTCATGACCTATTTCCTGCACTTTGGATCAATGATCTGTTTATGAGACGGGTAGAGGCAGATATGACTTGGACGCTTTTTGATCCTTTTGATGCGGGTGAGTTGACGGAGCTATACGGTGATGCTTTTGAAAAGCGCTATGAAGAGCTGGAGCAAGATGAGGCGATACCCAAAGAGGTGATCTCTGCAAAAGGACTCTGGAAAGAGATCCTTCGAAGCTATTTTGAGACAGGAAATCCATTTTTATGTTTTAAGGACAGTGCCAACAGATCCAACCCCAATAGGCACACAGGCATCATCCGAAGCTCAAATCTTTGCACGGAGATCTTCCAAAATACAGCCCCAAACCATTATAAGATTAAAGTTGTTTATAATGATGGAAGCTTTGATCTTTTTGAAGAATATGAGGAAGTCAGGGTTGACAGCGGGTTGACAAAACTTGGCAAAAAAGTGACAGCTCTTGACTCTATCAGCGGCAAGCAGGTGTGGATCGTAGAAAAAGAGAAAGAGGATGGAGATACGGCAGTTTGCAACCTGGCATCGATCAACCTTGCCAGAATCAACACCCCTGAAGAGATCGAGCGAGTCGTACCCACTGCAGTCCGTATGCTTGACAATGTTATTGACCTCAACTTCTATCCGCTCCAAAAAGTTAAAAAGACCAACATCAGATCTCGCTCAATTGGTCTAGGCGTGATGGGTGAAGCCCAGATGTTGGCAGAAGGGTCGATAGAATGGGGCAGCTATAGCCACTTCAATAAGATTGACGAGATCATGGAGGCGATCAGTTACCACACAATCCATGCCTCCAGCGATCTTGCTTTGGAAAAGGGCGTCTATGAAACTTTTGACGGGTCTGACTGGTCAAAGGGTATCTTCCCGATTGACAAAGCCAATATGGAAGCATGTAAACTGGTTGACAGGGGAGGACTCTTTGGATATAGCTTCGACTGGACAGCGCTTAAAGAGAAGGTTAAAGTTGATGGGATGCGCAACGGATATCTGATGGCGATCGCACCTACAAGTTCGATCTCTATTCTTACGGGTACTACGCAAGCGATTGAGCCTGTCTATAAGCGAAAGTGGTTCGAAGAGAATCTCTCAGGCTTGATCCCAGTGGTGGTACCAAACCTCAACCCTGCAACTTGGGGATACTATTCGCCAAGCTATGAGATTGATCAGCGCCTTCTCATCAAAGCCGGAGCAATCCGCCAAAAATGGATTGATCAGGGGCAAAGTCTCAATATCTTCATTTCGCTAGATAAGGCGAGCGGGAAATATCTCAATGATATCTATATGGATGCTTGGAAATTTGGACTCAAATCAACCTATTATCTACGCAGTCAATCCCCTGAGGCAGTTAGCGAATTGGAAGGTGTAGAGGATCGAAGTATGGAGTGTGTCGGCTGCCAATGATGAGGCAGTCGATAAGATTATTGTTTAATTTGAACCCTCTGAATAATTCGGAGAGTAGACCCTGAAATATATTTAGGATGAGGTTTTATCGACCATTGGGAAACAAGTTTTGGAATCTAAAAAATATATTGAGTGTGTGCCTTGCTGTGTAGCTCATTTTAACCGTCAGTTGAGTATGATTTGTTCAATTGTTTATAAAATAAAGGGGATGTACAGATGGGCAGTTTTGAAAATGTTACAGTGACCAAGGAGGTCAATAGTTATTTTGACGGGAAAGTGACAAGCAGAACATTGAAATTTGCTGACGGTTCTACCAAGACGCTTGGCGTAATGCTGCCCGGAGAGTATGAATTTGGCACCGGCGCTCCGGAACTTATGGAGATATACAGCGGAGAACTTGAGGTTAAATTGCCCGAATCAAGCCATTGGCAGACCGTCAAGGGCGGAGAAGAGTTTCGTGTGTCGGCAAATGCTAAATTTCACCTCAAAGTGACGCATTTGGTTGACTACTGCTGTACTTTTTTGAGATAGGAGCAGCAGCAATGGAGCAGATGACCAAAGAGCAGCTAGAGTCGTATAAAAAAGCGCTTTTAGAGGAGTATCGCGCCCAAAAAGAGGAGGCAGAGTATGCGCAAAATGATATGGAAGAAAGATGGGCTGAAGAGAAACTAGAGAAGTATCGTATCAAAATCAGAGCGTGCGCCGCAAAAATAGCGGAGCTTGCGCAAGCAGATACAGACCCTGATGAGCAAGCCTAAGAGTATAGAAGCCGTCGTGTTGCAGTTGTCGAGCGCACACCCATACCAATCCAATCTTGACAAACTTTTGGCGCTTCTTGCGACAAGTCAGGATAATGCGCTTATTGTCGTGCCGGAAGTTTTTTTGACCGCCTATGACTATGAGCATATAGAGGAGGCGTCTAGATTTTCTGCTAAGGCGCTGAAGATACTAAAAGAAAAGGTGCACGATCAGATTTTGGCAGTGACTTTGATCTTGCGAAAAAATAAAGAGTTTGTCAACCAGGCAGTGGTGATACATAAACACAAAATTGTACATAGGCAGAACAAGACCAAACTTTTTAAATTGGGAGATGAAGACCGCTATTTGCGTGCCGGCAAGGAGAAGGAGATCAAGCCTTTTGAGATCAATGGAGTACGATATGCTTTGTTGATCTGTTTTGAGCTGCGTTTTAAAGCGCTATGGAAGCAGATCGAGGGAGTCGATGTGGTGTTGGTACCTGCGCGATGGGGATTGCCGCGCAAAGTCCACTTGGAGATACTATCAAGAGCTTTGGCGGTGATGAATCAATGCTTTGTCATCGTCTCAAACAGTAGTGATGCCGACATGGCATCTTCTTCGGCGATCATCTCGCCTGCCGGCTCAGTGTCGCAAGACGATACCAAAAATTTTATTTCAGCCACGATAGATTTAGATGAGATCAAAAAGATGCGTCGTTATATCGTAATGGATTGATATAAGGGCACCTCTAAAAACCCCTTGACGGTATAGCTTGTATGCCATAAGATAGTT
>DYNJ01000057.1 GCA_020721085.1 Sulfurovum sp. | reverse complement strand
CAAGCGTATTGAGCGCATGCGCAAATGTCGATTCGAGTACCGTCACCGCATCATGTATCCAGACAAAATCGATATTGAGTTTGTGCGCCAACGGAACAAGCTCGCCGGCAAGCGCCTTGCTGATACGCACTTGCGGAATCTCCCGCAAAAATATGTTGCTGGAGTGGATGTCTATGGCGATCTCGCTCCCTTTGATCGCCTCGACGACACCGTCTGCAATCTGTGCAGGAAGATAATCATTTTTGTCTCCGGGAAAGATACGGTTGAGATCTACCTCATAAAACGGGATGGAACGGGTGATGCTGTCAATACCCAAAGAGTTGATAGCAGGATAGATGTCGATCGTAGCGGATATTTTATCACTATGTGCCCTGAGCCATTCGCCCAGCAAAAAACAGACATACTGCCCCTCTATCTCATCACCGTGAATACCGCTGACGATAGAGATGCGCTTTGCCGTTGCACCTGACTCTGGGGTAAAACGCTGGCGTTTGATACTCAATTTCTCGGCGACAGGAAGCTCAATCGAAAAAACCTCTTCTACTGCAATCATTGCATGATCCTTCTTTGGGAGCAAAACCAAATATTAGCTTTCATAAGCAATAATCTGCTTAATAAGAGAATTAAACAGTATCGATACCCGATCTCTGTCACTGAATGTCAATTTGACCTCTTTAAAATCAGAACTGAGTTTATGTCCGAGCATATTAATCTTTTCAATATCCAGCAAAATCATCTCGAGTGAGTCAAAGATCCGTACCATCAAATCAACCCGCTCGATATACTGACCAAATTTGATAAAATGATAGGCTTCAGGGCGGTAAATCTCTGAGAAAAATATTCCCAAAGTGGTTTGCGTGTCATTGAGCATATCTTCGAGAAGATAGGATGAAATATCCTTGTCTTTGGCTGCTTGAAGGGTGTTGTGGATTTGATTGAGAAAACCAAAGCCTCTGTCGTCGATCAAGTCCCGACAAATGATTGCATTTTCTCGTGCCATCTCAAAATTATAAGAGATACTTGAAGTGTGGTCTCCGTAGGTAGCCAAATGTAAAAACTCTTTGGCATTTTTATACTCAAACGACAAACCCAGCTTTGCAAAAAGCTCTTGTCCCTCGGCAAAATTTCGATCGATCACATAGTCATAAGCGTTCAAGCTCTCCGCGATCATCGTTTCACCTCGCTGAAGGTAGCGTCCCAGCCAATAAAGATGATCTGCCGCTCGTATCGTGATATTGCCTGCCATATTATTCTCCTGCGACCCAAGTATCTTTAAATCCGCCGCCTTGCGACGAGTTGACCAGATAGTTGCCTGCCTCCAGCGCATAACGCGTCAGCCCTCCACTCCAGACCCTGATATCCTCTCCATATATCACATAGGCTCTTAGATCCGATTTGCGCGGACTCAGCCCGTCTTCCATCATGCAGTCTATATCGTAAAATTCTATCAGCTCTTGTGCGATAAAACGACGCGGTTCAGCGATGATCAAGTTACGAATACTCGCTAACTCCTCGCGCGAAAGTCTGCTTCCGAACAACACTCCATAGCCGCCTGCTTCGGCCACATCTTTGATGACGAGTTCATGCAGATGATCAAGGATATATTTTCTATCTTCCTCGAAGTAGGGCAGATAGGTGGGTGCATTGGAGAGTATCGGCTCTTCGCCAAGATAGTAGCGGATCATTTTGGGGACAAAATAGTAGATCCCTTTATCATCAGCGACACCGTTGCCCACAGCATTGATGATAGCGACATTCTTTTTCAGATAAGCATTGATGATGCCGGGTACGCCTATCAGACTGGTTGGCTCAAAAAATTGCGGATCCAAAAAGTCATCGTCTAGACGGCGATATACTGCGCCGACGCGCACCTTCGCCCCGTCATACCGCTTGAGATAGAGGATATCGTCCACTACAATGAGATCTTCATTTGTGACGAGTTTGGCTCCCGTCTCTTTGGCTAAATAGCTGTGCTCATAAAAAGCAGAATTAAAGCGTCCCGGCGTGAGCACCACATTGATGCCCCCGCAGTTGACATAATTCATCATTTCCTCTAAGTAGCTTGGGTATTGCTTGACTTTGGCGATGGTCATGGATTCGAAAAATTCAGGATAGGTTCGACGAAATGCTTTACGGATCGAGAGCGGGTAGCTTGCACCGCTTGGGACGCGAAGGTTGTCTTCAAGGATCACCCATTCGTCTGTTTTACTGTTTTTGACAAGGTCGATACCGCTGATGTGCGACCGAACCCCCTTAGAGGGGACAAATCCCATGAAGTTTGGCAAAAATGCCTTGGCTGAAGCGACAAACTCTGCCGGCACGATACCCTCTTTGACGATCTTTTGATCGGTATAAATGTCATTGAGAAAACGATTGAGTGCCTCCATGCGCTGTTTGAGTCCTCGTTCCAGATGGTCAAATTCACTTTTTGGAATGATACGCGGTACGATATCAAAAGGAAAAGGACGCTCGATAAAATCGCCATCTTTAAATAGATTGAAATTGACCCCAAAAGTATTCAAAAACTCTTTGAGCTGAGACGCTTTACCAAGATCAATCGTCCGAAAAATTTCTAAAAATTTCTGATACTCCAAACTTTGATCATCTACCATATGTACTCCTATATCCATAAACTCATTGTGGCGTTTAGATTTTATCTAGCTTGATTATTATAGATAAATTAACATTAATTTAAGTGTATAGCTATGTGGAATCATTGGCTAAAAAACAGGCTGTTGCTAAAAGGACCATATGCAAAAAATTTTATCAAAGGAAAATTAGATTCTTTTAATGAAAATCGGCGTATAGTCTAATTATAAAATTCAATTCATAAAGGAGAATACAATGGCAGTCAAAGGCAATTCTATCATCAAAGGTATAGAGATCGCGGACATCATTAGTTTGCTCAACAAAGCATACGCAGATGAGTGGCTGGCTTATTACCAATACTTTACAGAGTCCAAAGTGGTCAAGGGGATCATGAAGGATGCGGCGATCGTAGAACTCGATCAGCATGCCGCTGATGAACTCAGGCATGCCGTCATGGTAGCCGGCAGGATTGTGCAGTTAGGAGGCACGCCTCTGCTAAGTCCCCAGGATTGGTTTGTGCATACCAATTGCGGCTATGATGCGCCAAAAAGTTTCGATGTGATCAAAATCCTAGAAGATGCCATCAAGGGCGAGCAGTGCGCTATTGGCATCTACTCTAAACTGGCTGACTTCACTAAGGACAAAGATATTGTTACTTATGATATTGTTTCACAGATATTGGCGGACGAGGTTGAGCATGAAGAGGATCTGCAGGCCCTTCATGATGATATCACGGAGTTTTTGGATCAGATCAAAAGGAGCCTCACATGAAAGAGTATCAAAGTTATAAATGCAACAAATGCGGCAACGAAGTAGAGGTGCAGCATGTCGGAGGCGGTACGCTGGTCTGTTGCGGTGAGCCTATGGTCAATACGACTGCCAACCTTACCGCTGTCAATCTCATGAAAGCCTTTGCCGGTGAATCAATGGCGAGAAACAAATATGAGTTTTTTGCCCAGGTGGCATTCGAGGAGGGGTATCACCGTATCGCGCGCTTTTTCCAAGAGGCGGCAGATAATGAAAAATACCATGCCCAAGCCGAGTACAAAGCCTATAACAAACTACTCAAAGGGATCGACCTCGATACCACGCAGAAAAATCTCCAGTATGCCGTAGACGGCGAGCGTTACGAACACGAGGTCATGTATCCCAATTTTGCAGAGATAGCCAAAGAAGAGGGACTCAAAGAGATCGCCCGCATGCTCGCCGCCATTGGCAAAGTCGAGGTAGCGCACGAGGCAGAATACCTAGCACTCAAGCGAGCACTCGAAGAGGAAGATTTTTTTGCCTGCGAGGAGGAAGAAGAGTGGGTCTGTGAAGTGTGCGGGCATCTCCATAGAGGCAAAAAACCTCCCGGCAAATGTCCTCTCTGCGGGGTAGAAAAAGAGTACTTCAAAAAACGAAGCGGTGATGTGACAGTCGGTTGACGATCGATCTTCGGAGAAATACCGTAAGGAGGGTGGAGCGGTAGCCAAAGAGGATGGGTAGCCATTTTGCTGAAGAAGATCAGCCATAAGTAATTTTGAAAGGGAGAAATGAGTTAATATTGCAAACAAAAAATTGTTATTATTAGAAATTCTTTGTACCAAATATTGTAGCCGGATCAAAGGCAATGAGGGCGCATAAAAGGTGCTCTTTAGGGTAAATTTATGCTTTGCACTTTAAAGCTAGCGCTAGAAGATCATCCCGTCCACCGGTGAACTGGCCGTCGCAAAAGGTCTTTTCGGGATCCTGCCGGCCAGATAGCTCATGCGCCCTGCAAGCACAGCATGCCTCATCGCCTCTGCCATCATGATCGGATGCTTCGCCTGCGCGATCGCGGTATTGGTCAGCACCCCGTCAGCCCCTAGCTCCATCGCTACTGCCGCATCGCTCGCACATCCGATCCCCGCATCCACAATGACAGGTACCTTGACCGCTTCGCAAATGAAGTGGATATTGAACTTGTTTTGGATGCCAAGTCCAGACCCTATAGGGGAAGCTAGAGGCATCACCGCATGTGCTCCGGCATCTTCGAGGCGTTTTGCCATGATAGGGTCATCGCTGGTATATGCCATGATCGTGAAGCCATCCTTGCTCAAAACTTCGCACGCTTTGATCGTCTCGATGACATCCGGATAGAGCGTTTTGGCGGTATCGCCGATCACTTCAAGCTTGATCAGATCGATGCCCGTAGCTTCTCGGGTCAGACGAAACAGTGTGATCGCCTCCTCGGCGGTAGTGCATCCGGCAGAATTTGGGAGAAATTTGACACCGGTATCTTTGAAATAAGTCATCAAATTCTCCTCTTCGGGATTTGTGATATTGATCCGTCGTACCGCTACCGTGATCAGTTCACTTCCGCTTGCCAATGTCGCGTCCAGAGTAGTCTGAAAGCTGTCATATTTGCCGCTTCCTACTATCAGACGGCTGTTAAATTCGTATTTGCCTATGCGTAAAATCCCGCTCATGATTATTCCTTTTTAGATATTAATACTTTATATCATTAAATTTATGATTTATAACATACCTAGCTTAAAACTACTTTTATGGCATCACTCAATGCCTCTTTTTCTATTGTTCTGATCGCGCTGTCATACTCTTGAAAACTCAGACCGTTTTTTTGAACGGTTTTTTGGAGTATCACCTCGCCGCCGTCCAGCTCATCCGTCACCCAATGTACGCTCACGCCGCCCTCATTATGCTCATCTTCAAAACTTTGCCTTATGGCATCTATCCCTTTGTGTCTTGGCAGGAGCGATGGATGAAGATTGATAGCTTTGATATTGTCAGTAAAAACCGGAGTGAGTATCCTCATAAATCCGGCCAAAACTACCAGATCCGCATCCGCCTCCTTGATGGTTCGCACCAACACCTCATCGAAAGCTTCTCTGCACTCATAAACAGATGAATCTATGATCGTTAAAGGGATATTGTGAGCTTGGGCTATCTCTATGCCTCTAGCATTTGGATTGTTCGTAATAGACAAGACTATCTCTCTGCTTCCTTGTAGTGTGTCTGCCAAATGGGCGAAATTCGTCCCTTCGCCGCTAAAAAGAATCGCTATTTTTTTCATGGGCGTATTGTAGCGAAAAGTATATCAATCCAAATACCTTAAATTGTCTATCAGATCACTGCTCATCATAGAGTAGTTCGCCCCATCGTACCTGCGCGAAGCAAGCGCCAAAGCCAAAGAGCCATTGATGGCAGCATCCAAAGCAGTGTATCCCTGGGCGAGCAGAGCTGCTATAAGCCCGCTTAGCACATCACCGCTTCCGCCTTTGCTCAGACGCGCCGTTCCCAGAGGATTGATATAGAGTTTTTCACTTTGTGCTATGAGCATATTGGCACCCTTGAGCAGCAGCACCGTATGAGGAAAACGCTTGGAGAATTTCCGGGCGAACTCCAGGCGGTTTTTTTGGATATCTGATACGCTTATCTCTTCTCCAAAGACGATCTTCCAAAGTGAAACGAACTCTTTGGGATGAGGTGTCAATATGATCTTGCGCTCCTTATCTTCTGTCACGAGAAGCAACTCTTTGGAGTAGAAACTGTCCGCATCCAACACCAAAGGCAAAGAGCTTTGAACGACATATTTTTGGAGAAATTCACTCTCAAAATGCTTTCCAAGCCCCATCCCGATAGCCAGCGCTGTGGCACTGTCCGGCACTATGGTGGAGGTCATCAGATAAGGTGGCGGAGTGATCTTCTCGTGTATCACCAAAGTGACCAGTCCGGCGCCAAATCGCAACGCAGCAGTTCCAGCGATGATCCCGGCACCGTCTTTTTCGCCGCAAAAGACAGCAGCATGCCCGAAACTGCCTTTGTGGGTAGATTGTTTTGTGCGTAACGGCAGGGACAGATCACTCTCTTCGAGCACAAAAGCGCTGCTGTCGTTTTCATAAAGCGATGAGTGCAGGCCTAAATCAGTTCTTACTATTTGCCCAACAAAATCTTTGGCTTCATCGAGATACAGAGCCTCTTTGTATGCCCCCATAGTTACGGTCATATCTGCTATGAAGGCATCAGTCAAGACCTGCCCGTCTGTACTGATTCCGGTGGGTATATCGCAGGCTAGCTTATATCCATTGAGGCTATTTAGTTTTTTTATCATATCCAGGAAATCGCTGTCAAGTCCGCCATCTATTCCGGAGCCAAGCAGAGCGTCAACTGTCACATCAATAGTGTCAATACTGTCAATAATGTCAATAATGTTTACACCGATAGTTTCTGCTCTTGTGAGCTGGAGTTTCGCCATTTCGCTTTTGACGCCAAAAGGCATATAGAGTCTAACTGCATAGTCTCCATGAAGCAGTCTTGACAAAGCTATACCGTCTGCTCCGTTGTTGCCCTTGCCGGCGGCGATAAGCACACTGCTGCCTATGGCAAATCTCTCACGGATGATCCGCTCCATGCCGATAGCCGCATGTTCCATGAGTATCTCTTCGCTTAGAGCATACTGCTCGTAACATCGCTTATCCAGATTGCCGCAATGACGAAACAGTTTTTGCATAGACTGCTGCCTTTTATACACTATTTAGAGCTATTATAGCAAATTTTGTATTCACTGTTTCTGCCGCTTGCGAAACAAACTGCTTTGAGGGCTCCCTCAAATCTCTTCATACTCTATTTCACAAGGCCACTCCGGAAATTTTTTCTCGATCATGGTTTCGATTTGTTGGCGGTATTTTGCTGCCATGAGAGCATTCGGCGATAAAAAAGCGATAGCAAGCATAGCCTCTTTGGGGTACTCTGAACTGATATCAAGTACGGAAATATTGAATGTTTTTAATTGCTCTTTGAGACTATTGATGATACTGCGACGCCCTTTGAGCGAGCGGACATCAATGAATTCAAATTGCAGATACATCACACATGCTGTCATATAAGCCACTCCTGCAGAGGTTCATATATTGCTCCGTCATTTTGGAGGACGCTACTGTAGAGTATCACCTTGGATTTGAGTATACCGATAGGCTCAATGGGAGCAGTTTTGAGAAGATTGGAAAATGCCTCGGCATCAACGATTTTTTTGACGCGCATTAAAGTAGCGTGTGGATTGAGATCAGCATATTCCAATCCGAGCAGCATTTCAAGTCTTCCATAGAGTCGCTGGAGTCCTGGGTTGTGAGTAGTAGCCACAAATACACGGCTTTTTGAGAAATAATCAAATTTCGTCAATTTGGACAGTTCAAATGACCAATCAAACTGAGAGAGCTTTTCAATCATCATATCCGGCTGAAATCTTTGCCCTAAAAAAGCTATCGTGACATGCAGATGATCTTCTTCTCTCCATTCTCCTTGCAAGAGCTCGTTAAACTCTTTTTTGATCTGTTCGTAGCTGTAAAGAGTGACGGGAATGGCAAGAAATAGGCGATTTATTGTCAACTCCTTGCCCGGGCAATAGTGTACATATTGATTCCGAATACCGTATTCACTCTTTTGTGTGTGCCATTATTTGGTCAATGTGATAAAAAAGATTTGGATATTTTTGCTTAATTTCATTGAGAAGCCAATCTAGATCAAGATTGACCACGGTACTTTCGGGACGGCTTTGCGCGAGTGTTCGGATCCGATCCATCGCAACTTCCCACACATCATGAAAATCGACGGGGAGACGCTGCCAGATCGCTTTTTCAAGTTTGAGCTGAAAGTTTTCACTCTGCGCAGAGGTCAAAAAACGGACCATTTGAGAGAGTGATTCGATGGTAGTAAGAGTATAGATATGATCATGATCATCAAGAATGATCCACGGCCGCTCTTCCAGCCAACTTCCCTGAAGAAGCTCAAGATCTTTGTGCCGTTCATCCGTCCCTGGACTCATCTTGACAATAGTCATTTCAGAGATATCAATCCCCATTTTTTCGGCTATTTGCCTTAGATGGTTTTTTAAATGTTCCGGATAAGCCATAAAATACCTTACTATAAATAGTTTAGATAGACATGTTTACGCGTCAACTATAGTTCGTGCCGACGGATTTGCCATCAATCTCTCTATCGGGATATACTTGTGCGTTTTTTCACAAATGCCGTAAGTCCCCGCTTGAATACGCCCTAGTGCAGCATTGATCTCATCTGTCTCGGCTTCAAGTTGTTGAAGAATTGCATGATCGTTTATATTGTCGATTTGAAGCTCTACCATATCAATGGCATCATCGATCTCGTCCTCGCTTCCGATACTGTCCAGTTCGGCTTTGATCATGTCGATATTTTTTTCTATTTTCTCTTTTTCTGCTTTGAGGATTGTTTCAAATTCTTTAAGATCCAGATCGTGCCGTGTGCCCATCATCCATATATCCCTTTTAACAAAATTTTTATCTATAGCGGATGATAACAAAAAAATGGTAAAAAAGAAGGTGTAAAATTATGTAAAAACAATATCAGCTAACACTAAATTTGTTTGGATATAATACTATCCACTAAAAATGCCAAGAAGCATTAATCTGTACCAAAAGGGGGTAATGACCCAATGCCAGGAATGATTTTGTCATCAAGAGATTCTTTCGATGATGCGTACCGCAAATTCAAAAGACAATGCGACAGAAACCTGATCGTGACCGAAGTAAGAGCGAGACAATATTTTGAAACGCCGACCGAGATAAGAAAAAAATTGAAGATTGCCAATCGCAAAAAGATCCTCAAAAAACTCTATATGCTTCGCAGATACGAGTCAAGACTCTAGTCCTTGTTATGCCGTACTTTGATACGGCATCCGCAAGTATATTATCCCGAATATTTCACTGAAATTTATTTTAAGATCAATCTTAAACCGCACTCACGCCCGCACTAATCACTATAAACTAATACTATTTTTGCTAAAATCTTACTATCAAATCAAAAGTGAGACAAATATGATATTTACAACACCGCTACAACAAAATTCGATTAAAATAATGCTTTTAGGCTCAGGCGAACTTGGCAAAGAGGTCGCCATAGAGGCCCAAAGACTCGGAGTCGAAGTGATCGCGGTTGACAAATACGAAAACGCTCCGGCCCACCTTGTGGCAAACAGAAGCTATGCTATCGATATGCGCGACAAAGAGGCGGTATTGGCTCTCATAGAGAAAGAAAAGCCGACCTATATCTTGCCTGAAGTCGAAGCTATCAGCATAGATGCGCTTTTTGAGGCAGAGACAAGAGGATTTCATGTCATCCCCAATGCCGAAGCAGTCAACAAGACGATGAACCGCAAAAATATCCGTGTTTTTGCAGCGGAAACACTGGGGCTCAAAACAAGCGGATTTAGATTTGTCAAGACGCTTGAGGAGCTGAAAATCGCAGGGGAGCAGATGGGATTTCCCTGTGTCATCAAGCCGGTCATGAGCAGCTCGGGTCATGGCCAAAGCATAGCTAAAACCCCTGCTGACATAGACCGCTCCTGGGAGATTGCCAAAGAGGCCAGAGGAGATGCCAGCGAACTTATCGTAGAAGAGTTTATCAAATTTGATTATGAGATCACGCTGCTGACTGTCAGAAATGAGATGGGCACAGTCTTTTGCGAACCGATAGGACATGTGCAGCAAGACGGGGATTACATCCTCTCATGGCAGCCGATGCAGATGAGCCATGAGGCGCTCAAAAAGGCTCAAGATATAGCCAAGGCAGTCACAGACGGTTTGGGCGGACGGGGAATATTTGGAGTAGAGTTCTTTGTCAAAGGCGAAGAGGTCTACTTCTCAGAACTCTCCCCCCGGCCTCACGATACAGGCATGGTCACGCTCATCACCCAAAGCCAAAGCGAGTTTGCCCTGCATGTCAGAGCCGTTCTCGGATTGCCGCTTGATTTTACCTTTTACGGCGCCGGGGCAAGCGCGGCATACAAAGCATCAAGCGAAAGCTATAACCCCCTCATAGAGGTGCCAAACAGCGCATTTGCCAAAAATAGCTTTGTGAGAGTTTTTGGCAAACCCGAGTCACACATCGGTCGCCGTATGGCTGTAGCATTGGTGCTTGATGAGGTAGAGAGCGCCAAAGCACAAGCTCTTGAAATAGTTAGCCGGATGAGCGATAGTTAGCAAATGGAGAAGGTCGATAGTCTTCGAAGATTGGTTTACAGGAGACAGTTTTTGGGTATAATTGATAGAAGTCTCTTTTGTGATTTCTTATCTCGACCTTGTTGGTCGGGGTTATAACTAAGGATTTTTATGTCATCAACACACATCAAGCGTCAAAACCATCGTGTGCACCCATGTAGCCGGCTGCGCAAAAATGAACTTATTCATTTTCTCATCGAGAGTAATGCAGGGAAAAATATCCTAGTTGTCACCTCTGGTGATTCTGAAGCACTCCAAGACCAATTCGCAAACAGCAATATTACCGTTTTGAGCGATGCCGCTTTGGCCGATGCGCCTGATTTTCGATGCGAAGTGCTTATTAGTTATGATCTTCCCGAGAAGGCGATCGTCTATATGTCACGATTTGCACGCACATCCGAATATGCATGTATCATACTCGACACAGAGAGTCTGCAACGACTCCATCCTATCGAAATATTACTTGGACGCACGATCGTTTACGAGGTAGTTAATGGGTTTGAGCCTGATTTTGGACTTGTCGCAAATGATCAGAAAAAAGTAGAAACCAAAGTCCCATACAAGAAAAAAGAACCACACGATATGAAGCCGCCAAGAGCCTATCGGTCATACAATAACACCAACTGTAGCGAACGCAGACGCGATGATGGAGTTGAGGGCAAAAAGCCCTATGGGGATAAATCTGATAGCAGAGACAAGCCTGCTTTTGGAGAGAAGAAACCTTACGGA
>DYNJ01000004.1 GCA_020721085.1 Sulfurovum sp. | reverse complement strand
ACTGATATAGTGAAACTCTTCTCGTACTCTTTCATCCATGCATACTTCACAGAGTTTCTTTGGCGAAGTATGCGGTTGCCTTTTTTAGTATGTCACGCTCTTGCTTCAATAGGCGATTCTCTTTACGCAGTCTGCGTAGCTCTTCTTCTAAAGATTCTTTGGTACTGATTTTAGTCGTGTTACGCTGATAGGCTTGAAGGGTGTTATCTTTCTTGTGGTTGTAGACCCAATTATAAAGTGTTTTTGCATTTACACCTAAATCTTCTGCTATGGTTTTGATTTCTTCATTTGAATTGAGTACCAATTGTATAGCTGAATCTCTAAATTCTCTTGTGTGTTTACTGTTTCTCATCTGTTCCTCGCTTATTGTTTATTTTAACTGGGAATCTTTAATGTTTTTTGTCTGAATAAGGGGTAGCAGATCACACATCTTATCCATGTACTATCTCCGTTTCTTAAAGATAATTCTTACTCAAATGCGCCGGTTGTCTTTTGACACCCCCTTAAACAGTATCCACAATCTCTACACATTTCTTTGTCATAATACGACTGCAAATTTCATTACACTAGGAAATAAAATGGAAATAAGACATAAATTAATCACTCTTGGGATGGGATGGACACTACTTTTTGCCTTGTCAAATCCGCTCTTGGCATATGACAAAACAGTCGTATATGCACAAGACAGCCATATCAGTCAAAATCTCAATCTCAATGCAGTAGCATCTATATTTGGTCAATCTGAAGACTTGTACGAATTTGAAAGACGACTCAATGATCCTGATCGCCAAATTTCCAATCTTGATCTCAACCGTGATGGCAATGTTGACTATCTGCGTGTCTTCGAGACAGAAGAAAACGGACTGCACCTGATCGTGATCCAAGCAGTTCTCGGTGATGACTACTATCAAGATGTCGCGACTATCGAAATCCAAAGAGATGACAATGATATGGTTGTGCAGATCATCGGTGATCCTAATATCTATGGCGATAACTACTTCGTAGAGCCTGTTTATGTCAATACGCCTACGATCTACTCATATTTTTGGGCGGGCTGGAGCGGAGCTGTCGTACATCGTGCCTATTATTCACCATACAGATGGGGCTACTATCCACCTATCTACCGACCATGGCGTCCTCATCCGGTACCGTATTATCGTGAGCATATCAACAAACATATCAGAAGCGACAACTATTACAGACATACACGGCAACGCACACATTTAGATCGCCGCCGCCATGAAGATACGAAAATACGGAGGGATTATAGAAGTGTTGAGAGACGAGAGGATCGTTTCAGGCAAGAAAATCGCTCTACGCGTCATCCAGACCGTTCTAAGATCCAAGATCGTGAGCGCATACCATCCGGAAATAATCAAAATATACAAAGGGATACTCCTCGTAATTTGCACAAAAATCAGCTTCAACACCAAAACCGGCATCTTCGTGAACGGCAGATCGAAGAGAGAAACAAGCGCAACAGCCAGATCCGAGACAACCAAAGATTCGATAATCGTCAAAATGTCCAGTCAAAGTCATTTTCAAGACAAAGAGTTGATCAGCAAAGCCAAATGCGCTCGCATTACACAAATAGGAAAATCCAAGACAACCAAAGACTCGATCATCGTCAAAACATCCAGTCAAAGTCATTTTCAAGACAAAGAGTTGATCAGCAAAGCCAAATGCGCTCGCGACAACAAAACGATCAGATCCGATCACGCCCTCAGAGCAACAATAACGAAACATTCAAGACAAGAGAGGAGAGGAGGTGATCCTCTTCGGCTCCTTCACAGCATATTTTTGATATGATATATTTCATATCTTTGTCGAAATGCAGTGAGGAAACTACAAAATGTCTTGCAAGAAAGTCTATATCACGACTCCTATCTATTATGTGAACGACATCGCCCATATTGGTCATGCCTATACCACTATCATCGCCGATATGCTGGCACGCTATTCTCGTATGGTTGGTTTGGATACATTTTTTCTCACGGGCACTGATGAGCATGGGCAGAAGATCGAACACTCAGCCTTGGCAAAAGGCAAAACACCCCAAGAGTATGCTGACGAAATCTCTTTGTCTTTCAAAAATTTATGGGATGATTTTGACATAAGTTATGACAAATTTATCCGCACAACTGATGAAGCACATAAGATCGGGGTTCAAAAAGCATTTATCAAGATGATGGAGCATGGGGATATCTACAAAGATGTTTACAAGGGGCACTATTGTATCTCTTGCGAGACATTTTTCCCCAAAAGCCAACTCGTCGATGACGAATTCTGTCCTGAGTGCGGGAGGGCTACGATCATAGTCGAAGAGGAAAGTTATTTTTTCAGGCTTTCAAAATATCAAGACAAACTCCTTGCCTGGTATGCCGAAAATCCCAACTCTATCTTGCCTAAAAGCAAAAGAAACGAAGTGATCCGTTTTGTCGAAGGGGGACTTGAGGATCTTTCGATCACCCGTACCAGTTTTGACTGGGGGGTCAAACTCCCCTCTGAACTGAATGACCCCAAACATGTGATGTATGTCTGGCTTGACGCACTCATGAACTACCTCACGGCGCTCGGATACGGCACAGATGAGAAAAATATCGGTTATTGGCCTGCAAGAGTTCATCTCATAGGCAAAGATATCCTCCGTTTTCATGCTATCTACTGGCCTGCGTTTCTCATGAGCCTGGAGTTGCCGCTGCCAAAACATATCGCGGCACATGGATGGTGGACCAAAGACGGTGTCAAGATGAGCAAATCCAAAGGAAATGTCGTCAATCCAAAAGAAGTAGCCGATGCCTACGGATTGGACAATTTCCGCTATTTTATGCTCCGAGAGGTACCGTTCGGCGGAGACGGTGACTTCAGCCAAAAGGCGCTGATAGACCGTATCAACTCAGATCTGGGCAATGATCTGGGCAATCTACTCAATCGTCTCATCGGCATGAGTGAGAAGTACTTCGACGGTACTGTGGAGTGTGACAGAGTTGCTCAATACTATCAAGATGAACTCAACGAAGTAGATGCGTCACTTGATAAGCTCGAACCGCTTCTGTTTGAGATGCAAATCCACCGTTATCTTGAAGAGCTTTGGCGGCCTTTGAGCGTGGCAAACAAAGCGATAGACAAATATCAGCCTTGGACATTGATGAAAGAGAGCAAAGAGGATGAGGCGATGGCGCTCAATGGTCTTATCGCAGCCATCTTGGCAAAAGTAGCCGTCATGCTGGCTCCCGTTATGCCAGAGACCGCCCAAAAAATCGCTTTGGCACTTGGATTTACGATCTCCTACGATAGCTGGAATAGCCTTATAGTATCCAAAGAGCTTCCCAAGCCATTTAAGATCACAAAGATCCCACCCCTGTTTCCCCGCATAGAAGAGCCTCTTTTGGGGCATCCGCCGTCAGAACCTGAGGAACCGGTAAAGACCGAGAAGCCCAAATCAAGCAAAGAGAGTGAAACCGGCATTGCATTGATCGGCATAGATCAGTTTTTTCAAACCTCTATCAAAGTCGGCACCGTCATAAAAGCCGAAGAGGTGGAAGGCAGCAAAAAACTTCTCTTGCTCCAAGTCGATATTGCCGAAGAGGCTCCCAGACAGGTGGTCGCTGGCATCAAGGAGTGGTACAGTGCCGAGTCGATGCTGGGCACGCAAGTCTGTATCGTCGCCAATCTCAAGCCTGCCAAATTGATGGGCATCACCAGCGAAGGGATGATATTGGCTGCTAGAGATGCTCATGGACTCTCGCTGATCCGACCGGAATCTCACAAAGTCAATGGCACAAAGATCGGCTGATTGATGACTATCGATGCACTACTCAACTTGACTGACGGCATGCTCAAGAGCACGCCAACCATACAATCCATTGAGGGAGCGACTGTATTTCCCTCCAAAGTCGAACACGGCGATCTTTTCATCTCATCTGATCCTGAAGAGATCAAAAGCGCATTGGCAAACGGCGCTTATGCCATCATCTATGACGATGAACACATCATCCCCAGCGACCAAGAGATCGCTTGGATCCAGGTTGGCTCTATCGAAGATGCGGCATTCAGGCTTTTGCGATATGTCATCCTCGCCAAAGAGATAGAGTTTTTTCTTCTAAATGAACATGAAAACAGTCTGCTCAAGATGATCATTCTCCAAAAAGGCGCTATCGTGTTCATCGCCGAAGATTGGAAAAAGGCTTTCGAGCAAATCCTCAACTCCTCGCAGAAACTTTTTGTAGGGACAGATAAAGATCTGATGAAGCAGATCAAGCCTGATGTCAAACTCCTCAAAAGCGATATCAATGAGGGTTATATCATCTCTGATACATTATTTAGGACAACCTTCAAGGTGGGAGGTTATGTCTATCAAAACAAAGAGTTGATTCCTTTTCATTTTGATCATCTGCTTAGAGTGGTTGATTTTTGCGAAACTCATAATCAGCCCTACTCGATCGACCGTATCAGATATACCAAACAGTTTATACCTGTCTTTATAGATGGCGAACTCAAGACTACCCAGTCTTCCAAAAGCGACAAAGTCGTCATTTTCACTGACAATCTTACAGACATAAACAAAGCGAGAGAATACATCAAATATCAAAACAGCTGGGTCAAAAGTATCGTATTGACACCACCCAAAACCAAGGTCGAAAACCTAGACCGACCGATGTGGTTTGAGAGCGAAGATGAGGTCAGAAAGATACTCAAATCAGCACACTTTAATTATGCTTTTGTCTATACGCTTGATAAGTCAATATTAAATAATATAAAAAAAGAATATTCACTTTTTGCTCCCTCTGACGAATAAATCAATTTTTATGATTTTTGTGCTATGATAAACAAATATTATGCAATGGAAACTTATCAAGAAGTGTCCATGGTTGCGGTAGTAGGGTTTTGTATAAATTTTTAAACAATATCCAAATTACTGTAATAATTGGTGTGCATTGGTGAATTTTTATTCCAAAATTCCGGCTAAATACAATAACTTTCTTAGGAGCTGTCTGCTTGGACCCCATACCCCCCTCGCGAGATCAAACTGACTTTGATATCTTGCACTTTTTCAACAATTATTTTGACATTATTTTGGGGATCATCTTTGGATTGATTGCTTTTGTTTTCCATAAAAACGGACTGCCGTACCTCTCCACACTGAGCGCGGCGCTTGCTATCGGGGCGCTCTCTATCACCGTATCTGAAATCACCGATATCTTAGCTGAACGGCTTGAGGAGCCCTACTCTAGCTTTGTATTGACCTTTTCGGCAGTTGCAGTGGAGATAATTCTGCTTTTCATGATCATTCTCGAAGCTACACATACCCCAGGGGCGCTTGATACCGTTAAGGGAGGTATCATCTCTGCAGTTATAGTCGATATGAATGTGCTTTTAGGTCTAGCTGTATTTATAGGCGGCCTCAACTTCAAAGAGCAGATACACAACGAAAATACCTCCAATACCTACACCACGATCCTCTTGGTAGCCGTCTCTGCGCTGCTGGTGCCCAGCGTGATTCCATATGCAGACGATAACAAATCTGATCTTTTCCATGCATCTGTCATGATCGCCGTATTATTGATGGTTTTTTATATTGCGATATTTATCTTTCAGACCAAAACTCACACCCATTTTTTCAAAGCGACAGCCAAAAGCCGCCTTTTTAGACTTCGCAAACGCCATAACGAAGAGGAGGACGAGGATGAGGGAGATTATCTGTTTGACCGGCAAAGCAATATGGCAAACCTTGTTTTTATTTTTGGCTTTATATTTTTGATAGGCATCCTCGCTGAGATCTTTGCCAGCGATGGCATCATGGTCGCCAAAGACCTAGGCGTCTCTAACGGACTGGCAGGTCTTATCATCGCTGTTATTGCAGTATCGCCGGAGATATTTACGGCAGTCAAAGCAGCCAGAAGCGACCAGATACAAAGAGTCGTCAATATCGCCATGGGTGCATCCACAGTGTCTATCATGTTGACCGTCCCTATCCTGATGGCACTGGCATATTTCAACGGTATCCGTCTAACGCTCGATTTCAACGCGTTTCAGATAGGCGCGCTGCTTTTGACGATCATCCTCACCTGGAAAACCACTGATGACGGAGAAACAAACTACTTCGAAGGCGTTTCACATATGATGTTTTTCATCTCTTATGCGATCATAGCTACTATGTATGGTTAAACGGAGTGGTGGTTCACTGATGACAATCAAAATGTCACTTTTAAATTAACATAATATGTTTGCCCATAATCACCAAATTCACTACCGGTTTCGCCGTCATAGAGCATCGCACCCAGCACAAGCATTCTGTCATCAGCGAGTGAATACCTCAAAGAAGGTGTTATATAAAAACTGTTATCATCTATGCTGACGATAGAGGAAATCATACCATAAAGGAGTGTATCAAACTCATATCCGGCACCAAGAGCTACATAATCATGAGATTGTACAAGATAATTTTTGGCTCGTTGAGGAGTGTTGAGTATTTCGTATTTGTCAAATACTTTTGAGGTGTGTAGCCACTCACCCATGAGTACAAGAGAGTTTTTAAATGCATAATCAGCGCCGATCAGCCCTTGAAAAATCTCTTCTTGTACTGTTTTGTCATAAAACCATCCACCTTCGGATCTGAGAGCAATCCCGGTACTGCCAAGTTCTCCTTCGAGTTCATAGCCGATCATAGTGACATCATCTGCGATAACTGTATTTATGGCCACATCGGCAAAACCAATATAACTTTTGGCGCGCCCTGCGTATTTGAAACTCTCATCTGCGCGCTGTGCAACAATAGCATTGATCTGACTTAGGCTGTTTGGCGAATAGGTATATATTGTCGAAAACACCCCATACACCTCATCCGGCTCAAGTGCGAGCGGATTTTTTGGATTGAACAGATCGGTAGGGTTCCAGATACGGCCGACACCGAAACTTATCTTTTGCAGTCCGAGGCTGATACGGTGCTTCTCGTCGGCATATCCGGCATAAAAACGGTAAAGCTGGGCATAGATTTGTCCATCTTGATAATCATAAGGTTCTGTTTGTGTCACAAATGGTGTATCAGAATGCACCGAGCTTGCAGCTTCAAATGCAGCGCTATTGACGATATCGTGTCCCAAATAATTTTCGATATCCAAAATCGCGACTGCAAACCAGTTGTCATCGCGAATATGCTCGTTCATCCTCAAACGGTTGTAATCTAAAAATTTATGTTCACCGGTCCAGTCTATCGGCATAGAAAGAATAAAATTACTGTTCTCAAAGGTTGTCTCAAACTCCGTGCTCCACACAGGCAACACAAAAAACGCCACTGTCAATAACACTCTTATCATGGACAGACAACATCCTCGATGATTTTACCGTCTCTCAACACAATGGAACGGCGTGCCTGCTTGATGACCAAGGGATCATGAGAGGAGAAGATGATAGTCACCTTCTCCTCTTCATTGAGACGGCGCATCAGCTCCATCAGTTTTTCTGCATTTTTAGAATCCAGATTGGCAGTCGGCTCATCAGCAAGGATGAGTTTGGGCTTGCTTGCCACGGCACGCGCCACTGCGATACGCTGCTGCTGACCGCCGCTGAGATGGTCTGGAAATTTATCAAGATATCTGTCTATATCAAGCTCCCTTGCAACCTCCAGCGTCCGTGCATCATACACGCTTTTGGGACATCCGAGCAAACGCATCACATATGAGATATTCTCTTTTGCCGTAAGGACAGGGATGAGATTGTAGGCCTGGAAGACAAATCCGATGTTTTTGCGTCGAAACAGCGCCAGATCATTTTCGCTAAGCTCTGTGATCAGAGTCCCCTCAAGATCCACACCTCCTTCGCTGGGACTGTCAAGTCCGCCGATGATGTTAAGCAGGGTTGTTTTGCCGCTTCCGCTGGGACCCGAGATGACGATAAACTCCTCTTTGTTGATCTCAAGATCGATGCCATCAAGCGCATTGGTTTGGCTTTCGCTTCCTTTGTGAAACACTTTTTTTAGATTTCGTACGGTTAAAAATTTCATTATGCCTGCTCGTTGATGGATTGGATAGGATTGCGTCTTTTGAGTGTGTGTATAGGGATAGCGGTTGCTAATAAAGTTGATAAAAATACGCCCAAAAATGCACTGATGAAATATTCTGTTTTGAGGATTGCATGGATGCTTGAATCCATTCCAAAAATCGCAAAAGCATCACTGAATCCCGATAGATCCAATCCATACTCTTTAAAATACCACAGTAGCCCGCCGCCTATCAGTGCTCCTGCAATATAACCGCTCATCGTAATGATCATCGACTCAAAAACAATCAAACGAACAATATCTCGAAATTGTGTCCCGATCGCCATCATAATCCCAAACTCCCGTACCCGCTCGAGTACCGAGACTAGCACAACACCAAAAATGCCCAATGATGCAACCGTAAAAATAAAAGCAGCACTGATATAGTTGTAGGTCTGCATCATGACCTCTCCTTCATGCAGAGACGGATAAAGCTCTTTGTAGGAATATACGGCAATATTGCGATCATTCAGCTGTGCATCTATCTGTTGCTTGACTTTCATGTCTGCATCTTGATCTTCCAGCAGTACGGCGATCTCGGTGGCGCCCTGCATACCTGTCAAAGCACGCAGTTTTCCTATGTCCGCCAGCACTCCGTTGCCGTCAATCGCCATATTGTTAGTCTTGATAATCCCCTCAATTTTAAGGGCGGCAGAGACCACCTCGTTGTCTCTGTCTTGCATCGTGATAACCACTTTTTTGCCAACATCAGTCTTGAGTTTACGGGCTAGACGGTAGCCAATAATGGCGCCCTCTTGTCGCTTGCCCAAACTATAATTTCCTTTGATGATAAACTGATCCAGATGCGCATGTGATGCTTCGCGTAACAAATCTATACCTATGATGTCGGCTCCCCGTGAATAGCCTGCCGTGGCGATCAGACCGTGCTGGCTCACACGCATCACATAGCTGCGTACTCCTTCTTGTATATCCAGTACCGAAGCTATCTTTTGCGGTTCGATAATCTGAAATTTGATATTGTTCTCGGCCCGAAACTCTTTGTGCTGGATCAGCAGAGTTCCGCTGCCGGTTTTAATCATATTTTGGGTGACCTGCGCCATCATCCCCTCATACATCCCCTCCATCAGCAACAATCCGACAAGTGAAAGAGCGATCATTAAAGAGATCAAAACGGCACGGCTCTTGTGTCGAACGATATGAAGCAACGCCATTTTGAGATACAAAGCACTGTCTCTAAACATGTCGCATTGCCTCTATCGGAGTAAAACGGCGGAGTATGATCATCGGATAAAGCACACTTGCAAGATTGAGCATAAGCATGATCAGCATTTCGACTGCGATCTTGGGCGGATTGTATTGGGTCGGGATGGTAACCTCGGCAACCATATTGTACTGTTTATAATACTCCTCGATCTCGACATCCCCCCAGAAACCGAATGAGATAGGATGTTCTTCGTAATAGTGCGTCGCATGAGCGCTCGCTGCCCCACCTATACCGACACCGATGATCCCCAAAATAAGCGCCTCAAGCAACAACAACTGCATCACTTGACCGGGTGTCGTCCCTATTGCCCGCAGCACTCCTATCTGACGGATACGGGCATAGACGGAGAGAAACGCAAAGATGGCTACGACAAAGAAAATAACTACAAAGAAGATTGCAAGCGTGATATAGCTAAATATTTGATCTACCTTCATCGCCAAAACCAAATCTTCAAGAATCATTTTATAATTTTTTACCTCTATCTCGCCGCCAACTACTTTTTGTAACCTTTGAGTGACGGCATCAATTTGAGAAATTTCAGCCGGAGTGATGATGATATGCGTAGCGCTATCGGTGCTGTGCATCACCTCGTCAAAATATGATTTATTAACAAAAGCTGCACTGTTGTCAAACTCATAAAGCTTAGTTTTGAACAACCCCTTGACGATCAGATGATCCGCCGCAAAGGAGTAATCTGCACCTGTAGAGATAAACGACAAAGCATCTCCCACTTTTACTTTGAGACGCTTGGCGAACTCTACCCCCAGATACAGCGCATTGGTATCCTTGCTGCTCAAATACTCTCCTGAGACCAAAGAGCGCTTCAGACGAGATACTTCTGCCTCGCTTTCGGGCTCAATAGCGGTAAACATCCCTCCTATCGACTGCTCATCCGTGGCATAGAGGGCGTATGATTCAAAACGCGCCGAGAAAGCACTGATCCATTTTTGATCTTTGAGTATATTTTGAATGCGGGGTGTATCAAAAATAAGATTGTCATAATTGGGATTATCTTCAAACGCACGACCGGTGAGCTGCATATAGCCGGGATAGGTTTCAGCACTTGAGCGGATCAGCTGTTTATGGCTTCCGTCATTGAGCGCATTGACAAAGATAAAAAGAGCTGTCGAGAAAGCACACAGTAAAACAGTGATGACGGAACGCTTTTTATGGATCAGCAGTTCCCGAAACGCCATCTTCAAAAGTATCATTGGCTGTATCTGATCAGTGCATTTTTGGTAAAGCGCTCATCATCGATCGGTGCATCAAAATCTACCTTGTCCATACGCACGACTGTCTTATTGTTTTTTTTATTTATAGGAACCAATGTCATCACGGTAGGCAAATGACGACTTCCAAATACTTTGATATTGCTGTAGTACAGAATGCGTTGCCGGATGCCATCCTCATCATAATAGATCGCTTTGAGCGGTATAAAATGAACTTTTTCTACTTCTATAGTGATCCTGCCCCATACAACCGCAGCATTTTCTTTTGGGTGCAGGGTCAATGTATATTTATGGGCATCTTCTAAGCTCAATACAGGATCATAATCATCAACGATGGAGCTCTCCTTTGCCATATCATCGTTGGTAAAATCGCTTCCCATCCAACTTTGCATCATCATAGAACTTGGGATTTTGATCATCTTTTCTATTTTGGGGACATACTGCCACATTGTCGTATCGATTTTCAAAAATGTGATCCCGCGGTCTTGCTTGGGGTAAAGTACTTTGATAAAACTCTTCTCATGCCCTCTATTCCAACTCTCCATTTTCATCATTCTTTCCCCCCGTGCCGTTGTGACGGTCATCGTGATTTGAGAATAGCTATTATTGCTTTGGAGATTGTGCTCAACATTTTTGATAATCTTGTCCGGAGTGATTGCAAAAACCTCCATAGAGATGATCATAAAAAAAAATACCTTTTTCATCACAACTCTTTCTAACGCCGATTCAATCAACAACGATACCAAATTTACGCTTTAAATAAATAACACCTGCCTCAATGCATCGACACTGTGCAGCGCATCCTCATACTCACTAAAGCCCCAATTCACCATCAGATACTCGATCGAGGCCTTCTGGGATGCCATCTGATCGCGAGAGCCATCTCCTACGAAAAACGCATCATTGGCAACAATTTCAAGCTCATCCAAAATTTTAAACAGCATGTCCGGAGACGGCTTGCCTCTGCTCACATCATCGGCACAGGCGATAGTATCAAACAGATCATAAATATCAAGATGCTTCAGCGATTCTATAGTGGATCTGCGGTAGGCATTGGTAGCAACCGCGAGCTTGAATCCATTGGTTTTCAAATCCTCCAACAACCCGCCGATACCTTCATAGAGCATCAACTCTTTGGCGTGGTGGAGTGTATAATACTGTGAAAACAAAGCTTCATGATATGGCTCAAAGCGATCCGCTTCATAAAAATATCGGGCTGGGACAATAGTATGATCGTTGATTTTTGCAATAATATGATCATGATCCATTTGTGGCAATGACAGATTGGAGCGGACATGATTGATCGCATTGGAGATAGTCACAGAACTATCGACCAGTGTCCCATCCATATCAAAGATGATAAGCTCTTTACTCATCACCCGTCTTGTTTATCAGAATTGCTATTGATAGCTCTGAGATAGACAGACAATCCGATGATTAGCGCCGTAATACCTCCAATGAGATAGACGGCATACAGCAGTTTGCTAGGATCGGTGATGGCAAATTTGAACACCAGCATCAGCGCCTCGATAGAGAGTGCAATAATGATAGATCCCATGAAACGCACCATAGTTTTGTGAGTCTCGTCGGAATCATTTTTTTTGCGGTTTCCCAATACCTCCTCTTCGAAAATCGCCTTGACAAGGTCGAAGATCGCCAAAGAGAGTGTCAAAAGTATCGTTGATTCAAACATATCCTTGATACTTATTTCTGTAAAAAATAGTCCGTGTTTCAAAAAATGGCTGATTCCCTGCACAAATAGAAGCATCGCTACCGCAGCAAGGGCGAACGAAAATGCCGCATAGACATATTTGCTGACTTTGCCGAAGATAGAATCTATCGAGGTAGGATGCACAAGACGAAGGATATTTTCAAGCGAGATATCCAGACAAACAATATATATCATCTCATTTCGTTCATTGTAAATTGGATATGAGGCGGTTACCACGAGATTATTGCTAGACAAAGACGGATAGGGATCTGTCAGCACGCATCTGTTTTCTTTGATGACGCGGTAGTAGTAAGCGCGTCCGTTTCGATTTTCTCCCATCCCTTTTCTGGCATCGTGCGGATTGACGCTCACTGTATTTGTGATCTGCCGTCCGCTTGGATCCAGGATATAGATCGCATCAAATACCTGGATCTCTTCACTTGTTTTTTTAAGAGCAGAAAGTATATCTTCCAATGCGATATTCGGAAGTCTGCTTGGGAGGTTTTGTTTGAGCAAATAACACAGATATGCTCTAGCTTTTGTACGTATCTCACCATACTCTTGTATCTCTTTGATGACCATTTTGACCCCTTGCGGCAGTTTATTGATTAGGCGGTATTTGCAATTTGGCGATCTGATCTCCAAATCGTACTTTTTGACCCAGTGAAACACCAAGAGCTACAGCATCTTTTTGGCTGAAGAGTAAAATAGTCGATCCCATCTCAAACCAGCCGAAAAGCTCCCCTTTTTTGCAACTCAGATTATTATATGTGTAGTGTTTTGACACATTGGCTTCGCTGTTTGTCCTGATAGCATCCTCAAAGGTCACAGCCATTTTGCCGACATTGAGCGCACCGACCAGGACCAGAAAATGTAATCTGCCATAGGTATCTGCACATTCTATCACTACTCTTTCGTTTTCAATAAAAAGATTTGGTTTGCGCTTCAAAAGAGGCATATTGACAGGATAAAGTTTACCGGGAATATGCGTCAGACTCTTGACTGTGAGATCCATAGGGATATGATATCGATGATAGTCCTTGGGAGAGAGGTAGAGATTGATATACCGTCCTCCTTCCAGCTCTTGCGCTGAACCTTTATAATCGCCTCCAAGCAACTCATCGAGACGATAAGCCATCCCTTTGATCTGATATGCCGTCTTATCTTTGATCGTGCCAAGATCAGTCACCAGTGAATCCGCAGGAGAGATGACTACATCCTCGCTGCCGTCAAAACTGCGCTCTTTTTCAAGCGATCTAGTAAAGAGCGCATTGAGTGTCTTGTACTCCTTGGGATGTTTGAACTCACTCATATCCAGTCCCATCAAAGCCACATAGCTGGTATTGACGAAATGCTGCAAAGGTGCAGGAAACGCCATTTTTGCAAAGTTGCCAAAAACTGATGAGATCATCGAGGTGTAGTGTTTAGCCATTTTTGCTTCTCCAATATGCCAGTGCATCTTGCATCAAAACGATGTGATAACTCTCCTGGTTGTTAATAAAATCAAAAAATTTTGCCAGCTCTTTTGAGTTTGAGGCAACTGCTTCAGAAAGCTTGCGGCACTCCTCCTTGGCAGCGATCTCTTCATCTATGCCGGCTAGCAAAAATGCCTCTATTTTAATGGATTGATAAAGCTCTTTATGCACCATTTTTGGTACTCCGAGAATCCCCATTTTTGCCATCATGTCGCCAAATTGTTTGAGATGAAAGAGACTCTCATCCACCAGATCCTGAAATACACGGCTTAAATACAGATCGCTGCTGTGCGCATTGAGATAGTTGTAGATCATGATCAGCTCATACTCCTTGCTGCTCTCCTCAAACAAAAAAAGCGTCAAAGCATCAGTTGCCTCTTCGCTAAGCGGGATATACTCCAGCTTTCTCTTGGCATGAAAAGCATGCACCTCCTCATCAGATAGATGAGCAATCATCTCTCTCATATAGCTTAGATCACTGCTCATACGGTTTGAAAGCTCTCTTTTGATACCGATAATCTGTAAATCGATCTGATTTAAACGCATTATGATATTATTCAATATTATACTAAGTTTATCTACTTGTATCGGGATCATATCTCGGTCATAATCATACGATTCTCCGGCTTTTACCATCTCTGCTTCAATCCATCTAAAATGCCTAAACAAGATATCTGCAAAATCAAAAAGGATATGCTTGCTTTGTGTGCTGCTCATCAGTCCTGCCATCAAGGTAACAAGCCATGCCTCGTGTATTTTTATAGCTAGCGTCTTCACTCTGTCTCTCCTTCTTTTAGTGTGCAACTGTGCTGAACCTGATAGGTAACAGCAGGGTGATCCGGATCACCCTTTCTGAGCCGATAGGTATCCATGGATGCTTTAAGCGCAATAGCGACCATCTCTGTACATACAGCATCAGATGGCGATATCTGCTCCAAAAATTGCATCGTAGTATTTACAAGTTCATCTGCCTTTTTGAAATCTAATCCTTTCGCCTCTTGTGTGATCATAGAGCCTGCGACCACTGTGGTAGTGCAGCCGATCGCTTGGAAGCGAATGTCTTGGATGATCGGTACGCCGTCTTGCTCTGATACACGCAGATAAATGGCGACCTTTTCGCCATTGAGCGGATTTTTACCTATCCCTTCACTGTCGGCATCGCTCATAGAGCCATAATTTTTGGGCTCCATCAAATGCTCTATCAATTGCGCATCCATCGTCACACCACCACTATATCTATTTTAAATAAGGATTATTATATTATGATATCGCTGATAATATCCTAATCACATCCATATTGGAAACCAAAAGAGATAAATATGGCAGTCTGTATTTTTTTTGATACTGAAACTACGGGAATTGCTCCCGAAGACAGGATCATCCAGTATGGGGCTGTCATAACAGAAAAAAACAGTGAAACCAAGAGATACTATGGAATGTGCGGGTGTGATGTCCCCATCAAACCTGAAGCAATCCGATTTCACAATATAACGCAAGATATGATAGCGGGTCAGCTGCTGCTGACACAAACTGATTTTTATCATAAAATAAATGAATTAAACAGTCCTGAAAACTATCTGATCGCACACAACATCTCGTTTGATCTGAAAATGCTTGCCAAGGAGGGCTTTATCAACCGTTATACCCGGATTGATACACTTCGCTGTGCAAGACATCTGCTGCCGGATATCCAGAGTCATGGTTTGCAAAATTTGCGCAACTCGCTCGGTCTTTGCTCTACAGAACAAGAAAAAAGCAGTGGGCACAAAGCACATGATGCGCTCAGTGATGTGCTCATTCTCAAGCTTCTTTTTGCCAAACTAGAAGAGATCGCGAGAGATAAATATCCTCAAAAAGATCTTCTTCAAACATTCGCTGACCTATCCGCCAAACCGGTCTTATTGAAATTGTTTCGATTTGGAAAATACAAGGGAAGAGAGATACGCAAAATCGCCAAAGAAGATATTGGCTATCTAAGATGGCTATACCGTACACTTGAGCTTGATGAAGATCTTAACTATACCTTGAACTTCTACCTCAACTGATCAATAATTGATGATATTAAGCAACCTTTTTGATAGAGATGATACAATGAGTTTTCAATATTATATTTTCTTTTTAAAGCAGGAGACAGTAGCATATAATGGCTGAAGTAATTTTTGGAATTATATTGTTGGTCATCATTGCTTTACTTATAAAAGTTTCTATTGTAAGCGTTGACACCAAAACATCTCCGATTACTACGCCCAAGCCAGAAACAATCCCAGAAACAATCCCAGAAACAATCGCTCCCACTGCACTAAAAAAACTGCCGACCACAGTCTATCAGGACTTTGACAACAGCCGTCTTTTGGATATGGGATTGTCAAAGGAGGATGCGGATGATTTTTGCGCAGAGCTGATAGGACAGATAGATGAGCAGATTCCACAAATCGAAGCTGCGATCAATGAAAAAGACTATACCAAGATCGAACGCCTGATCCACTCCATCAAAGGTTCCGCGACCAACATCGGCACAGGTGGAGTTGCAAGCGTCCTAATCGACTTCAACGCCTATTGCAAAACAGGGAATGATATGGAGATCATCGCAGAACATCTGCATAATCTCAAAGAGTGCCAGTCAAAACTCAAAGAACAATTTACTTTTGCCTGAATCAATTTTTTCTCAGCAATTTAGCAAATGCAATCGCCTCCTGCTCGGCATTTTCACCACCGATAATTCGTGCGATTTCTGTGATCCTCTCATCATTTTCAAGTATCTTAGCATAACTAAGTCCACTATTTTTTGTGATCAAAATATGCTGATCGGCTTTGGCAGAAAGGTGTGCTTGGTGCGAAATAGCAAAGATCTGATACGCCAAAGAGAGCTTAGAAACCATCTGTGCGATCGCGATCGATTCATCACCGCTGACATTGGCATCGATTTCATCTAGAATAACGATCCCCCTGCTTTGCTCATCGTTATGCATTACTGCCGCCATTAATGCGAGTCTGAGGCGATTGAATTCACCGCCGCTCAGCATTGAGACTGTCGAGCGCCCCATCTTCAAATCAACAAAATCGGTACCGGATTCACATAGATTCGTTTCGCTAAAGACAAATTGAACTTCAGGAAGCTTGAGCTGAGACAGATAGCTTTTAAGCTCCAGCTCTACTGCAGATGCCTCTTTTTGTCTTGCTTTGGAGATATTGCTTGCCATCGAAACCAGTTCGGCGTACTCCCTTGCAAGCCAAGACTCAAGCAAGCTCTTATCTTTTTCTATCGTCTCATATCCTGCAAGCTCTTTTTCTTTGAGCTTCCGATACTCTATCGCCTCGGCGACCCCGCCATAACGGCTTTTCAATCCCGCTATCTTTTCAAGTCTGTCAAGAACCTCTTCGATATCGATCTCCGAAAGCTCCTCTGAGAGTGTCTGCGCCTCTTCAAAATCTATTCGCAGACGATTCATAGTATCGCCAAAATATCCAGCATCCTTCTCGAGCAATCGAAAAAGACTGTTTATCTGAGCTTCACTTTGAAAAATATCACTTGCCAAACTCAGAGCGTCATTGATCTTGTCTATCCTGGAGAGTCTATGCTTGATCTTGAGCAGCTCTTCATCCTCGCCAATTTTGGGATCTATCACTTTGATTTTTTCGATCTCAAAGGTAGTAAATTCGATCAACTCGGTAAGTCTCTTTTCTTGCTCTTTGATAGTTTCCAGCTCATTGAGTTTGATGCGATAGCTACGGTACCTTGACAGATAACTCTCCAAAAGCTCCTCGTACGATCTGTCTTGTCGGACAGACGATCTGTCCAAAAGCCCCAAAAGCATACCACTCTCAAATCCGCTGCTGTCTCTCACGCTTAGATAATGCACATGGGGCGCAAAGAGTCTGTTAAGCGCTTTTTTGGATATATTTTGATCATTTATATAGAGTCTGGTACGGTCTTTTTTGAGGCTTCTGATAGCCAGCTCATCACCTAGCTCATACTCATCAGACTCTAGGCCATACGGCTTATCAATCGTTACCTCACACACTTTGGCTTCACTGCCCTCATATCCGAAATTTGACAAAACACTCTGCATCAAGACTGATTTTCCGGCTCCGCTGGGACCTGTCAGGACAATCAGTCCTGCATGAAATTCGAGCTTAACTTCATCGAAACTGAGCAGCTCCTTGATATACAGCCGTTTGATGCTCAACTCTCATCACCCCATGATAGTTTTTCTCGCAATATGGCAAAATAGCTTCTTTTTTTCTTATGCAGCAGTTTGGCTCCTATGGCAGCTCCTTTGATCATCAACTTATCGCCGACATACATCTCATAACTGTCTTGTCCGTCGATCCAGACAATCACCTTCTCATCCGGAGAGTCCAGTTCGATCGTAAAATCAGACGGCACCACCAAAGGACGCTGTGTGAGAGAGTGCGCGCAGATAGGTGTCATCACAAATGCTTTTGTCAGAGGATACAATATCGGTCCTCCCGCAGCCAATGAGTAGGCAGTAGATCCGGTAGATGTCGAGATGATCAATCCGTCTCCTCGGTAAGTATTGAACCACTCGCCTTCGATAGAGGAGTTGATCTTTGCCATTTTGGAGATGGTCGGCCGAGTGATCACCACATCATTGAAAGCATAAAAATTGATTTTGTCATTTTTCTTTAGGATGAAGCCTTCGATCATCATGCGGTCATCAATACGATATTCACCGCTTAGCAGGTTATCTAGAAATGAGTCCACTTCATTGATCTTGATATCCGCTAAAAATCCAAGATTTCCCGCGTTGATCCCCAGGACCGGCTTATTGTACAGATAGCTTCGCCGTACCAATGACAGAAGCGTACCATCCCCGCCCAAAGAGACCAAAAAATCAGACTCTTCGCACATTTGTTTAAATTCGATACCATTTTTGCCTATCGTCTTGGCAGATTTACTTGACAATAGCACTCGGATGCCTTTGGCTTCAAACTGTGCCTTGATCGTCTCGTAGAGCGCCTTGATCTCCGGCATTTCCGGCTTGAGGACAAATCCTGCTGTATTTATCTGTATGCGCTTTGATTCCATCATCTGCATCCTTGCACAAATATGCTATTTTGGGTACTCGTTTTGAATAAGACAGCATACAATAAAATCCCTTTACCTGCCCTATTTCGATACCCGTTCCACCAGTTCTCATTCCTGTTTTTCAATAAAACTTGGCTATAATCGCGAAAATTTATTGTTAGGACATATCCGATAACCTATTGAAATATTGTGGTTTTTAGAGGTGCCCGTTAGGAAGTTGCGTGAGAACACACTATTGTGCCCAGATCAACAAGGAGCATATCGGACAGAGAGTTACTGTCAGCGGCTGGGTTTCCAGCAGAAGAGACCATGGGGGCGTCATATTTATCGACCTTCGCGACAAAGATCAAGTGGTGCAGATCGTCTGTGATCCCGCAGACAACGCACAAGCACACAAACATGCCGAAGAGGTACGGGATCAGTTCGTTTTGATCGCAACTGGCACAATTAGAGCCAGAGGCGAAGGACTGGAAAACCCCAACCTCAAAACAGGACAGGTCGAGATCGTTGCAGAAAATATTGTGATCGAAAATCGCTCTCTTCCGATGCCGTTTGAACTCGGTGACGAAAAAGTCAATGAGGAGATACGCCTCAAGTACCGCTACTTAGAACTACGCACGCAAAAGAGCTATGACATATTCAAACTTCGCTCCAAAGCCTCTATCGCGGCAAGAAATTCGCTTGACCTGCAAGGCTTCCTCGAAGTCGAGACACCAATCTTGACCAAATCAACACCAGAAGGCGCACGGGACTATCTGGTACCCAGCCGTGTGCATGGCGGTGAATTCTATGCTCTTCCGCAGTCTCCGCAGCTTTTTAAACAACTCTTGATGGTCAGCGGATTTGACCGTTATTTCCAGATCGCTAAATGTTTTCGCGATGAGGATCTCAGAGCTGACAGGCAGCCCGAATTTACCCAAATCGATGTAGAGATGAGCTTCTGCGATCAAGAAGATGTGATGAGGGTAGCCGAAAAACTGCTTGGTGATATCTTCAGAGCTTGCGGGAAGGAGATCCCTGCCAAGTTTGACCGCATGACATACAAAGAGGCTATGGAGACATACGGCAGCGACAAACCGGATATGCGCTATGAGATGCCTATGGTAGATGTGATCGATATCTTCGAACGGTGCGACAATGAAATCTTCTCCTCAATCGCAAAAACGCCCAAGAAAAATCGCATTAAAGCGCTCAGGGTGCCCAAAGGGGATATGATCTTCTCCAAGCGACAGATGAAGGGTTTTGAGGATTTTGTACGCAAATTCGGTGCACAGGGACTTGGATACTTCCAGATGAAAGAGGATGGACTCAAAGGTCCTTTGGCTAAATTTTTTACCGATTCAGATCTAGAAGCGATTATCGACAGATGTAAACTTGAAGTGGGTGATGCGGTCTTTTTCGGTGCGGGAGACAAAAAAAGAGTTCTTGATTATATGGGTCGTTTCCGTATCTATCTTGCTGAAGAGATGAAGATCATACCCCAAGACAGATTTGCATTCCTCTGGGTTGTGGACTTCCCGATGTTTGAGGTAGATGAGGGCAAAGTCAAAGCGCTGCACCATCCGTTTACGATGCCAAAGGTATCAGACAATGGTACGCTAGACTATGAAGAGATTGAAGATATCGAGTCTATCGCCTATGATATCGTACTCAACGGCACAGAACTAGGCGGAGGATCTATCCGTATCCACAAAGAGCAGATCCAGTCGGAGATATTCAGACTACTAGGCATCGGCACAGAAGAGGCCAAAGTCAAATTTGGCTTCCTTCTCGACGCACTCAAGTTCGGAGCGCCTCCACACGGCGGATTTGCGATGGGTCTTGACAGGATGATCATGCTGCTCAGCGGTACAGAAAGCATCAGAGATGTGATCGCCTTTCCAAAGACGCAAAGAGCACAGTGTCTCATGACCAAAGCACCAAGCGAAGTAGATGAAGAACAGCTCAAAGAGTTGAGTTTGAGAATTCGCCAGTCAGCAGTAAAATAAAACAAATAAAGGAACAAAAATGGCAAAAAAACTTTTTCTTATCATCGGAGCTCCGGGCTCCGGCAAGACAACCGATGCTGATTTGATCGCCCAAAGACATAGCGGTCAGATAGCGCACTTCTCTACAGGTGATCTGCTCAGGACAGAAGTAGCCAGCGGCAGCGAACTTGGCCACATAATTGAGAGTTTCATCTCCAAAGGCGCATTGGTACCTCTGTCTATTATTATCGAAACTATCATATCCGCTATCAACGGATCACCCAAAAGTGTCATTTTGATCGACGGTTATCCTAGAAGCGTAGAGCAGATGACGGCGCTTGATGAGATCCTCCAGACACACCAAGAGATTGACCTCGTAGCAGTCATCGAAGTACGGGTAAGCCAAGAGGTAGCCAAAGAGCGTATCTTGGGACGCGCCGCCCAGTCAGAAGTAGTCAGAAGCGATGACAAAGAAGATGTATTTTATGACCGCATGAAGATATATACCGATCCGCTAGCTCAGATACAGCAGTTTTACACAGACAAAAATATCTTGAAAGTCATCAACGGCGAAAGAGCGCTCGAAGTGATAGTAGATGAGATGGATGCGTTTGTCCAAAGTGTGATCTAAGCCCGTCATATCTTTAGGGTGCCTCTTTTAAATAAAAATTGAAATTAAGCTTCATTTATATATCTTGACTACACTTCAAAAGATATTATACAATCGCTATCTTTCCAACCAAGATAATAGGTAGGACGAATTTAAAAATATAGAATAAAAGGCACCTCTAAAGCGGCTTTGAGAGAAGTCCGTCGGCTACGAAATTGAACTCATATGAACGATCCGGATATTTTTTGAGTCCGGTAGAGACAAACTGCTCTTTTGTGATTTGGTGATCCCATAATTTATAGGTCAAGTCGCCAAACCAACTCTTATCTTCCGGTGTTGCAAGAGCAAGCTTTTTGTAGTTCGGATCCTGCTTGATCTTCTTGCCAACATCCTGCATCGCGCTTTTGTATGCTTTTTCCTTCTCCTCGGCAGTGTAAGCTGCAGAAGCTTCTGGAATCTGTTTTGGCTTAACCTGCCCTGTTGCAGTCAGAGTTTTTGGTACCGTAAGCATTTTATCATAGACAGAACACGCTGACATACTAAAACCTGCAAGAGCTAATGAGATGGGTAAAAATAGTGATTTGATTTGCATTTATAAGACCTTTCAATTTTGACTTTCGGCGTATTATACCAAATAAATATTAGAATTTTTGAGTTTTATTTATGATATAATATACAAAATTACACGAAGGATATCCAATGAAACTTATCAAATCCATGTTAGCTTTTTTACTCATGGCTCTTGCGAGTGGGGTGCTTCATGCCAAAACAGCGGAAGTCATCAATACCGAAGCAGATATGGCGATCGCTCAGTTCAACAAAGAGATACAAGGCTCCTCAGAGTTTATCACCAAAAATGCCAAAGGCATACTCATTTTTCCCAAAGTGATCAAAGCCGGAATTGGTATCGGCGGTGAATATGGGGAGGGAGTACTCAGAGTCGGAGGCAAAAATACACAGTACTACAGTACGGCCTCAGCCTCCGTGGGATTCCAGTTTGGCGCACAGCAAAAAAGTATTATTATCGCCTTTTTAACCGACGAGGCACTAAATAAGTTTCAAAAAAGTGACGGGTGGGAAGTCGGTGTCGATGGCTCTGTAGCGATCATCGAATGGGGTGTAGGCAAAGATATCAGCAATGCGACATTCAACAAACCCATCATCGCTTTTGTCTTCGGTAGCAAGGGCTTGATGTATAACTTGACAATCGAGGGCAGCAAGTTCACCAAAATCGTACGCTAAAGCAGTCAGCTTAAACCCGGATTATGCAGTAGGGTTTGTCTAAGCCATGCCAATGCTTGAAGTAGTGGGGTTGTAATAAATTTCAAAGGACTACCAAAACATCATCCAAGCTTTGATCATGCGGATCACCAAGCTTTGTCACACCCTCGCAACCCAAATATATATTGGTCAACACTCGATAGAGACTCGATGAAACTTCGGGAGTGTTAGAAATTTCGTGTTAGTCCGATAGAATTTTATATTCTAAAGGATGGACAAATGAACGAAGGATTCAATTTTAACGATGTAGTGAAAAAACTGGACTTCTCAATCAGACATACAGCCGGATAGGTCTTGATAATTGCGGCTTCCTCTTATGCAAGGCATTTTTCTTTTGAGATTCATGGTCTCATCTTCGAGCTTCTCAAGTCTCTTTGTTTTGATACTCTCCGTCCAATCCAAAATCCCGCACTCTTGATCTTTGTCGCCGTAAATCTCTTCTTTGGTATATACCATCTCCTCAATACACTTTTCCGCCTCACTCTTGTCATCGGCATTTTCAAGACAGACCCGCGCCTCTTGTGTCTGAGTCAATAGCGTTTGCAACATCTCCTTTTGTTGCTTAAACAGTGTCTCTGCATCGCTCTCTTTGACCAGGTAGGCCGTTTGGCTTTGGGCATCTTCCGGTATCTCCTCTGTGTTGTTCCCGTCCGAAGCGGTTGCTGTCTGTGCCTTAGACGGCTTTTGCGGCGCATTGGCAATATACTGCTCTTTTGGTTCCAGCAGATATCCTTTTTGTTTCAGAAGCGCCATGTCCGGCAAAGCAAACGCATCTTCCGGAATTGCCTCATACTCGATATTAACAGCAGTCTTAACCAAAGTGATACCGGACACTTTCGATTCCTCTTTGAGTACAATACCTTGATAATAGCAGAGTTTGTTTCCTCCGACTTGCCACTCTTCACATTGAAGCCCCAGCACGACCGAAGAGCCTACTTTTTTTCCTTTGGACTTGAGCTCTTCCATCTGGGTCAAATAGAGATCTTTTTTTGAGCTGATCGCATCTTTGATCATGGGATTTACATTTTTTTCGATCTTCTCTTTATCAAAATCGACCTTATAGACCATACCGTGATCTTCGACAAACAAAGTACGAATCACTTCGGTTTTCTTGATCCCTCCGCTTGTTGACTTGGTATAATATTCCAGATACGATTGTCGGACTCCCCAGTCTGCAAATATTAAAGTAGCGATGCCATCGATAGTCACTTGGCTTTTCTCTGCGATCTTCCCGCTGCCGTTGATCTCATAGCTGACAACGGCAGACTCTATCGCATAACGCCTAAAGTACGGCTCTGCTTCACCGGAGATTAACAGGGTTGTTGTCAGAGTCATGAGCAATACAACCAGCCAAAACTTAGAAATTGCCATTTAAAAACCTTTTCTCTTATCATTTTAAGAACAATATATCTAACTCAACTTTTGCACATGCCAACATCGTGTTTGACCCGCTACAAGCTAAAAACGATAAGAAGTTATCATTTTTTGACGCTTTTCATCCTGTACGGGAAGGACCAAGAGTTTTTATGTGCAAAACTGTATATCTAAATTCGCTATTTGATATTTTTAAGCTTGTTGACATCAATAGTTTTGGCATACTCTATCAAATCTTCCTTGGCGACTTCGTTGCCTTTGACTGTGATCATGAATCGTTTGTCAATTAGCAGCATAACTTCACCTGATTTATCTGCTTTGTTGTATTTGACGATCGCCTTTTCACGGTTGATGCGCATCAACTCGCCACCATCCGAAGATGCAAGCATGGGATTGGATATCATAGCAGTCATAGCCTGCATGAGCGGAGAGTCTGTCATTATATCGATCGTAACAGACGCATCACCTTTGCGGTAGGTGCGGTTTATCATTGTACCCCCACCAAACATCGCAGCACCGGCAGTTTGGGATTTTGCCTCTTCGGCAGTCCATCCGCTCAAAGGCTCCGGCAGATATGCCTTGAGGCTGTCGCCTTTTTTTTGTTTGACTAGATCCAGAGCATAAGTCAGATCCTCGGCAGCCTTGCCAAATTCACCGTTTTTATATGCCGCAACTGCCTCATCTATCGTATCGGTTACATCGTCAGCGACCGCAACGCCAGCCAATAGCAGTGCCAAGACTGATACTTGTATTGTTCTTTTCCACAAAAAATCCATTTTGTACTCCCTGCACTATTGATAATTTTTTAATATTATTCATTTCATCACGAATAATATTTCAATTATCTCTTTTGGTCGATTAAAGAGACATTAATTCTTTACGGGTATTTCAGCAAAAATCGTTATAATTGCCAAGCTCTATCGCATTTTGGCACTTATAGCCGTATGCAAAAGGATTAAAATGCTTTTTTTCGCAGATAAATGTCCATCATGCAATCTGGCTGGACACAAAGTATCATCTGATACGATGATACATCATGTCAAAGATATAAGCAGAATCAGCGATGCCGCCTACTATTTTTGCAGTACGCCAGAGTGCGATATAGTCTATTACAGCCAAGATGATCTTTTCACTACAAGCATGGTCAACAAAGAGATCGGAATCAAAAGCTCATCCTCGGATCAGGCTTTGTTGTGCTATTGCTATAATTACCCAAAGGCAGAGCTTGTCAGCAATAGTCTTTTGGATAAAATCAAGATCAGAATTGATAACTTTGGCAACCGATGTGATTTGAGGCACCCAGCAGGGAGATGCTGCATAAATGATATCAAAAAAATAGTTGCGGTTCAAAAAGTAGAATTCTAAGCCTTTAATAAATACAAAAAAATCGAAACATCCACTTGATATTAAATTTTTAGCTTTTTTGGGATATAATAAAATTTATTTTTCACAAAAGGTCGAAAATTGCTTATAGATATTGTTGAAATCCAAAAGATATTGCCTCACCGTTACCCATTTTTGCTGGTCGACAGAATCACCGAGATACAAGAGGGTCATTTGATCGAAGGGTATAAAAATGTGACTATCTCAGAGGGAGTATTTCAAGGTCACTTCCCGGGGCATCCGATCTATCCCGGCGTTATGATCATCGAAGGTATGGCGCAGGCAGGCGGTGTGCTGGCCTTCAAAAGTCTTCCGATAGAAGAACAAAATCAGGCTGATACCAAAGTCGTCTATTTCATGAGTATCGACAATGCAAAGTTTAGAGCACCTGTCACACCCGGAGATAAACTTGTATATAAGATTGTTGTCATGAAACGCAAAGGTGCGGTTTGGCAGTTTGATGCCAAAGCATATGTAGACGACAAGGTTGTCGCACAAGCCGAGCTCAAAGCAATGATAGTAGATAAATAGCGGGTGGCCAGATAGATGCAAAACATACATCCGACAGCGATCATAGAAGAAGGCGCAGTCATAGGCAACAATGTTACAATCGGCGCTTTTGCCTATATTTCATCAAAGGTGAAGATCGGGAGCGGTACGACGGTTGCTTCACATGTTCTGCTCGAGGGCGATACGCAGATCGGCAAAAATAACCGTATCTTCTCCCATGCGGTCGTCGGATCGATACCTCAGGATCTAAAATTTGACGGAGAAGATGTGAAACTGGTGATAGGCGATGACAATACTATCCGCGAATTTACCCTGATCAATCCCGGAACGGAAGGCGGCGGCGGTGTCACGCGTATCGGCAGCGGCAACCTCTTGATGGGATATGTGCATGTGGGGCATGATGTGATCATTGAAGATCACTGCATCCTGGCCAATGCTGCCAATTTAGGAGGTCATGTCGAGATCGGTAACCGTGTTGTCATAGGAGCCATGTCCGCCATACATCAGTTTGTCAAACTGGGCGATTACGCGATGCTTGCGGGTGCAAGCGCATTGACGCAGGATCTGCCTCCGTTTTGCATGGCAGAGGGCAACAGAGCTACCCTGCGGGGTCTCAATCTCACGGGCTTAAGAAGAAATCTGCCCAGGGAAGCTATCGATGAGCTCAAAAATGCCTATAGAGAGCTTTTTGGGCAAGGATTGCCCGTGCAAGAGTGTGCCAAACAACTTTCAAAAAACAGTAACTCAATCTATATTGCGCAGCTTAGCGAGTTTATCATCAACACAAAACGGGGCATCCCTTTTGTAAGGAGTCAGAATGTCTGAGAATGAATGCAGTTTTTGCGGAACTCACGAGAGTGACAAGAATCTGTTGATTGCAGGTGACCATGCATATATCTGCTCCAATTGTGTCGTTTCGGCATACAAAATACTTTTTGGCGAAGAAGAACAGCAATCCGGTTTTACAGATCTGGATATCCAAGAGATGCTGCTTGCGCCCAAAGAGATCAAACATATGCTCGATGAGTATGTGGTCGGACAAGATATTGCCAAAAAAACGCTGAGCGTGGCCGTTTACAACCACTATAAACGCATCTTTAGCAATGACGAAAAAGATCAAACACAGATCGCCAAATCCAATATCCTTTTGATAGGACCGACCGGAAGCGGTAAAACTCTGCTTGCACAGACGATCGCACGATTTTTGAATGTCCCTATCGCGATTACCGATGCTACCAGCCTTACCGAAGCCGGTTATGTAGGAGAAGATGTCGAAAATATCCTTACCAAACTTCTCCAAGAGGCGGACGGCAATATAGAGCTTGCCCAACGAGGTATTGTTTTTGTCGATGAAGTTGACAAAATTGCGCGGATGGGAGAGAACCGTTCGATTACACGGGATGTCTCAGGAGAAGGCGTTCAGCAGGCATTGCTGAAGATCATCGAAGGTTCTATCGTCAACATCCCGCCCAAAGGCGGACGCAAACATCCCAATCAGGACTTTTTGCAGATAGATACGACCAATATTCTCTTTATTTGCGGAGGAGCTTTTGACGGGCTCGAGGAGATCATCAGAAGAAGATTAGGCAGCAATATACTAGGCTTCGGGCAAGAGAAAAGAAGCAAAAAAGACGAAAGTGATCTGCTTCAATTCGCAGAATCCGGTGATCTTGTCAGCTTTGGTCTCATCCCGGAACTGATCGGCCGTCTTCATGTCCACGCCGCACTCAACCAGATCACCAAAGAAGATATGGTGCGGATATTGGTAGAACCGAAAAATTCATTGGTCAAGCAGTACCAAAAACTCTTTAAGATAGACGGTGTCCTCCTCTCTTTCGAGCCGGAATCGCTGGAGATGATCGCACAACGGGCGATCGAACGCAAAACAGGCGCTAGGGGGCTTCGCTCGATCATGGAGCAGGCTCTGCTGGAGATCATGTATGAATTGCCGGAATACAGCGGTTATGAAGCAGTGATCACAGCCGATGTGATCGAGCACGGTACAAAACCAATCTATATAAAAAACAAATTAAGCGCATAATAAAGGATTATAATGTTTAAAAAACTTTTTGGAATGTTCTCCAACGATCTTGCGATCGATCTTGGAACAGCAAATACTCTTGTATTGGTCAAAGGCCAGGGGATCAGTATCAATGAGCCGTCAGTCGTGGCTATACAAACAGGCAAAAACGGTGTACAACATATTTTGGCGGTCGGACAAGAGGCAAAAGATATGGTAGGTAAGACTCCTAGCGGTATCACTGCGATTCGTCCGATGAAAGATGGGGTAATCGCCGATTTTAATATAACTGAAAAGATGATTCGTTTCTTTATCGAAAAATCACACAAAAGAAAGAGATTCTTTAGCCCGCGCATCATCATCTGTGTTCCCTACGGCTTGACACAGGTAGAGAGAAAAGCGGTTAGAGAAGCTGCCGTCAATGCCGGTGCACGCAGCGTTTATCTCATAGAAGAACCGATGGCTGCAGCGATTGGTGCAGGACTTTCTGTCAAAGAACCCAACGGAAACCTGATAGTGGATATAGGAGGAGGCACCACAGAGATCGGCGTCATCTCTTTGGGCGGACTGGTGGTCAGCAAATCTATCCGTGTTGCGGGCGACAAGATAGACAGCGCGATTGCGGAATATATCAAAAAGAAGTTCAACCTTCTCATCGGAGAAAGGACAGCCGAAGACATCAAGATCAAGATCGGTACTGCCATTCCGCTGACCGAAGAGCTTACCGCCACAGTCAGCGGCCGTGATCAGGTGGAGGGAACACTTATATCTGTGGAGGTTGACAGCGAGCATATCAGAGAGGCAATGAAAGAACCGCTTCGCGAGATCGGCGAAGCGCTTAAAAATATTCTTGAGCAGACACCGCCTGATCTGGCAGGCGATATCGTACTCAACGGTATCTGTTTGACCGGCGGAGGTGCTTTGATCAGAGGCTTGGATAAATATCTTTCGGACATTGTTAAATTGCCTGTTTATATAGCCGAAGATCCTCTGCTAGCGGTTGCAAGAGGTACCGGTAAAGCTCTTGACGAGATAGATATCCTACAACAAATGGCTTATGAAGAGTAGAATCCTTATCGTTATCGCGCTTTTGCTTTTTCTGACTATCATAGTCACGAGAAAAGACGACAGGGTCGCTGACGCCCTGCTCTCTATCGTCAATCCGATCAAACAAATATACACCAATATAACCCAAAAAGTGGAAGACAAAAGCCAAAGCTATCTCTATCAAAAAGAGCATATCCAAGAGCTTAATAGAGAGAACAAATACCTTCGTAAGCGCCTTTTGGAACAAAAGCATTATATCCAGCAAGTCAAAGATCTCTATACCAAGATACCATCCCTTGAACGAATCCCCAATAAAAGTATTGAGATCGTCCAGACGATATCTTATGCCAAGCTAAACAGCTTTAGCCAGCTTATCCTGACAAAACCTACAACTCTTCACGGAAAAGAAGATAGGCTTTATGGCTTGATACAAGGCAATCTGGCTGCCGGAGTAGCGCAGATACGCAACCACAACATATATGCCGCCCTCACCTCCAATGATTTGTGCCGTTTTTCGATCTTTGTCGGCCCAAAGCGTGCACCTGGTATTGCTATCGGAACAAACACGAACGAGATGCTTATCAAGTTCATCCCGAAATGGGCGCAGATAAAACAGGGAGACGAAGTAGTAACAAGCGGGCTTGACGGGATATTTTTTGCAGGTATTCCCGTAGGTTTGGTGCAGAGCGTGGATGTTGAAAATAGCTATAAAGTAGCGCATATCAAAACATATGCTGATATCCTTCATCCAAATTTTTTCTATCTGATCGTCGATCCGTCTGTGACGCTGGCATCTGAATTTGACGGCACAGTCATCAAGGACAGCAACATAACTTTGGCGCAGCCGGATCATAACAAAACACTTACAGATACCAATCTCACGCACAAGTCCGATCAAAACAGCTCATTGAGCAGCAGCTTGGAGGATCCATCGGTTTCCAGCGTACCGTCAGTGCTTCCGCCAGAGTCTCAAGCAGTTGAGCAGACACGCGCTGAAGAGGTTGATCCGGCAAAGCTTGAAACACCTTTAGAAGAGCAGATATCAAGAAAGCCTAAAAAACCAAAAGCGCCGTCAAAACCGAAAGCGCCGTCAAAACCGAAAGCTGACAATCTAGATATATTCTAAAATAGATGCTAAATTGGGCGGCGACAAGAGCTGTATTGCCGTTAAGAGCTTTTTGACCAATCATTGAGTATAATATCCAACTAAAAATAAGGGTACCCTCCATGCCAAAACGCGAAGATATCAAAACAATTCTGCTTATCGGATCAGGACCGATCGTGATCGGACAAGCTTGCGAATTTGACTATTCAGGCACTCAGGCTGCAAAAACACTCAAAGAGCTCGGATATAGAGTTGTACTTATCAACTCAAATCCGGCGACAATCATGACCGATCCCGAGTTTGCGCACCGAACCTATATCGAGCCCATCACGGAAGAGGTGATCGCCAAGATCATACGCATGGAGAATGTTGACGCCATTTTGCCGACTATGGGCGGACAAACAGCGCTCAATGTGGCAATGAGTATGCACGAAAAAGGCATGCTTCACGGCATAGAGTTTCTGGGTGCCAGACCGGAAGCCATCAAAAAGGGAGAGGATCGGCAGGCATTTAAAGAAGCAATGATCAAGATCGGTATGGATCTTCCCGTTTCGCAATATGCCTATACGATGGAAGAGGCTCTTGATGCGTCCAAAAAGATAGGATTTCCTCTGATAATCCGTGCCTCTTATACACTGGCCGGCGGGGGCTCAGGCGTGGCGTACAATTTAGATGAGTTCAAGGATATCGTCAAGGGCGGCCTGGAGGCAAGTCCTATCAGGGAGATTTTGATCGAAGAGTCACTTCTTGGCTGGAAAGAGTATGAAATGGAGGTGATCAGGGACAAAGAAGACAACTGCATCATCGTCTGTTCTATCGAAAACCTAGATCCAATGGGTGTCCATACGGGCGATAGTATTACGATAGCGCCTGCGCTTACCCTGACAGACAAAGAGTATCAACATATGAGAGATGCCTCTTTTAGTATTTTGCGTGAAGTCGGCGTGGATACGGGCGGATCCAATGTACAATTTTCGATCAATCCCGACACCGGCCGCATGATCGTCATTGAAATGAATCCCAGAGTAAGCCGCTCATCAGCCTTGGCTTCGAAGGCTACCGGCTATCCTATCGCCAAAGTAGCAACGCTTTTGGCAGTAGGCTTTACGCTAGATGAGATCACCAATGATATCACCGGCACCCCTGCCAGTTTCGAACCTGTCATAGACTACATAGTCACCAAAATCCCCCGTTTTACATTCGAAAAATTTCCGATGGCAAACTCAACATTGACGACCGCCATGAAAAGTGTCGGAGAGGTGATGAGCATCGGCCGCACCTTTAAAGAGTCGTTCCAAAAAGCGCTTTGTTCGCTCGAAACGGGGCTGATAGGCTTTGATAGAGTCAAATGCGACAGCGACGAACTTGTACGTGAAATCAGACGCCCCAATGAAAAACGAATTTTATATGTTTTTGAAGCATTGAGACGAGGGATGAGCGTCGATGAAATCTATGCTCTTTGCAAAATTGATCGATGGTTTCTCTATCAGATAGAAGAGCTTTGCGAGAGCGAAAAAGCGATGAATCTAACACTGCTCAAAGATGCAGCAATGTTAAGAAAAATAAAAAGTGAAGGATTTTCTGATGCGATGATCGCAGAGGTGATCAATGAAACAGAGGGATTGGAACTCAACGAAAACGACATCTATAACGCACGAGCGAAGCTTAATATCCAGCTAGAATACAACGAAGTTGATACCTGTGCGGCCGAATACAAAGCTTTGACCCCATATCTTTATTCGACGACGAATATCACAATACTGCCCAAAAATGAACCGATCGTCTCAAAAGACAAAAAAGTGCTTGTCATCGGCGGAGGACCCAACAGAATCGGACAGGGGATTGAATTTGACTACTGCTGTGTACACGCGGCATTTGCTCTTGGAGAGATGGGCATCAAATCAATCATGTACAACTGCAACCCTGAAACTGTCTCGACAGACTATGATACCAGTGATATACTCTATTTTGAACCGATCGATTTTGAGCATGTACGCAATGTGATCGAAGTCGAAAATCCAGATGGGGTGATAGTGCATTTCGGCGGACAGACACCATTGAAACTTGCCAAAAAACTTACCGCGATCGGTGCAAAAATATCCGGTACATCAGCAAAAGTGATCGACTTAGCCGAAGACAGAGAACAATTTTCGAACTTCATCAATCAACTAGGACTCAAGCAGCCTAACAACGGTACAGCTTTTGCCAAAGAAGAGGCGATAGGTATCGCTAACAAGATAGGTTATCCCGTACTGGTGCGCCCCAGTTTCGTTCTGGGCGGACGCGGTATGCGTACAGTTTACAACGATGCAGAGCTCAAAGAGTATATGGATGAAGCAGTCAGCGTCTCCCATAATGCACCTGTGCTGATCGATAAGTTTCTTGACAGCGCCATAGAGCTTGATGTAGATGCTATCACGGATGGCAAAGATGTCTATGTCGGTGCCGTGATGCAGCATATCGAAGAGGCAGGAATTCACTCGGGAGACAGCGCCTGTTCACTCCCCCCGGTTTCCATCTCGGAGCTGCTTCAAGAGCAAGTCAAGGAGCAAACTGCGGCCATCGCGCTGGGGCTCGGCGTAGTTGGACTTCTTAATATCCAGTTTGCCATCCACAAGGGTGAAATCTATCTGATCGAGGTCAATCCAAGAGCCTCAAGAACGGTACCGTTTGTCAGCAAGGCGACTGGTGTGCCTTTGGCGAAGGTGGCTACGAGAGTCATGATACAAGGCGATCTCAAAGAGGCTCTTAAGTTCTATGATTCATTTGATGTGGTCAACTTCGACAAGCCGATCATGGAGCCAAATCTCAAAAATCATATAGCTGTCAAAGAAGCTGTATTTCCGTTCAATAAACTTCCCGGATCAGATCTGATCTTGGGACCAGAGATGAAATCAACCGGTGAAGTCATGGGTATCTCTGATAATTTCGGTATGAGCTTTGCCAAAAGTCAGTTTGCCAGCAAAAACAATATTCCGCTTGGCGGCAAACTCTTTTTATCGCTCACAGAGGCCGACAAGCCATTTGCAGGCGAAATCGGCAGTATGTTCGCAGAGCTTGGATTTGAACTTGTTGCGACATCCGGTACGCATGCTGCACTAGAGGCTGCCGGAGTAGCATCCGAAAAAGTCTTCAAAGTCTCCCAAGGGCGACCGAATATAGATGATATGATACGAAACGAAGAGATCGCACTGGCGATCAATACGAGTGACAATAAAGCGAGTAAGGATGATGCCAAAACTATCAGACAATCAGTTCTGAGCAATAATGTGGCATATTTCACTACTATAGCGGCAGCCAGAGTAACAGCGTTGGCGATCAAAGAACTCAAAACTACCGGAGGAGATCTTGGTCCGAAGGCGCTGCAAGATTATCTTCTTGTGACAAATGTGTGATCGTTCGGTCTTATGTCAATTTTTGGAGATAAAAGTTTAGTATATCTGACCCCTACCGATACAACAATCGGTTTCATCTCACAAGACGCTGCACAACTAAGCCGTATCAAAGAACGCCCGCCTAACAAGCACTATATCAAAGCGATTCCTTCGCTTCAAAAACTCAGATCTTTTACCAGGGTGCCTCTAATGCACCATAACCTCATCAGAAGAGCACAAAGAACTACATTTATCGTACCGGACGGCAATTCTTTCCGTATCATCAAACACACACCCCACGCTCATCTCATCGGCAAACTAGACTGGGCATACACTACTTCCGCCAATCTAAGCGGACAGAGATACGATGAGACATTCGCCAGAAATGAAGCCGATGTGGTAGTGCGATTTCCCATCAAAGCGGATGATAAAGAGGCATCAAAGATAGTCAGATTAAATAATATCAGAGCAAAAAGGATTCGCTGATGGATAAAAATATGATTGTCTGGGAAGACAAGGCTGTGAGGATCGAAATCCACGAAAGTGAGATCCCTTGGCTCAAGATCTTTACCCAATATCCTTACCGAGAAATGAGTGAAGCGCCATCTGAGATAAAAACAGAGATTTATGAACTGCTTGATCTGATCGAAAAAGAGATGATTGTCTATTTCAGACCCGTAAAAATCAATATCGCATCATTTGGCAACCACCTGCCTCATCTGCATTGGCATATCATGGCACGCTTTGATTCTGATAGCTATTTTCCCGAACCGATGTGGGGAGTACGGCAAAGAGAAGCCGATCTTACCCTTCCCTCTTTTGAACTCTTTGTAGAACAGCTGAAAAACCGGCTTGCAACTTTTATGCAGCATTAAGACACTGTATATCGCTTCTAACGATAGTATCTATGCCTGTCATGCTGATATGATCTATCGTAATTTCTTGATCTGTCATAGTTTCTTGAATTGTATTTATGGCGACTTTCATAACTGTGTCTGTTTTTATAGTAGCCATACCGCCCGTCATATGCGTTGTATCTTCGCCCATTATAGTAGCGATAGTTGTTGGTGTAATAGTGTCCATTATAGTATCGACGACCATTATAAAAGTAATATCCGTCGCGATAATATCCGCCGTAATAATACCTGCCGCCATAATAATAATATGGTCTGTCATAATAGTATGGATAACTGTAAGCAGAAGCCATCGCAGCGCCTGCTGTAGCTCCTACTATTGCGCCTGTTGCCAAAGCCTGCTCTTCCGGCGTACATCCCGTCATCAATAAAGCAGAAGAGAGCGCCGCAACAGCCCCAAGGTATTTGATTTTTTTAATCATTACAACTCCTTTTTTATTATTATATCACAGGCCGTGAAACATTGAGCAATATTTTTATCTATTTGAAAAAGCCTGATATTTTTTGTTTAAATCTATCCCAATATGATGGTTTTGGCGGCTCTTCCGGAACGATCGTCTTGCGCCTTCCGCGTGCAATCTCTAGATTTTTGGCAAGATTTTGTTTGGCGCTTTTGATCTTGCTGGGTTTGAAATCACTGCGCATCAAGCACCTTTTCTATCTCATGCATCGCATCGTCATTTTTCAGCCTAAACTGGATTTCTATCCTTCGTGAAGCATTTTTGTCTTCTATTCCATTGGTTTGAATAGCATCGATAAAGGCTCGTCCGCTCGCAGTCATAAGCGGCTTGATATTGTACTTTTCGATCAGATCCAGAGTAAGCAGATAGTTCATCACGGCAAATGCCCGTTTCTGAGAGAGGTCTAGATTGTACAGATATCCGCCATCGCTGTCAGTATGCCCTTCGATCACGATCTTGTCAAGATGAGGCTTGATAAAGTCATTGGTGACGAGAGCTCCAATATACTCCTCAAATGCCGTTTTAAGCTCTGTTTTCGCCTCTTCTTTGAGCTCTGCGCTACTCACATCAAAAAGAATATTGGAGGAAAACTTGAGCGAACCGCTTTTTGGATCGATGGTGATCTTGTCACCAAGCTCATCTTTAAGCATAGCAATGACTTTGATCTTGATACCTGTGAGACTTTTTATCTGTGCTTTTTGTTTTTGAAGAGCTGCTACGATTTTGTCATACTGCGTCTCTTTTTCGTCAAGCGCATTTAGCAGTTTGAGCAGCTCCTCGTCTTTAAGCTTAAGGGTGCTGTTGGTATCGGTAAGTTGATTTGAAAGGATGACCACTTTGTCTTGATAATCTCTGAGTGATTTTTCATTTTTGATATTTTTGCTTTTCTCGGTATCCAATAGATTTTGCACAATCACGATTTTGCCGTTGAGCTGATCGTTTTTTGTATTGATCTCCAAGAGAAGCTTGTTGAGCTTTTTGATCTCATCATCTCTAAGGATCAGTTTGCTTTTTTTATTTTCAATATCAGAAGTCAGCAGCACAAGCTTTTCCTGCTTGCTGATCAAATCTTTTTCTGTTTGTGAAAGTTTAAACTCTTTGGCATGCAGATCAAGCTTGAGGATGATCGACTTGGAGACGATAGCGCCTACGAGAAGGATAAAGACGAAAAGCAACCCAGCCATCAGATCCGCATATGATATCCAAAAGTTGCTCTCCTCTTGAGTTGATTTTTCTCTAAACATTCTAAACTTCCGGTTTGGTCTGAAGAGCCGGCTTTGGATGGTCGAGGCTATGCTGGATCTCTTTGTTTTGCTCGTGGATCAGCAGAGCAAAATCACCGAGCTTGGTAACGATCTGGGCTATTTCAGTATCAAATTTGTCAAAAGTATGATCTATGGAGTCATCGAAACGCTCGATAGTTTTGTGAAGATTGAGTGCGTTTTGGTTGAAACTTTCGATATTGGCTTTGATATGTGCGACGGCATTGATACTCTCATCTCTGCTTTGGATAGAAGCAAGGGTCTCTCTGAGCTCCTTGGAGACAAGCTGCATATGGTTACTTAAATGGGAAAAGCTGTTTGTGGTATCATCGATGATCATTTTGTAATGTCTGAGATACTGCTCGTTGAGATCTTTGATAAAGTCAAGGTTAAATGTCTCTTTGAGTGTCTTGACAATCTGCTGGTCTTTGAGTTCGCTTTGCTCATGTGCGTGTTTGATCAGTTCGCTATTTTTCCAAATGCGCCTATTATAGAGGCGTTCAAGATCATAGATCATCTTGTCTGCTTTGGCTGAGCCTCGTTTTTCGAAAAATATCCAAAGCAATGAGAGGAAGATACCATAGATTGATGCATAAAATGCAGTCCCTATCCCGGAGAGCAAAATAGTGATCTCGCGGTCGAGGGCTTCTGTATTTTTGACGGAAAAGTCAGGCATCGAAAGGGCAATAGCGACAAAAGTACCCAATATTCCCAGCATTGGAAAAACACTGGGCGCTATTTTGGCGAAGTTGTCATTTCTGATCTCTTTATAATAATCAGCGATAAATTCTCTAATGGGAAGTGTTGATTTGGTTTCACCCATAACTGTCAAGGCATTGTCACGAAGTGCCTCTTGGAGGTCGGACTCCATCCGTCCGAACGAACCGCGCATTTGACAGATCGCATAATTTGCATTATGCTTGGCAAACAAAACAAAAACGACGAAGATCAAAGAGATAATCACCAAAGTATGGATCTCTGCCTTGAGCGGGATTAGACCAATATATCCTGCCGCAAGACCGCCGAGGAAAAGAAAAGGTAAAATCAATATAACTAAAAAGTTAGGTAAGCAGTTTTTGTCACTGAATGTATCGTTTGAAACCATAATCAATCCTTCGATTGCTGTGATATGCAGCAAGAAAATAACGGTATTTTAGCATAACTACTTAACAATTTGATTTTATGATCTTTTGCCAAAAAACGGTATATTTGATTTTTCTCTCCCATAAAAAGCATATTCAAACTCATATGGATTATTGGCGATGCGCATGATATCTTTATCGGCGTTACGATCACATCCAAATAAAATCGTATCTTCCACGCAAAGAGGCTCGTCCCATTGGGGCAAAAGTATTTCGCTCTCGCCTCTGGCAATCATCAAAATGAAAACATTATTGAATGTGTGTTTATTGGAGAGTGATTTTCTGAAGATATCAAGGGTAATCTCTTCGTTGTTGGTAAGGCGTTTGTGTATCTCATGGGTCTCATTTTTGGAGACAGTGATCTCCTCTAGGAGCGGCTGATTGTCTATCTTAAGAAGTGTTTTGATGGCAAGGATGGCATCTTGCTCTGTGAGTTTGTGGATATTGCGCGCAAAAGTGTCTGCAGTTGGTCTGATGATGGCATTGATAGTCTTGTCTATGAGTATGCGAGAGGGCATCAAAATATGGTCAACCTTCGTATTTTGAAAAACAGAGAAATCCTCCATCTCATTTTCACGCAC
>DYNJ01000116.1 GCA_020721085.1 Sulfurovum sp. | reverse complement strand
AAAAATGATTTTTAATACTCTTTTTAATGCATATTTGATAGAATAACCGATGCTCATAGAGAAAGAAGCTTTTTTAGCGCTTTTTTATAAACAATGAAAGGAGAGTTTGCCATGAAAGGAATTATACTTGCAGGAGGGAGCGGGACAAGGCTGTATCCTATCACAAAAGTGGTCTCAAAACAGCTCTTGCCGATCTATGACAAGCCGATGATCTATTATCCGTTATCGGTTTTGATGCTGGCAGGCATCAGGGAGATATTGATCATTTCTACTCCACAGGATATAGGCAGATTTGAAGAGCTGTTACAAGACGGTTCAACTTTGGGTATGAAATTTTCTTATGCTACTCAACCTCATCCAAACGGTTTGGCAGAAGCTTTTATCATCGGGGAGGAGTTTATCGGCGATGACAGTGTCTCTCTTATTTTGGGAGACAACATCTTTTTTGGATCGGGCTTGACACCAAAGGTAGAGGAAGCGGCCAATCAAAAAAATGGAGCAACTATTTTCGGCTATCAGGTCAAAGACCCGGAGCGTTTTGGGGTGGTAGAGTTTGATAAAGATCTCAATGTTCTTTCCATCGAAGAAAAACCCAAATGCCCAAAAAGCAAGTTTGCAGTTACGGGACTTTATTTTTACGATAATGATGTAGTTCAGATCGCCAAAACCATCCTGCCGTCTGAGAGGGGAGAGATTGAAATCACATCGATCAACCAAATTTATCTAGAACGGGGAGATCTGAAAGTAGAACTTTTGGGGCGTGGATTTGCATGGCTGGATACCGGGACACATGAGAGTTTGGCGGATGCCAGTCAATACATCCAGACTATTGAGCACAGGCAGGGATATAAGGTTGCCTGTATTGAAGAGATCGCGCATTATAAAGGATGGATTACGGGCGAACAGCTTATCCGATTGGCACAGCCGCTGAAAAAGACAGAGTATGGCCGGTATATGATAGAAATGGCGAGCTCCAAAGGAAATAAATGTCAGGTGCCGACAGTTATAGATGAAATGATAAAAGGATAGTTTAAAATTTGAATAGATTTAAATATTCTTTAGAATATATAAGATATAATAGGCTTCTTTTTACATGAAGTGATGTGAATGAGAGTGTATAGAAAAAATACGATAAACCAACAAGGAGATAGATCAAATGGTATTTGTTTCAAAAATATATTTGCCGGATAAAGAAAAATATAAAAGCTATATTGACAAAATATACGAAAGCGGCTGGGTAACCAACAACGGACCGTTGGTGCAGGAGCTTGAAAAAAGACTCGAAGAGCATCTGGGCGTCAAAAATCTTCTTTGCGTAGCGAACGGCACGATAGCGCTGCAGATCGCCTATATGCTTTTGGAGCTGGAAGGTGAAGTGATCACCACTCCTTTTACATTTGTCTCGACGACCGGCTCGATAGCGGCAGAGAAATTGACTCCTGTCTTTTCTGACATTGACGCCAAATCCTACAATCTTGACCCTGCCAAAATCGAAAGCGCCGTCACCGGCAAGACTTCCGCCATCGTCCCGTGCCATGTATTCGGCAATGCCTGCGAGATCGACGAGATCGACGAGATTGCCCGCAAGCATAACCTGAAAGTGATTTATGATGCTTCGCATGCTTTCGGTGTCACTTATAAGGGTAAGAGTATTTTGAGTTACGGAGATGTCTCGGCTATCAGTTTTCACGGTACCAAATTTTTCCACACCGTTGAAGGAGCCGCGCTTGTCATCAAAGATGACGCACTGTACGAAAAAGCCAAAGTGATTAGAAATTACGGTTCAGATGCACCGGATTCGGTCAGCATGGTAGGGATCAACGGCAAAATGAATGAGCTTGAAGCTGCGATGGGCCTGTGTGTGCTTGACGAGGTCGATACTATTCTGGCTCAGCGCCGAAAAAGTCATGAGTATTATGCCGAACAGTTAAAAGACTATATCCAAATGCAGAGTTTCAACAAAGACGCTTCGCAAAGCTACAGCTACTTCTCTATCGTTTTGAGATCAGAAGAGGAGATGGCGGCAGTCAGGGCGGCTTTGATCGCGCAGGATATCTCCCCCCGTCAATATTTTAAACCTTCATTGGATACGGTGCCCTATGTGGAAGAACGACAAGTGATGGAAGTTGCCAGGGATATTGCAAGCAGGATATTGGTGATTCCTATCCATTCCGATGTGGAACCTACCGTAGCCAAAATCGTCATCGAGACGCTTCAAAAGATGCGTGGATAAAAAGTATATAAAGACCTGAGATTGATACATGTTTCGAAAATATACTTTTCAGACCCGATCACATCAATCAAAGGCAGACAAATGACCATCGCTATCATGCAACCGTATCTTTTCCCTTATATCGGCTATTGGCAGCTTATACACGCTGTGGATACTTTTGTCGTCTATGACAATATCGAGTTTTCCAAAAAGGGATGGTTTCATAGGAACAATATCCTGCTCAATGGTGAAAAAACTCTCTTTTCAATACCGCTCAAAAAAGATTCCGATTATCTTGATGTGATCGATAGGGTATTGGCGGACGATGCAGACAAACAGATACACAAAATCATACTTCAGATACAAAACGCATACAGAAAAGCGCCCTATTTCAATGATGCTTTTCCTTTGATCAAAGATATATTCAACTCCAATGAAAAAAATCTGTTTTATTATATCCACAATTCCATACTGCAAATAGCCGAATATCTGGAGATAGATACTCCTATCGTCCTCTCCTCATCGCTGGATATAGATCATCGATTGAAGGGTGAAGAGAAAGTGATCGCGATCAACAAAGCTCTGCATTCCGGCCGCTATATCAATGCTATAGGCGGACAGGCACTTTATGACAAAGAGAGATTTGCAGCAGCCGGTATCGCTTTGAATTTTATCAATTCGGAGATAGCAGAGTACAAACAGTTCGATAACGCATTT
>DYNJ01000056.1:1599-11447 GCA_020721085.1 Sulfurovum sp. | reverse complement strand
GAGAAATGGATATTTTTCCGGAGATAAAGCACTGCAAGGCAAACATAAAGGTAAATATAGAAAGAGAGCCGGAAGTTATAGAATCGTTTATACGAAAGAGAATGATATATTGCTCATTACACTTGTGCGGATAGCACACAGAAAAGAAGTATATTAACACAATAAGGAGATAACATGGCAAAAGATCATTATTTTGATATTACGGCAAAGCTGGATATGATGGAGCTCAAAAATGCAGTCGTGATGGCGCAAAAAGAGATCGCTACACGGTTTGACTTCAAGGGTATAGTCGCAGAGATCGATCTCAATGAAAAGGCAAAAACTGTCAGCCTGAGCAGTTCAAGCGAACAAAAGATCGACGCACTCAAAGATATACTGATCAGCAAACTCATCAAGCGGGAGATCGAAGGCAAAGCTCTTGAAGAGCTCAGAACGGAGGGAATAAGCGGAGGCAATACCAAAGTGATCTACCGTATCGTCGATAGCATTGATATCGATGAAGCCAAAAAGATCGTTAAAGCCATCAAAGAGTTGAAGCTCAAAGTGACACCGAGTATCCAAGGCGATGAGGTGCGTGTCAGCGGCGCAAAGATAGATGATCTCCAAACTGTGATGCGCGAAGTGCGCAAACTTGAGCTCAAAGCGCCGCTTGTATTTGGAAACTTTAAATAAATTGCGATTTTCATCTCAAAAAAGCTATAAAGGGCGACTCTAAAGAGAGATGTGATATTATCTACAACAGATCATAGTACAAAGGTTGCATCATGACACCGAAACATGATACCAAAGAGATAGAGAGTGTATGCACCTATTGTGGTGTAGGGTGTGATATCACCGGTGTGGTCGAGGGCAACAAGATCGTGGAGATCTATGCCCAAAAAGACGGGGTCGTCTCTCAAGGCAAGCTTTGCATCAAAGGCAAGTACGGCTATGACTTTGTCGAAGCGGCAGATCGCATACGCCAGCCTCGTATCAAAAAGAGTTTTTTGGTGAACAATCCGCAGATCATGGCTGCGATGGGTGACAGGCTTTGCCCTTTCGATGAAACCCACGATACCTGCGATCTTGATACTGCAGCCGAGATCATAGCGGTCAAGCTGGGTCAGATCAAAAAACAGTACGGCGGTGAGAGTTTTTGCGCTATCGGAGGCGCGCGTACCAACTGTGAAAGCGCCTATCTATTTCAGAAGTTTTGCCGAGTGACGATGGAGTCCCCTCATGTAGATAACTGTGCCAGGGTGTGTCACTCGCCATCGCTCAAAGGGATGAGGGCGACGATCGGAGAGGGCGCCGCGACCAATCCCTATAATGACATTTACGAAGCGGAGTTTATGGTGGTCATCGGCTCCAATACGATAGAGGGGCACCCGATCATTGCCAATCGGATCGTCGATGTAGCCAAAACACACAACAATCTGGCAGTGATCGATGTGCGTGAGACCAAGCTTGTCAAATTTGCCAAGCACAACTGTATCATCCCCTATGAAGCCAATCTGCTTGTGCTGAATATGATGGCGTTCGTCATCATCGATGAGGAGCTCTATGACAAGAGCTTTATTGCCAACCGCACGAAAGGCTTTGAGGAGTTCAAAGAACGGATCATTAATGATCCTTATGCCAACCCCGCATTTTTCAAGGAGGTGGAAGGGTATGAATATCTAGCCAAAATGATCCCGAATATCGCCAGAGAATATGCGGTGAAGCGGTCGATGATCTTTTGGGGACTTGGTATCACCGAGCACCTCGACGGCTCTTACGCGGTGATGGCGATCTCGCACTTGGCGGTGATGACGGGCAATATAGGTAAGACGGGTGCCGGACTGATGCCTTTGCGGGGGCAAAACAATGTCCAAGGCGCCTGCGATATGGGATGCCTTCCCTATTTTCTCCCTGATTATCAACAGCCGAAAACAGAGGGGCTGATGACGCCTCAGCTTGTCGATGCGATGCTGGACGGGCAGATCAAAGGGCTTCTCAATATGGGGGAGGATATATCGCACATCCATCCCAACAGCCACAAGATAGACAAGGCATTAAGCTGTCTGGAGCTGATCGTGACAATGGAGCTTTTTATGACCGATATCGCCAAACGGGCGGATATCGTCATCGGTGTGCGAAGTGCGTATGAGAAGACAGGAGTTTATATCAATGCGATGCGCCGTCTACACCTCTCTCAGCCGCTTGTGCAATGTGATCTTCCGGACGACTGGGAAGTGTTGCAGATGATAGACAACAAGCTTGGCGGGAGTTTTGATTATCGTTCAAGCGAAGATGTCTGGAGCGAAGTGCAGCAAATAGCCTATCGAAGATTTGCGGGAGCCGACTACTACCGTCTTGCGCGCCACAGAAAACGAGGTATGCAGTGGCCAATTTACCATGAAGATACGCCGGTGCTGCATCTGCTTGATTTCCGCACCGAAGACGGATTGGCAAATTTCATATACAGACAGTACAGCCCACGCGGTATGATCCAAGAGATATTGAACAAGCAATTTTACAATGAGTCGCTTGAGGGGTATTATCTGACGACGGGACGCACGCTGGCGCACTACAACAATGCCGCGCAGACCAAGAGATGCGAGAAGTTACACAGCAAATACGAAGAGGATCTGCTTTTGGCGCCAATAGGAGATGAGGGCAGGCTCGGAGAGTTCGTCATACTCAAAACAGAGCACGGCGAAACCAACCCGCTAAGAGTTGTCTATACCGACAAACTAAAGCCAAAAACACTCTTTTGCACCTTTCATCACAGCGCTTCATGCATCAATGCAATTTTTGGCGATGAGTGTGATGAGCTTATCATGACTGCACGCTTCAAATCAATAAGGGTGACAGTATTGCCGGCGGATGGACAGATAGCCTGCGGATAGGCGCGCGGATTTGATTATACAAACGAGGATATTCAGCAAAGTGAAATTTTTTTACCACGATAATAAACTTATGGTATGCTGCTGAAAAAGGCGGGGTGATAGATGGCATACGAAAGAGCACTGCTGAAAACATTCGGCAATGAAAACGAAGAGCTTGCAACACGATATCTGGAAGAGGCCGGATTTGTGATCATCGAACGAAACTTTTATGCCAAAAAGCTTGGAGAGATCGATATCGTCGCACAAAAAGAGGCTGTTTTGCACTTCATCGAGGTCAAAAGCGCTTATGCGGACTTCGATCCTGTCTTCAATATGACGCCTACAAAAATCAGACGGGTTATCAATTCCGCTCACTACTATCTCAAAAGCAAACATCTGGATACCGCATTTTCGATCGATGCGCTGATCATCCGTAAAGGATCGGTAGAGTTGATCGAAAACATCACTTTGTAGTCATCTTGCGATTTGATCGGGAGCCCTGTGACCCCCCTTCTTTTTTGCTCATCATGGCTGACATTGGTATTTACAGAATATATTGTACGCTACCCGCAACAGCATCGTACAATAGTTTATATTGACAAAAATACACATATTTGGTTATAACTTCAACATTAATTATCATATGAAACTTTGTCTTAAAGAGGGAGTATGTATAATTTAATATAAAAAATAACAAAGGAATCAAAATGGGAAAATATGTAGAGCTCAATAGCGGCAATTTCGATGCAACAATCGCAGAAGGTGTAACTATGGTAGACTTTTGGGCTCCGTGGTGCGGACCTTGCAGGATGATTGCTCCTGTGGTAGAGAAACTTGCTGAAGAGTTTGAAGGAAAAGCGACGATCGCAAAAGTCAATACCGATGAAGAGCAGGAGGTAGCAGTAAAATATGGAATCAGATCAATCCCGTCAATCCTCTTCTTTAAAGACGGTCAGCTTGTAGATCAGATGGTCGGCGCAGCAAGCAAAGATGTGTTTGCAGATAAGATCAACGCGCTTTTGTAAGATATCTTGATACCCCGACAGACTATCTCTGCTGGAGGGGTTTTGTCTGTTTCTTCCTTGGAGTCAATCAGTGATAATAAAGCTTAGAGGTTTTTAGAGAACTTTTCAGGAAAGTATGTCTAAAAACTTTCAAAAAAGGAGAAAAAATGTTAGATTGTGCGATTATAGGGGGAGGTCCTGCCGGATTGACTGCCGGGCTCTATGCTTCAAGAGGCGGACTTAAAGATGTGGTTTTGTTCGAACGGGGCATGCCCGGCGGTCAGATCACGCAAAGCAGTGAGATCGAGAATTATCCCGGATTTTTTGAGCATGGCAAGACTGGTATGGATTTTATGGACAGTTGGCAAGAGCAGTGTTTTCACTTTGGCCTCAAGCATCAGATGGAAGAGGTCAAAGCGGTTCGCAGAGCAGGCGAGCATTTCGTCGTAGAGATAGCAGGCGGTGCGCCGGTAGAGGCAAAGACTGTGATCGTCTGTACAGGAAGCACTCCTAAGCGGGCAGGCTTCAAAGGCGAAGATGAGTTTTTCGGGAAAGGTGTCAGCACCTGCGCTACTTGTGACGGGTTTTTTTACAAGAACAAAGAGGTTGCACTCCTTGGCGGCGGCGATACGGCGCTTGAAGAGGCTTTTTATCTCTCCAATATCTGCAGCAAGGTCTATGTGATCCATAGAAGGGATACATTCAGAGCCGCTCCTTCGACTGTCGATCGTGTCAAGCGTACTGCCAATATTGAACTGATCACTGATGCAAGTATCACCGAAGTGGTAGGAGATGCGATGGGTGTCAATGGCGTAAAATACAAAGACAAAACCGGCGAAGAGAAGCTTTTGGGTGTGCCGGGAATCTTCGTATTTGTAGGGCACAATGTCAACAACGGCGTCCTCAAAGATACAGACGGGAAGTTCATCTGCGATGTGAATGAGAATGGACAGGTAGTCGTCGACCTTCGCATGCGTACTTCGGTTGAAGGGCTTTTTGTCGCCGGGGATCTTCGCATGGAAGCGCCTAAGCAGGTGGTATGCGCCGCAGGTGACGGCGCAGTCGCGGCATTGGGAGCTCTGAGCTTCATCCAGGAGCAGGCATAAATGGTCAAAATAGGGATCGTGGGGAGTACGGGAAGAGTTGGCAGCCTTTTGATCGATGGTCTCAAAAATGACCCAGAGGCGCGTTTGGCGGCAGTGCATGTTTTTGATTCTTTGGAGCGAGAACTTCCAAATGATGTGTTAGTCACCAACAGCATGAATGCTTTGCTTGAGGCTTGTGATGCGGTGATCGATTTCTCTGCGCCTGAAGCGACTGAGGAGCTGCTTGAGGCGGCGCTGCGCAACCCAAAGCCTCTCGTGATCGCTACTACGGGTCTGAGCGCTCATCAGCTCAATCTCATCGATGAAGCAGCACAAGAGATGCCGCTGCTTTATTCGTCCAATATGTCTGTCGGAATAGCTCTGTTGAAGCAGCTGGTAGAGAAGGTTTCCGCTGCGCTTAGGGATTTTGATATTGAGATCGTAGAGCAGCACCATCGGCATAAAGTCGATGCGCCAAGCGGTACTGCGCTGACACTGGGTGAATTTGCCGCCAAAGGAAGAGGCCTAAAGCTTGATGCGGTGCGCATCAGTGGAAGAGACGGTCAGATCGGCGCGCGAAGCAGAGATGAGATCGCCGTGATGGCGCTGCGCGGCGGCGATATCGTAGGGCGGCACACGGTAGGTTTCTACAATGACGGTGAATTTCTCGAGCTAAACCACACGGCTACCAGCCGAGAGACATTCTCCAAGGGGGCCATAAGAGCAGCCAAATGGTTGGCAGGTCAAGAGAAGGGTCGTCTATATTCGATCAATGACTGCTTGGGTATCTAAGCAACTAAAAGGGACAACAAATGTGTGCAATTGTCGGTATTTACGGCGCAGAAAATGCTTCCAAGATCGCCTATTATGCTCTTTTTGCGATGCAGCATCGAGGACAGGAATCGACCGGTATCAGCGCGGCAGACGGCGAGAAGATCCGTCTTGTCAAAGCTCGCGGACTTGTGACTGAAGTCTTTAGTGAAGCTGTGTTTGAAACGCTGGGCGGTGATTGCGCTATCGGACACAACCGCTACTCGACTGCCGGAAATGAATCCAAGATGGATGCCCAGCCTATATTTGCCCGTTATAAACTAGGAGAGATTTCTGTAGCGCATAATGGAAATCTTGTCAACAAATTTGAAGTCAGAGATGAGCTGATCGAACAGGGCGCGATCTTCCAGACGAACATGGATACTGAAAATATCGTACATCTCATCGCCAAAAGCCAGAAGGATATGCTGATTGACCGTATCAAAGATATGCTTACCAAGATAGAAGGTGCGTATTGCTTGGTGATCCAAAGCCGTTCAAAGATGTTTGTTATCAGAGACCGTTTCGGTATCCGTCCATTGAGTTTAGGGAAGCTAAAAGGAGGCGGCTATATCGTCGCAAGCGAAACATGTGCTTTTGATCTGGTGGGTGCAGAGTTTATCCGCGATGTGGCACCGGGAGAGATGTTAATCTTTGGAGAAGAGGCAGAGCCGATATCGGAGCAGATCTTTGAGCCGGACTATCATCCTTGCGCATTTGAGTTTATCTATTTTTCCAGACCCGATTCGATCATTGACGGCACCAATGTATATCAAGCCCGTCTGGATATGGGAAAGCGGCTTGCCAAAGAGGCTCCGGCCGATGTCGATCTGGTCTTGCCTGTGCCCGACAGCGGTGTCGCGGCAGCCAGGGGATATGCAGAGGGGCTTGGAGTGCCATTTGAGATGGGTATAGTCAGAAACCACTATATAGGACGAACATTCATCGAGCCTACGCAAGAGATAAGGGCGCTCAAGGTAAGACTCAAGCTCTCCCCTATCAAGTACCTTATAGAGGGGAAAAGTATCGCGATCGTCGATGACTCTTTGGTCAGAGGGACGACTTCAAGACAGATCGTCAAAATACTCAAAGAGGCAGGAGCCAGAGAGGTGCATATGCGTATCGCATCGCCCGAGATCAGATTTCCATGCCGCTACGGTATCGATACGCCCACCCAGGCAGAGCTCATCTCTGCACGCCATACACCCGAAGAGATCGCCAGCATCATGGGTGCGGACTCTTTAGGCTTTTTATCCGTAGATGGACTGGTTGACTCTTTAGGCAGGGAGCGAAAATACTCTTTGGTAAGTTTCGACGGTGACTATTTCGCCGGAGGAAGCGCCCAGAGTCCAGGATGCAGCGACTGATTGCTTCAAGGAGAGATGCTTGAAGCAGCTCAATACATTTGGGAGATATCTCAAGAAAAAATTCAAGGTCAAAACAAGTAAGATAACGATCGGATTGAGCGGTTTTACATGCCCAAATATCGACGGTACCGTAGCCAAGGGCGGTTGTACATTTTGTCTTAATGATTCGTTTAGCCCCAATCTGGCTAAAAATACAGACAAGATATTTATCAATCTCAAAAGCGCCGGCAATCCGCTCCTTGAAAAACAGCTCAAGGAGCTCGATGAGCAGGTGACTGCTACGCGGGAGCAGATGTCATACGAGCTTGGCAGCAGAAAGTTTCTGGTCTATTTCCAATCCTTCACCAACACTTATGCCCCATTTGAAACGCTCAAAACACTCTTTGAGAAGGCATTGGACTATGAGGATGTCGTGGGTCTGAGTATCGGGACGCGAAGCGACAGCGTGACGGATGAGGTTTTGGATTATCTGGCGCAGCTAAACAAAACAAAGGAGATTTGGATCGAGTTTGGTATCCAGTCAATCTATGATGATACGCTCAAGCGGATCAACCGTGGCCATGACTCGCTCAATACAAAAACAGCCATCCAAAAAGCCAAAGCCAGAGGGCTCAATGTGTGCGGACATCTCATCTTCGGCCTGCCGGGTGAGACACAGGAGATGATGCTCAGCTCCGCCAAAACTGCATACGGGTGGGGAATCGATTCGGTGAAATACCATCCGCTTTATGTGGTCAAAAATACACTTCTTGCCAATGAATACAAAGCGGGTATATTTGAACCTATCACCAAAGATGAGTTTATCGATACGCTGATCAAGGCGATAAAGCTCAAACCAGAATCCGTCTCTATTCAGCGTATCACTGCCGGTATAGACGATGATACCCTGCTTGCTCCGGCTTGGTGCGGATGGCACAAAAACGAGGTGATGGATCTTATAAGAAAGGCATTCGCCAAAGAAGGGTGGGTGTATTAGAGCGAGCTATTTTACCGCATATTATCATTTTTGTGGTATTATTGACCGATGAGTCTGGTGGGGCACTATACTCATAATCTGATTTAATCTAAGGAGCTGAAATGAAAACAGGTGGATTGCTTATGGTCGGCCTTGCGTCGGTCTTGATGTCAAATTTTTGTGTTGCAGATACAGAGGTAAAGATGAGCAGTATCTATGAAGCCAGGTGTGCCAACTGCCATGGCGAGAAAGCGAACGGTGTGCCCAAACTCAAAGAGCAGTCCGGCGTAACAGCGAAAGAGGCCACGGCGCATGGTATGTCATCGCAAGAGAAAGAGAATATCTATGGTCCTGCGTTGAACAATATGAGTAAAGAGGATTTGGAACATAGGCTGAAGGAGTTGAGAAGCAAAGATTTTGACAGCAAGTCTTATCACTCTGTAATGCAGAAAAATCTGAAAAATATCGAAGAACGGGAAGGCAAAATCAGCGACGATGATATGGCTGAATATATCTACAACGCTTTTGGCGCCGGCAGCAAATAGTTTTTCTTCTCTCTGCATCACTTTTGATGATGGATTATCACTTCCGGGTTCCGGCTTGGCAGTGCATATTTCGCTCTCTATTCCCCATGATGAAATTAGAGGTGCCCTTATAATAGATTGTTAAGTTTGGTTTGCATATAATAATTTAGTACTTATAATATACCTAGAGTATAAGAAGGAGAGTATGAAAAAGTTACTGTTGATTTCTTTGGTTGGTTTGGTGTGTGCAGGAGCAAAGCCTGCTGCGCCTCTTCCGCAGGAAATGAGGGTATTGCAAAGTGACGGGTATTATTATATCGTGCCGGCAAATTCTATCGGGGGAAGAATTGACGGGAAGATGGCATATCTCAATAATATTATCTCAAGCGGGATTTTACAGTGCGAAGAAAATGATGCCTGGGTCACAACACCAAGCGGAAAAAGCATATCAGACAAAGCAGCAGACAGATATATGAAAACTCTTACTGAATCTGAGAGTGAGAAATTGATTACGGATTCTGCTTATATCCCGAAAAGAGATTCGAAAGAGTTCCAAAATCTGATAAAAATCGAGACAGGTTTGGCAAAAACAGGGCAGTCAGTCTGTGTCAGCCCGGTATCAAAAAAAGAGGCTAACGCATACAAAGAAGCTGCCAGACAAGAAAAAACAGACAGAGAAAATACCGCCAAACAAGAGCAAAAGAAAAAAGACAAAACAAATGCCGCCAGACAAAAACAAGAAAAAACAGACAGAGCGAATGCTGCCAAGCTGAAACAGGAGAAAAAGCGTCAAGAAAATGCAGCCAATCTGGAACAAGAGAGACTCAACAGGGAAAATACAGCCAGACTTGAACAGGAGAGAATAGACAGGGAAAATGCAGCCAGACTTGAGGAGGAGAAAAATCGTAAAGAGAATATTGCCAAACAAGAAAGAATAGACAGAGAAAATGCGGCGAGACAAGAGCAAGAAAAGATAGACAGGGCAAATACAGCCAGACTGAAGCAAGAGAGCATAGATAGAGAAAATGCAGCCAGACAGACAAAAATAGAAAATGACGCAAAGATCGCTGCCGCAAAAGCACAGGAGAACAAAGACCGGCAAGAAAAAATAGACAGAGAAAATGCAGCCAAACTGGAACAAGAGAGACTCAACAGGGAAAATGCCGCCAGGCTTGAGGAGGAGAAAAATCGTAAAGAGAATATTGCCAAACAAGAAAGAATAGACAGAGAAAATGCGGCGAGACAAGAGCAAGA
>DYNJ01000056.1:0-1499 GCA_020721085.1 Sulfurovum sp. | reverse complement strand
AGCAAGAGAGCATAGACAGAGAAAATGCAGCCAGACAGACAAAAATAGAAAATGACGCAAAGATCGCTGCCGCAAAAGCAAAAGCAGACAAATTCCGGCAGGAAAAAATAGACAGAGCGAATGCACTTATGGAAAGTGCAAGGACGCAGCAACAATCAAATAAAGAATATCAAAGAAAAATGAATTCACAGGGTCAGTCGGATCAAATGATTTTGATAGAGAAGTAGGGCGGGAACTATGCTGAAAAAATTATTATTGACTGCCTTGATGATCGGATTTTGTTTTGCCGATATTGCCGAATACTACAAAGAAGCATGTGAAGGCGGAGACGCCGGTGCATGTACCAACATAGGATTTATGTATAGTAACGGCAAAGGTGTCAAGCAGGATCTGGCAAAAGCCATTGAGCTTTATACAAAGGCGTGTACAGGACGAGACCCCGGAGGGTGCAGCGAATTGGGATTGATGTATCTTAACGGCAAAGGCGTCAAGCAGGATATGGCAAAAGCTGCTGAACTCTTCACAAAAGCATGTGAAGGCGGAGACGCCGGCGGGTGTGACAAATTGGGGATAATGTATGTCAATGGCGTAGTGGTCAAGCAAGATCTGGCAAAAGCTGTCGGACTCTTCACAAAAGCATGTGAATGGGGAGACGCAGGCGGATGCGGCAACTTGGGATTTATGTACAGCAAAGGCAGAGGAGTCCAGCAAAACTCATCCAAGGCTGTCGAGCACTACGCCAAAGCATGCGAAGACGGAAATGCTCTCGGGTGCTATAACCTGGGATTTATGTATCATAAAGGCAAAGAGGCAGAGCAAAACTCATCCAAGGCAGTAGAATACTACACCAAAGCATGCAAAGACGGAAACGCTCCCGGATGCTACGGTTTGGGGTCTATGTATAGTGCCGGACAAGGGGTCGCACTAGATTATGCCAAAGCCGCAGAATTCTACGCCAAAGCATGCGAAGGCGGATATGCTATCGGGTGCGGCGCATTGGGGATGATGTATGAAAAAGGCCAAGGGGCCGCGCAAGACTATGCCAAAGCCGCAGAATACTACTCAAAGGCATGTGACAAGGGAGATGCAGTCTGGTGCGGCGCATTGGGGATGATGTACGAAAAGGGCAAAGGCATCGGTACAGACCCGTCCAAAGCCGCCGAATACTATACAAAAGCATGTGACAAGGGAGATGCAGGCGGGTGCGGTGATTTGGGATTTATGTATGCCAACGGCAAGGGTGTCGCGCGAGACTCGTCTAAAGCCGTGGAACTTTATGCAAAGGCATGTGACGGGGAATACGCTCTTGGGTGCTATTTTCTTGGGGTGATGTATGATGGGGGTGTAGGGACAAGCCAAGATTCATCCAAAGCCGCCGAGTATTTCAAGAAGGCATGCGAACTGGGAGAGGAGAGGGGATGCCGCCCTTGATCCGCCAAATACCTTCTGAGCAGCTGCGGGGCTGAAGTCCCGCTTCCATACGGATGGCGGGAATCGGT
>DYNJ01000055.1 GCA_020721085.1 Sulfurovum sp. | reverse complement strand
GCCAATGCGATCTGGCAAGCCGTCGTGCCGTCATTGTTGAGGCTGTCCACCTCCGCGCCGCTGTCCACCATAAACTGTACCAATTTCGCATTTCCGCTATAAGCCGCCTGATGCAAAGGAGTGATGCCTTGAGAATTTTGCTGATCCATATCGGCGCCTTTGACTATCAGATATCGTACGATCTCCTCTTGGTTTTGCCCGATAGCATAATGCAAAGGGGTCAAACCGTTGTTATCTTGAGCGTCAAGCGCCGCCTTGTGTGCCAAGAGCAGTTCAACCGTCCGCTTTTGGCGCATCTTGACTGCCAAATGCAAAGGGGCGATCCCCGCTTTGGATGCGACATCCAGCCCTTTGTCCGTATTGATCAATTGTTTGACTGCGGTCTCGTTGCCATCATAAATCGCCTGATGCAGTGGCGTCCACCCATTCACATTATCTGCTTTCAACAACACAATGCAAAAAAGAAAAAATATGATAAATTTCAAACTGCAGCCCTTTATCTGTTTTAGCAAATTTCAAAAAGATTTTTAAACTTTTTGCTATGTTTCAAAAAAAGTTTAAATGTGTGATGAAATGCCCTTCTTCTTTGAAGATTTATATCATACAGCATTGTATCTATTTTTTTGAGCGCCTCCTGTGTTTTGGGGTGCTGGAGCGATTGATCTTTGGCAAGAAACGCCAAGTACTGCCGCTGCACATGACTGTCATGGCACTCACCCAAGAGGATCTGCATCTTTTTGAGCCTCTTGATCGCCATGATATACCTATTCTCTGCAATCAATGGCTTCATCGTCTCGATAACATAACGAAGCTTTTTGTATTCGATCCGCAACACATGATAGACCTTGTCGTCTGATTTTGGTCCTATCTTTTTGCCGTCTTTGATGATCTGCTTGAGTCGATTGTGCACTATCCTCATCGCTACCAACACTATAGGCTCTGAAGCATTTTCCAGAAAGCATTGAGCTCTGTCAAATAGCACAATCTCCTCGTCAAGTATTGTGCTTTTGGAGACAGCGACTATCTTTTGATCCAAGATCATCTGCTTGTTTTGCAACAGTTCTTCAACGACATCAAGCCCCTTTTGTAACTTTTTGGACTGCATAGTTCGATAAAGAGCGATCTGTTTTATCATAACATCTACATCTCTCCTCTCGCTGGTATCCTTCATCAAAAGAGCAAAATGCTTTTGACACTCTTCTAACCATTTTGGTTCAAAATAGTCTGCAAACTCCTCCATCAATGCCCTTGTCTTTCTCAATGTGACACGAAACAAATGCAGATATTCAGGATCTTCATCTTTATCTGCGCCCTGAAGTCGAATATTATGCCGTTGTGCCTCTTCAAGGTATCGTACAATTACTGTTTTCAATACAGATGAGACGGTGTCAAAATGGGCAAATTGGTCTTGAAGCTGATCTGTGTCACTCTTTTTGTCAAGTGAAGGGAGTATAACATTATGGCACAATGATGCATTATTGAAGCGCCCGTCAGTCGTCACTTCCGCTACCACGAGCTTATCGAAAATCCCTGGCAGGACGAAGCTGCTCGCCTGCTCTGTGGAATCGAACTCAACTTCTAGGAAATAGAGTCCCTTCAATGATTTTGCAAATCGGTCTAGCTCATACAGAGTGCCATCATAGACAAAAACAAATCGATCCTTAGCGATCACATTGCCGGTATGCTGACTTCTTTTGGCTTCAAACTCCTCTTTGGAGATCTGGTGCTCCTGCTCTTGCCTGACCAGCCCTTCACCGCTTTTGATCGTCTCAAAATAGTCATCATCTGCCATGCGGCAACGAAGATACTGCCCATCGCGCGGCGGCAGGTAGTACTGTTCGATAGCGATTTTGCGGTAGGCGATATTGTGTGATTTCAAAAAGCATTTCACGGCGCATGGACGCATCAGAAATTTCCGCTCTATCTCTATCTCTATGCCTGACATCCATTTTCCTTTTTATTGATTGAAAAATCCGTCACCCTGAATTTATTTCAGGGTCTAATTGCTAAATTTTTCAGAGATGCTGATTATACACTTTTTCGCAGATGAATCATCTTGAACTTGTCGCCCATGATCGTCGGTGCGATCAGTGTCTTGATCTTGTCGGCTTCTCTGAGATACTTCTCTTGGGTCGTTTGTCCGGCAAACTGCTCAAGCAGATCGATCAGCCCAAAACGGATCAGCGCTCTAGCCTGTGTCTCATAGTGCGCCGTTTCAAATCCGGCACTGCCGAAAGCTTCCATCACATGGGCAAAATTGACATCATAAGTCAGGTCGCTTTTTTGAAACTCGTCTTTGAGCCGTACTGCTTCATCAAAGAGAGGAAAAGTCTCGTGTTGGCGGTAGATACGGATCGAGAAGTCATTGCGCACATACCGTTCCCCATAGTCAAATGAGATAAAATCACATGACTCTACCCCTGCTGCCATCTTTTGAGCAAAGAGCTCATATCCCACTGCAACCTCGCCCTGAGTCTGCCTGTGGCGTTGCATCATCTCCGCCAAAGGCTCAGGTACGCTCTCCCATCGTAACCGATGATCCTCTACTGCCGCCATCTGGGCATCTTTGACCAGTTCACAGGGAAACGCGTCAAAAATCTCATTGGCGACGATAAAGGCATACTCGGCGCCCAGCTTTTCAGGCGTATCATAGTGCTCTATCGCGACTTCACCGCCAAAACGGTCATTCAAATACTCTTTTTGTGCCTTTTGCAGTCCGGCATGAGGCTCCACGATCGCGAATCGCATACTGCGTATCAAAGATGGATCACAAGTGTAAAGCCATTGTATCATATCGCCCATCAGATAACCTTGATGCGCACCTATCTCGACGAGCAAGGTATCCCTTGGTGCGATTCCTATCCGGATAAGCCCCCAAAGATAGTTGGCGATACTTGCACCGAAAAATGCGGATGCGCTTACCGCGGTATAAAAATCCCCGCCTTTGCCAATAGCTTTGAAATGCTGATAATACCCATTTTCTCCATATAGCCATTCACGCATATAATCACTAAACAACATCTTTCGCCCAGGTATCACACTATAGACGCAAGGACTTTTTCAAAACGTCTAAATCCTTCGTCAATTTCATCTTTTGTGATGGTCAGGCTAGGCAGAAACCGGATAGTATTGCGTCCTGCCTTGAGCAAGACAATGCCCTCTTGGATCGCCCTTTTATACGCTTCGACGACGATATCGGCATTGTGTGCGCGCAATCCGCGCATCAATCCCAATCCCACCTCTTTGCCAAACAAAACACCATATTTATCGACGATCTCTAAAAGTTTCGCATCGAAATAGAGCAGTGTCTCGTGCAGCCGTCCGCTTTCATATAGCTCTTCAAGCGTCTCAAGTACGCTTAACCCTGCCACAGTACTCAGATAGTTCCCCCCAAAAGTGCTTCCATGGTCTCCGGGTGCAAAAATATCTTTATGCGTGGTCAAAACCGCTCCTATCGGCACGCCTCCGCCCAACCCTTTCGCTAAAGTAATGATGTCCGGCTCTATCTCATAGAGGTTTGAGGCAAGAAACTCACCCGTACGATAAACTCCTGTTTGCACCTCATCAACGATCAGCAAAATCTCTTTTGTTTTTAGAAAATTTGCAAGCTGACGGATCTCTTCTTTCTCAAAAGGCTGTACGCCGCCCTCGCCTTGTACCAACTCTATCATCACCGCTACCGTTTCATCATCGATCGCATTATAGAGATCTGCGATAGAGCGCTCGAAACTAAATCCATCCGGATAGGGCGAAAAGTGTGAAGGGTGAAAACTGTCCTGACCGGTCGCTTTGACGGTCGTGATCGTCCTGCCATGGAAAGAGTGCTCAAGCGTGATAACCTTGTAGCGCTTGTTGTCAAATCTGGTTTCACCGTATTTGCGTGCTATCTTGATCGCCCCTTCGTTGGCTTCCGCACCGGAGTTGCCGAAAAATACACGCATATCATATCCGCTCAGCTTCACAATCTTCTCGGCTAGTTTGGCTTGAGGCTCTATGACCTGAAGGTTAGAGATATGGATGATCCGCCCTGCTTGTCGGCAGATCGCTTCTACTAAGTTTTTGTTGGCATGTCCTACGCTATTGACTCCGATACCGCTTGCAAAATCGATATAATCCCGTCCTTTGTCATCATAAAGCGTCGAGCCTATCCCATGAGTGAAATTTGTATAGTTGCGCGCGTATGTTGGCAATACGAACTCTCTGTCCAGTGCTTCTAAATCCATTTTTGATCCTCTTTTATTTGAACTCTCTGATTAAAAGGCATCTTAAATATTTTTTAGATTCCGAGACTTATTTAAAATGACCTAAAAATCCATCACCATAAACTTGTCTCCGTGTCTAATTGGTGTCTAATTGCCCAGATGTCTCCTTTGTCTCGATATTATAGCCACAAATATCTCAACCCTGCGATATACGCTCTATAGTCACCTTAACCTCTTGATAACATGCGCTTTCACCCTCTTCACTCTCGATAGACGGCGTGAGCTTATTGACGCCTATGACATTTGCTTCGATCAGTACACAATCAGTGCGAATGTCTTTGTTATGATGTACTATAAACTCATGAGAACCATACTCAGAACTGATAAGTACTTTTTCATCCTTGGAGTACCCAAGACCAGGATGCAATTGCACGCTATCGCCTCTGCGAAACTGGGTATTGAGCGCGTGCTTCGCTTTGGGAGTCAGCAGCCAAAAACTCTCCTGATCGGTTTTGTCCCTTTTTTTGCGGAATTTGCGCAAATGCTTGACATTCTCAAAACTATCATCAAACTCATCTATCCAAACAAACTTCTCATCATCATCCGAACCAAACCCCTCTTTATATGGATTCTCCTGATATTCCGGTGAAATATAATGATCTTCATGTTTTTGGCACTGACCAAGCCAAGCATCGATATAATACTGCTCCGCTTTCAGCCCCTCCAACCCCAATCTCTCAAATATAGCGCGGCAGAAATCATACTCACTGATACCGATAGAACTTTCGATGACTTTATTCATCTTTCGAACATGGTGATGTCCATAGCTTAGCCGTACATCATCTTTCTCAAAGAAGCTCTTTGCCGGGATCACGATAGATGAGCGTTTGCTGGTCTCATTTTCGTAAAGACCGAAATAGACAAGGTTCTTCACCTTCTCTAACTCATCCTCGACTCTGTTGCTGTCTGGCATACTTTCAGCCGGGTTGCCCCCTTGCACCAAAACAGTTTGAAAATCACCAAATCGTGTCGCTACCTTAGAGACCCGCTTGCATTGCGTTTGAAAAGGATTGTCAAATCCTAACTTTGAATTGCCCAGATACCCGACTCCGCACCCTTCCCTGCCCCAAAGCCCCAAAACAGCCGCAAGAGAATCAATCGCCCACATTGCATAATGACCAATACTGTATTTTTGCACTCCGTTGCCTACCAGGAACACCACCCTCTCCTCTTGCAGATAAGTGAGCAGACTGCCCATATCATCCAGCCCCATACCTAAATGCGACAAGATCGCCTTGATGCGAAAATCAGTCGTAAAATCATAAAAATTTTCATATTCCGGCGCATACTCATCCATCCATCCCTTCGCTTCTCTGCCCTCCAAAAAGGTCAGCCTTGCCAACAAAATCGCCAGATAAAAGTCGCTTCTCGGAGCGATCTGGAGATGTAAATCTGCTTTTTTTGCCATTGCTGTTACCACAGGATCGATGACCACTATCTTTTTGCCTTCGAGATACGGCACGATATGGGTATTGGTCGTAGTGATATTGTGTCCCCAGACTACAACGACATCAGCCTTCGCCACCTGCTCCCAAGGAAGCGTACGATTGACGCCTCTGCCCTTGAGGATCCCCGCATCCCCCGCGCCGTCGCACAAACTGCCTTTGGTCAGCATACCTCCGATCTTTTCAAAGAGAAGATCAGTCACCTCCTGCATTACTCCAAAATTCCCAGAACCGCGCCAAAGCAGCGATGGCGAAGCCTTGAGGGCATCTGCTGCAGCGTCCAGCGCCTCATCCATCGTCACTTCCACACCTCCGATACGGGGAATTTCAATTCTAGGGGATTGAAACATGTCTTTGTTGAGCAGACTGCACAAAGCGCCATTACTGGTATCGGCTGCCAGTTTCGGGAAATACGCCGGATCTGCGATCATGGCGCATGCGTCAGGACAATCAAGCCCGCAAGCAGTATGGATCATCTAGACTCCTTTGGATTGATCTGAAAAAAATTATTGATTTCAGGGTACCTCTAAAAAATTTTATTAATTATGTATTGAATGATATTTTATGATAGGTGTGACGGTAAGCCGGGTTCTGTCGTTGGATAGTTATTTGTCTAGACCCTTTGTCGCCAAAGGGTTCAAGCGAAGTGTAAAACCGTGAGACTTTTACCAAACACTTCTTGCTACGGACTGGGTTTACCTGGCTGATCATGTTGCCACAACCACCGGTGGGCTCTTACCCCACCCTTTCACCTTTGACCGCCGAAACGGTAGTCTTCTCTCTGTTGCACTTGCCCTCAGATCACTCTGGCCACCCGTTAGGTGGAGTCCTGTCTCACTGTAGCCCGGACTTTCCTCTTGCGGATCTCTCCGCCAGCAACTATCTGTCACACCTATATTGTATTATAACATAGAATTTTAGAGTTGAGCCTCTGATTATTGTTAATATATTTTTAGATTCCTAAACGAGTTTGGAATGACACAAAGATCTGTCACCCTGAGACCAGCCGGAATTTTTGGAGGTACTATTTATTTATTTCAGGGTCTACCGTCTAACTTTGCAATAAAAGTGATGAAATATGAGTAAAAAAAGTAAATCAAACAATAATTTTAAGGAGGAAATAGATATAGGGCAACCTCAGGAAGAGGCGCCTAGTATTTGGCTTTATGCGCCGGCTTCTTTTGCGTATTTCTCACCGAGATCAAATGCTTTTTTGTTGAGTGCATGCACCTTTTCCGGTACTTTACTGAGCATAGTATCGATCAGAACTTGTCTGTCGATTGCTTTCATAAATGTATTGGCGATCGCAAGCGCAACCACCGATTGAGTGATGACATTGCCCACTTCCTCTTTGGCGATCGTGATGATGGGTATTTCGATGATTTTCCATCTTTTTCTATCTTCATCGGTTGGCTTCACCAAGTTTGGCTCAACGACGATGATACCACCTTCAGATACACCATTTTTAAAGAGGTTGTAGCTTACCTGGGCGACCGAAAGCATGAAGTCTATCTCACCGTCATTGGCATACGGGTAATAAATCTCTTCATCGTCAAGTGTAATATCAACAACCGTCGCTCCGCCTCGCACTTGTGAAGTATATGTTGCAGTTTTGAGTCCATATCCGCCTGTTTTGATCTTTGCTGCCGCAAAAATCTCACCCGCAAGAAGCACACCTTGTCCGCCAACACCTGTAAATCTCATTAATGTTCTAGCCACGATGTCTCTCCTTATATCTTTTTCTCAAAATCATTTTGAGTGATTGTTTTTCGTTTACCCTGATGAACCTTTTTGACCTCTTCATACATATCACAATACTCAGCAGCTTTTTCGTTGTGGTACAAAATACCTGTCGGAAAGATGTTTAGTTTCTCGTCTTCATCCATTTTTTCATATTTTGCTTTGGAAGCCGTGATAGAATCGATCCAAGCAAGGTTGTCCATAGCAGAAGCCATTTTATTCTTTCTGCCAAGGTTGATGTGGCAGTTTGACAAAGCTTCAAGAAAACTAAACCCTTTGTGCTCAAAACCTTTGATGAAAAGCTTTTCAAGTTTTCTCGGATCATTGACTGTTTCGCGCCCAACAAATGACGCACCCGCAGCGATAGCTAGTTTGCACGCATCAAAAGTCGGGTCGATATTCCCTGCCTGCTGAGAAACTGTCCACATACCTTGAGGTGTCGTAGGAGATGTTTGAGAGTTGGTCAAGCCATAGATAAAGTTGTTGATAAGGATAAAATTGATATCAATATTTCTTCTGCATCCATGTATAGTATGGTTGCCCCCGATCGCCAATGCATCACCGTCACCGGCAACACATACTACATGCTTGCTCGGGTTTGCCAGTTTTATACCTGTAGCGAACGCTATGGTTCTGCCATGAGTTGTATGTACGGTATTGAAATCGACATAAGACGAAAACCTGCCCGAACATCCGATACCGGAAACTACACACACATCATCTTTGCTCCAGCCAAGCTCATCCACAGCTCTGATGAATGCTTTCAGGATGACACCGTCACCACATCCCCAACACCATAGTGTCGGCATCTTTTCCAGTCTTAAATATTTATCGTAATTGAATGCCATTTACAGCTCCTTTACTTTGTTGACAATTTCATAAGGAGACAGAGGTCTTCCATTTACCTTAAACAAGCCTTCGATATCAAGTCTGCCGGATGCTCTTTGTATCTCATCTCTATACTGACCGATATTGAGCTCGACACACAAAACTTTTGAGATCTTGTCTGTATACTTTCTGATAGCGCTTACAGGACTAGGCCATAAAGTGATCGGTCTAAACAATCCTGCTTTGATACCGTCTTTCCTAAGGTGTCTGATAGCCTCTTTTGCCGCAAGCGAGACAGAACCGTATGCTATGATCATGATCTCTGCATCGTCCATCATATACTCTTCGTAAGAGTCGATCTCGTCTTGATGAGCTTCGACTTTATGAAACAATCTCTCGATGAGTTTTCTGCAAGTCTCTATCTCTTCAGTAGGGAAACCGTTTCTGTCGTGGTGAAGTCCCGTAAAGTGGTATCTGTATCCTTGAAACATCGGATTGAGCACTGCTGCTTCATCTTGTTCCACGCCATAAGGGTGATACTCTTCGGCTGGACCGTCAAATGTTTTTCTAAGTTTGATTCCTGCTTTTACCTCTTCTTCGGTAGGTATCATCGCTTTGCCGTGCATATGACCTATTGTTTCATCAAGAAGTACAAATACAGGCTGCATAAATCTATCTGCCAAATTAAATGCTCTGACGGTTTCAGTATAACATTCAGCCAAATTGCCTGCGCATAGAGTGATGGATTTGTAATCACCGTGTGACGGGTTTTTCGCCTGTGCGACATCCCCTTGCGATACACGGGTAGGAAGACCTGTACTTGGTCCGCCTCTCATGACATTGACTACTACAAGCGGCACTTCTGCCATTTGTGCAAGACCAAGGTTTTCCGCTTTGAGTGATATCCCTGGTCCTGATGTGGCAGTCATAGACCTTACACCGCTCATAGAGGCTCCGATAGCTGCCGCTACACCGCCGATCTCGTCTTCCATCTGGATACACGCACCACCAACTTCCGGCAACAGATCAGAGATGGTGTGCATCACTTCACTTGAAGGTGTGATAGGATACCCTCCGAAAAACATACATCCCGCATCCACCGCAGCGATCGCTGACAGGTCATTTCCTGTTGAAATTATTTCTCTATTGTTCATGCATTCTCTCCTTATGCGCCCAAAACTCGGTATTTGTTATCGGCAATAGCTTTTGCTCTCGCTTTTGCCTGATCGGTAAGTTTTGCGAATTTAAACTCTTTTTTATCCGCCACATAGATCGCAAAATCAGGGCAAGTGAGCTCACACTCCATGCATCCTATACAATCCTCCAGCGCAACGATTTCGATCATCGCACCCAATGTTGATTTTGCTTCTGGTCTCATTGCGAGAACACCTGCAGGACATACAGAAACACAAATATCACATGCTTTGCATCTGTTCTCATTCACCCAAACCGGTGTGTTATCAGGAGCTACCATTAATGACATTATTTCCCCTTTCTTAATTTAAGTATTTGAAGAGATAAACATCTCTTGCAAAGTGATCAGTAATATGGTTCACTTATGAGATTAGAATATCTTAGTTTAGATAATGGATTTATGAATAAGTTATTTCTATGGTCATGATAAGTATCATCTGTTACTATTTGAAGCAAGAAGAGTATTCTAAGAGGTCTCTAGGGAGGATATTTTGATTTACTTGTATTATTTTTGTTCTATTTTCCCGATCGCACAGGAGACGAAACTTTTTGCTTTTGTAGTGATGCCATCAATGATTCCAAGCTCATCTGAGCTCATTGGATAACCAATCTTCTTGAGCGCTTCACCCAGCATTGGCACCCTTGATTCATCGATATCCAGTGTGATTTGGCGCGGAAACATATCTAGGTTTACCTCTACAGCGCCGAATTCATCTTTCAGTTTTGACTTAAGTGTATGGGCGCATCCGGAACATTTGACATTTTCGATCTCAAAAGTCTGTAGCATCGCTTTTCCTTTATTGCCGCACTAAGCAAATACATCTATATTGTCACCCTCAACTTGTTTCGGGATCTAGGATTCCGTGTCGCAACACGGAAAAACTGGCTATACTTAACCTACCGGCAATGAAACTTCCGATACATTTTGGACGGACACACAGGTCGTCCGCCGAAAGTAATTACCTACCTAAAACCTCTGCGACTGCTTTGCCGATCTCGGCTGGACTTACAACTACTTTTACCCCTGCTGCGCTCAAAGCATCCATTTTTTCTTTTGCCGTTCCGGCACTTCCGCTGATAATAGCGCCTGCATGACCCATTCTCTTGCCGGCCGGAGCAGACTGGCCTGCGATAAATGCGACCACAGGCTTCGTGATATGGTCTTTGATATAGGCAGCTGCCTGGATCTCAAGATCTCCCCCGATCTCGCCGATCATCACGATAGCTTCAGTTTCAGGATCTGCCTCAAACATCGCCAAAAGCTGCTTGTAGCTAAGTCCGATGATAGGGTCTCCGCCGATACCAACCGCTGTTGTGATGCCAAAACCTTCTCTTACTACTTGGTTGGCGCCTTCATAGGTCAAAGTTCCTGATTTGGAGATGAGTCCCACATTTCCTTTTTTGAAGATACTGCCCGGCATGATCCCGATCTTGCACTCATCAGCTGTGATGATACCCGGACAGTTTGGTCCGATAGTCATCATATTTTTCTTGGTCGCATACGCTTTTGCAGCTTGCATATCACGCACGGGAGCGCCTTCTGTGATCACCACCGCCAAAGTAATCCCCGCATCAGCAGCTTCCATAACAGCGTCCGCCACAAAAGCAGGTGGAACGAAGATCATAGAAACGGTAGCGCCGGTTGCTGCTACAGCATCTTTGACAGTATTGAATACAGGTCTGCCCAAATGCTCGCTTCCGCCTTTGTTGGGCGTCACGCCTCCTACGATTTTCGTGCCGTATGCTAGGCATTGCTCTGCGTGAAATGTCCCCTCTTTGCCGGTAAACCCCTGGACGATTACTTTGGTATCTTTATTGACTAAAATTGACATAGATTATTCTCCCTTCGCCGCTTTTACTGCTTTGGCTGCGCCATCAGCTAGATCAGTTGCCGCAATAACATTGGCAATATTTGCATTTTTCAATATCACAGCCGCCTCGGCTGCATTGGTACCGTCAAGTCTGACGATGACCGGCACATGTACATCGACAAGTTTTGTCGCCTCCAATATTCCGTTGGCTATCCTGTCGCATCGCACGATTCCACCAAAGATATTGACAAAAATAGCTTTTACATTAGGATTTTTCAAGATGATCTCAAATCCTTTGGCAACCGTCTCGGCATTGGCTTTGC
>DYNJ01000115.1 GCA_020721085.1 Sulfurovum sp. | reverse complement strand
AGGTGCGCCATGTCCAGCAGCAAGCACCTGCCGCACTGGTGGCCGGCAGTGAATACCTCGCACTCAAGCGCATGATGGACAACATGGAAGGCGGCAATGTCATCATCACCGTTCCTGCGGGTAAATACCGCTGCCCTCCTGCACCGTTTGAGCGTGCCAGCATGATTGCTGCATATAACGGCGCATCCGGCCACCAATCGCGCAGAACATCCGGCCACTTGGAGAGAGATATTTTCTGTGTTTGGATTTTAACATAAAGTGGCCGGATGTCTCTCTTGGACGTATAGCAATCTCTTATCACTCGTACTCCTTGATCGGCCTATAGAGTGTGGAGTAGATCTTTCGCATAGAGTCCCCTTCGATTTGAATTCGGTGGGATGAGTGAACGATACGGTCCAAGATGGCATCGGCGATTGTCTTGGTATTGAGATAGGCGTACCAATCAGAGACAAGAAGCTGTGAGGTGATGATGGTCGAGTTGATCAAAGTACGATCCTCGATGATCTCAAACAAGTTGGTAGCGTCGTCCTCATGCATGGCTGATACTCCGAAATCATCCAGAACAAGCAGATGGAACCTGGAGTATTTTTTGAGCAGATTGGTATAGGTTCCATCAATCCTTGCAACCCGTATCTCTTCAAGCAGTGTTGGCATACGGACATAATAGACCCGAAATCCATCTATGATCGCACGGTTAGCCAATGCTTGGGCTAGGTAGCTTTTGCCTGTACCGGTCAATCCGGTGATGATGATGTTCTGATGATTTCGGATGAAGTTCAAAGTAGCCAGAGTGTGAATGAACGCTTTATCGAGGCAGCGTTTGGGATTGAAATCGATCTCTTCGATGGTGGCCTGTTTCTCTTTAATTTTAGAGAGCTTGCGGTTCATAACAATCACTTTGTTGCGCAGGTAGAGACTTTGGGCATCGAGGAGCCCATAGAGCCTCTCTTCAAACGCGAGGGTCTGATACGAGATCTCTTCGCTTTGGCGTTCGTACGCCTCCTTAAGGCCATTAAGGCCCAACTGGGTCATCTTCTCTATCAGATGGGAGTGGTGCATGGTGGTCTCCTGTGTTTAGTTCGTATGGTGGTTAGCGATACTCTTTAGCATCGCGCAGATTGCTGTGGGTGTTGAGGATATCAGGGAGCGCATGGATATTGTTGGCGCTTTTACCCAGATAGAGTTTTTTCTCCAGAATAGACTTGATCGATTTGGTCTTTAGGGTCTGTTTCTCCAGCGCGAACATCAAAGCCAACTCTAGCTCCGCTTTTCCATGCAGCTTTGCTAAGGACAAGACCGCCGTGATGGGACGAAATGCCTGCGCTTCATATTCAGTTGATGCGAACCGTGCTTCCACAAATGCAGTGGCATTGACGCCTATTGCTGCGGCCCAGTTGCGCAACCGGTCGGGATTCATTTTTTCATGGACCCACTGATGCGATGGGGGCATATGCTCTTTCAGTGTCGATACGTCTCCTATGCGCCGGAGTCTTGGATGGGTGGCGATGAGGGTGTTGTTGTGATAGATGTTGACACTCTGGGCACTGTAGTGAACATCAACGAGCTCTTTGAGATATCCATAAGGAACCGAGTAGTTGCATCTTTCCAGTGTGATGTGATAGTCTTGGTTGACCCGTGCTACTTTAAACTCCTTGTAGCTGTAGCGGTTAGCGCTCAGAGGGTTTAGATGGGGTTTATCTAGAGTCTCAAACATCTGAACGCGGCTTTGTCCCAAGTGTTTGACGATCTTGTGGTTGTAATCCTCTAAGAGTGGTCCGATCGCCTCGTTCAGTTCATCGACGCTGTAAAACTTCCGATGGCGAAAGCGAGCAAGGATATAGCGTTGAATCCCCTGAACCCCTTGTTCTGCTTTGGGTTTGTCCTTGGGTTTATAGGGACGTGCAGGCTCAATGGCCATGTGGTAGTGACGAGCAAGATCGGCATATCCTTCGTTGATGATAATCTCGCCGTTAGCGTGCGTGATGACGGCTGATTTGAGATTATCGCTCACCACGGTATGAGGAGTTCCGCCAAAGTATTGGTATGCCAACACATGGGCATGGAAAAACTCCTCTTGCTTTTGTGAATAAGAGGCATGGGCAAAAGTGTAACCGCTGGCTCCTAGAACCGCGACAAAGATCTGGGATTTAAAGATCTCTCCTGTTTGAAGATCAAAGATGGGCATAGTGAGTCCACTGTAATCAACAAAGACCTTCTCTCCTCCTAAGTGGACTTGACGCATCGAAGGATTAAGGGTGTTGACGTACTGTTTATACAAAACCCGAAACTGGGTGTACTCATAGCCATCAAGATAAGCCGCTTTATACTCTTCCCACAGCAGCATGAGGGTTACTTTCGTTTGCTTGCGCCGCTTGAGTTCGTTGTGAATATAGAGCATGTCAGGTAGTGGCTTCTTAGTAGAAGCCAAACCCTTGTGATCGGGGAAGAGCTTTGATTGGAGAAGATCATCTTTCATCGAGTCAATCTCATCAATTGAAAGCCCTGATGATTTGAACCGCTTGATATACTCTTGTGCGGTTGTTCTGGGAACCCCGGCAGCCTTATGGGTCTTACGGGATGAAAGATTCATCCCTATATGAAGACGTAATACTTCACGTACTTTTTTCATCTGTATCTTCCTCATCGACACTCCTGTTTTTAACAGCAGTGTAGTCAATTCAGAAAATACCCCTCATAGCTCATAGCCCGTGACGTTTTTTTCCAAAAAGTGGCCGGATCAGCACCGTTTTTGGTGGCCGAATGAAAACGTCATGGGTGGCCGGATCAAAACGTCACGGGTGGCCGGATGGGTGCGTTTTTTGCAACCGCAAAGAGGATATGGAAACGATAGAAGTTGATGTAGATTGCATAGACAACATTGCATCTATGTCAGAAATCACAAATTTATCACTTATGAAAATTGATACAGAAGGTGCAGATTATAACGTGATAAAGGGTTCACATAATCTTGTTTCAAAAAATAGACCTCTAATAATCTTCGAAGGC
>DYNJ01000054.1 GCA_020721085.1 Sulfurovum sp. | reverse complement strand
GTCCCACAAATCCCCAAATTATTCGATAAAAAATAATAACAAGAAAAACAAAACCGAATGCTACATGCTCATTGAGGAGATATGCATAAAATGATGTACCAAAAGCGGCTACAAAAGAGAATACCATCAACCAGTGGATAATGCGCGTATTCAGCGGCCAAACAAAAACATAGCCGAGTTTTTTATTCATTTTTTTTCCATAATTCTTAAGAATAATAAAAATAAGTATAGCACAATTCTATCGGATGGGAGTCATTTTTAATTTAATTTGAGAAAAATAGAGTAGCCAACAGCTTCAAGGGGAGTCCCCCTTGAAAAGTCTGTTTATTTTGTTGTATTTGATTCAGGCTCAGCCGCTGGCGCTTCCTTGGGAGCCAGCTTTTTGTAGAAGCTCTTTTCAAGGAATTCCGCCATCGCTTTGACATCATAATCATACCCTTGAGCGAGAAGCTTTTTCATATTGTGCTCCATGACCTCATGTTCGGATCCGCCCGCCATGGTTGTACCGCCGTTCTTGACATCATAAAGATCAAGCTCGAGCTCTTCTGTCTGTTTATCATTAAGTGCCGGTGCTTTTTTCTCAGGCTTTCCTTCTCCATTGATACCATGACACTTGACACAAGAGGCATCATAAACCTCTTTTGGCGATTTTGCATAAGTAATCGCCTCACCGCCAGCCTTTTTATCGCCACATCCGGCAAAAAAGAGCATCGCAACCGCAGAAACCAAAACCATATTTATTTTATTTGTCATCATCCATTCTCCTTTCATTATGCTCTACCTGCAAGCATACCATATTGTGTCATCGGTTTAAGCGCGTACACCTTCAGCAGCCACATAATCCATCGCTCTTGCGTAGGATCCAACGGGAATGATGGGGTGGGTTTCCCGCTCCAGTCAAACTCGGCCAGCATCACTGTACCGATACTTGTGATCAATGGACAGACAGTATATCCTCCATATTTTGCGGTCGGCTTTTTGCCTTCCATTACCGCTAGAAGGTTTTCTACTAGAACTGCATACTGTTTTCTGGCGCTTCCGCCTGTTTTCCCCATAGGAATCGCAGCGATATCACCGAGCGCAAATACATTTTTAAATTTAACATGCTGGAGTGTCTCTTTGTCAACCGGCACCCATCCTTTATCTGAACCTACCGGAGATTTTCCGATCTCTTCAGGTGCAATTTGTGGGGGAGTGATGTGCATAAAATCATACGGCACTGACACTTTTTCACTTTTTGGTACAATTGAGTACTCTTCAAGATCTGCATCCCACTCGCCCTTCTCTTGCCAAAATCTATTGAAAGTGGCTACTTTTTTCTCAGGATCCACAGCTACAAGATTGTGTCTGAAATTCCATTTCATATCTCTTTTTTCAAACTGTTTGATCATGGCATTATTGTATTCCGGTACACCAAATAGCTTAGAACCGTTTGGATACAAATAAAGATCGGCATTCTCTCTTGCCCCTGCCTCTCTCAACCTAGCATCTGTCAAATACATTATTTTCTTTGGAGCACCGCCGCATTTGATCGGTGTAGCCGGATCGGTAAATAGTCCTCTGACTTTTTTGCCGCTCTTCGCATCAGCGACGAATTTTTGCATCTGCATCCATGTATCTGTCGCTCCGTTGGCAAAATAGATAGATGCCAATCCATTTTGTCCGATTATTTTCCTTACCGGAGTATCGTCACCTCTTGAGGTAATCGTCTCAGCGATACCAAGCCCTTCAATCTTGTTGAAAGCCAGTTTCAATCCCGCGGCGATAACCATATAATCATACTGGAGTGTTTTTCCGCCGCTTGTTTTAACTGTATTTTTTTCAGGTTCGAACTCTACTGCTTTTTCTTTGATCCATGTTACGCCGGCAGGCATAAAATCAGCTGTTTTGTACTCTGTATCGCTATTTTGCCATACACCTGCACCCACAAGTGTCTGTCCTGGCTGATAAGAAGCCGAAAGTTCATTGGGCTCAAGCACTGTAATATCAGGATTCTCCAAAGTTTTCATGAGCTTTGCCGCTGTTGCAATACCTGCGAGTCCGCCGCCAACGATAAGTATCTTTCCTTTCGCGCTGCTACTGCTTGCTTTTGCCTCTGTCGCTGCGCCACTCCCCATAAGCATTGCCGCGCCGCTGGCACCAAATAGCTTGATAGCATCCCTGCGCGATATCCCTTCATTCTTGAAGTGGGCATCAATAAGTTCCATGCCCTCTTTGAGCAATTTTTTATTCAAGACTTCTCCTTTTTTGTTCATTGTAGTACAAATTTTACTCCAATCTTAATAATAGATAGTTAATTATTCTTTAAAAATCGGACAATTATCTAAAAATAATATCTTCTATAATAATTTGTAATGATACTTTTCCTCTAAAACAGTTTTCGTGGAGTCTATATGATAAAGTTACCTTCTCATTTATAGGATATGATACATTGCTGTTGAACCGGACACCGGAGAGTAAAACACCGTCATGTTCAAATAAAAATCGTTGGTGGTTTTCTGTTTTCCCCATCTTTTGCATCTGCACGATGGAGACTTCACCGGTGATAAATTTCGGTCTTGGGTTATCTTGACCGTACGGTTCAAATCGCTTGATCAAAGCCGTCAGATCTGTAGTGATCTCCGCAAAATCAAGTTCTCCTACGATTTCAGGATCACTTGGGGATTTTATATATGCTTTTTTCAGGTAGTTTTCCTGCAATTTTGATCTAAAAAGTTCCAAATGATTTCTTTGAAGCATCAGTCCGATTGCGGCTTGATGCCCTCCGAATTTTAAAAGATACTCATCACAACTTTTGGTGATCTCAAAAAGATCACAGACTCCGATACTTCTGCCGCTTCCTTTGATATTCCCCTCTTTGTTATCTGTCAATATGATAGATGGCTTGCCAAAGTGGCGAGCCACCCTTGCCGCAACAATACCTACAACCCCTTCATGCCACTCTTCGCCGTGGATCACCAATACAGCATGACTTTTGTCTGCTTTCGATATGGCTTGCTGCGTGATCTCCTGCTCGATCTCTTTTCTTAGATCATTGAGTATTACAAGTTTTGAAAGTCTGCTTCTGGCATCATATATATTTCGGCTCAAAAGAAACTCTACTGCCAAAGAAGCATCTTCCAGCCGTCCCGCGCTGTTGAGGATAGGAGCCAGTTGGAAACTTATATCTTCTGACTCTAGATGTTCTTTGTTTAAATGCTCTTTGAATGCTTTTATATAGGGTTGTCTGCTTTGACCAAGCAGATTGATCCCAGACAATACCATTGCTCTATTGATATGTTTTAGCGGCATCATATCTGCGATGATAGCGATGGCAACAAGTTCTAAATACGATTTTATATCTATTTGCACGGAAAGTCTGCGGTTCAGTGAAGCGATCAGATACCAAGCAATCTGCGCACCGCAAATATCACTATAGGGAAAGTTGCACTCTTTTTGTTTGGGGTTGATGATCGCGTATGCCGACGGAAGCAGGGTCGGCAAAAGATGGTGATCGGTAATGATAAGATCTATACCGCTGTCTTGGCACATCTGTGCAGCTGTGACCGCCGAGATACCGTTGTCCACCGTAACAGCGAGATCAAATCCCTCAATTTTTTGGATGATCGTGGGACTCAGTCCATATCCGTCTTTGAAACGATTGGGGATGATCCACTCAAGTCCAACTCCTATCTTTTCAAAAAAAAATTTCATCAAAACCGTGGAGACAACTCCGTCTACATCATAATCACCGATCAATACTATCTTTTCTTTGTTGTCAATTGCTTGGATGATACGATCAGTAGCCTTTTCTATATCTTTGAAGAGCGTAGGAGGGGGGAGGTCTTTGAGTGTCAAAAAACCATCTTCTTCAAATCTTTTTTGGAGCAACCGCTCCAGCGAGATTAATGAAATTTTTGGGTAAGTGTGCATTTTGACAGCCGTTCTGCTAATATAGAGCGGTGATGGAATTATTGATGCATTGAGGCTTTTACAAAAGCCAAAATTGACGGGTTTGGAGTCTGAAGTCTAGAGGTAAATTCAGGGTGAAATTGAACAGCTAAAAACCAAGGATGGTCTTTAACCTCGACAGCTTCTATCAAACCGTTTGATTCACCCGTGATTTCCATACCATTTGCCTCTAACATCTCACGATATTCAGGATTGGCTTCATAGCGGTGCCTGTGTCTTTCATAGATTACACTTGCATCATAAGCGCGGCGCAGATTTGACCCCTCTTTGGTATGACACTCATATTCCCCGAGTCTCAGTGTACCTCCCATAGGGGAAGTGGAAGTTCTTATCTGTTTTGTCCCACAATTGTCTATAAATTGATCGATAAGATATATCATAGGATGTTTGGTTTCCGGGTTAAACTCTATAGAGTTTGCCTCTTTGAGATGCAGTACATTTCTGCCAAATTCTATGATAGACAGCTGCATCCCAAGACAAATACCCAAAAATGGTATCTTATTTTCTCGCGCGTAACGGATAGCGGATATCTTTCCTTCGATACCTCTTTCTCCAAATCCTCCAGCGACCAAAATCCCATCACAATCTTTCAGAAATTTCTCAACTCCTTCCTCTTCTAATTTTTCACTGTCCACCCATTTTATTTTGACCTGGCAGTCTAGATTGGCTCCTGCATGGATCAACGCCTCTGTCAAAGATTTGTAAGACTCTTTGAGATCGAGATATTTTCCTACAAAAGCGATCGTAGTAATATTTGTTGGTTTGATGATCTTATTGACCAGATTATTCCACTCATCCATATTTGGTTTGAGCTCACCTAAATTGATCTGTTTTGAGATCGGTGTAAGTATATCTTGCAAAAGGAAATTGAGCGGAACCTGATAGATAGTTGTTGCGTCGATTGCCTCGATGACACTGTCTTCATCGACATCACAGCTATATGCAATCTTTTTTTTGAGTTCATTTGGTACAGGCTGTTCTGCTCTGAGTATCAGCATATGCGGTGAGATACCTATCCTTCGCAGCTCTTGGACGGAGTGCTGTGTCGGTTTTGTTTTGAGTTCGCCTGCTGCTTTGATATATGGCAACAATGTGACATGGATATTCATCACATTTTTAGATCCCAATTCATGCTTCATCTGCCTGATTGCTTCAAGAAAAGGAAGTCCTTCGATATCCCCTGTCGTACCGCCAAGCTCAACGATAAGTACATCTCTGCCCTCCCCTGCTGTTACGATCCGTTCTTTGATCTCATTGACGATATGAGGAACTACTTGGATAGTTTTGCCTAGATATTTTCCTTTCCGCTCATTTTCAATAACAGCCAGATAAACCTGACCGGTCGTGAAGTTATTTTTTTGTGTCAAAGAGGTATCAAGAAACCGTTCATAGTGACCGAGGTCAAGATCAGTCTCAGCACCGTCTTTGGTCACAAAAACCTCTCCATGTTCCAAAGGACTCATCGTACCGGGATCGACATTGATATAAGGATCCAGTTTGAGTACGCCGACTCTAAGTCCCGAATGTTTTAAAAGAGTACCGATACTGGCAGCGCTGATGCCTTTGCCTAATGAACTTAATACTCCGCCTGTGATAAAAATAAATTTACTCATGATAGTATCAGCTACAATATAGGCATGATGATCGTTATAAAGTTGTCATCTTTGACAATAAAAGGAAGGTTTGGTTCATTGAGTCCAAGTTCAAACTCATCATGATCGATTTGAGTGATAAAATCAAGGATATATCTGCTGTTGAAACTGATCTCAAATTTATTTGAAAATGGTGTTGCTATCTCCAATTCTGTTTTTGCTTCAATGTTATCAGCTCCGAATGAATGAAATACAATTTTTTCAGAAAGAAGAGTCATTCTGATATCTTGAGAGATAGTAGTGATCATTTTGATGGCATCAATCATAGCCTTTTTGGGCAATGTCAGGGTATGTTTGATAGTTTTTGGGATAATCCGTTCATAATCAGGAAATTTGCCGTTGATCAAACGGGTAAAAAATGTATATTGATCATTTGTTATTATCATATTTGTTTGATCATAGAAAATTGTGATTTTGTCTAAAAAAAGCTTTTGTATCTCCATAATTGCTTTTTTTGGTATGATCAAAGAGAGCTTTTGGCTATTTTCACCAGAGATATTTGCTATCGCCAATCTTCTTGTATCTGTACCTACCAGATCAGTACCATCGGATTTGATATTGATCAATGCACCGTTGAGTTCAAATTTTGGATTGTTGGTATCGATCGCAGGTGATATTTTTTTGAGATTTTGGATCAGACCGAGAGAATTGAGCGCAATCTGTGGCTTATTTTGGCTATCCGGAAAGCTTGGAAACATATTTGCGTCAAAAGTAGGCAGTTTGAATTTTGAATGTTTTTGTTTGATGATCAGCATATTGTCAAGCAGTTCAAGAGTTATCTCATCATCCTTGAGAATACGGATGATATCAAGCAGTTTTTTACCATTGGCGGTAAATGATCCATCGTGGTCAACTTGTATATAATCAGTTGAGATGCTCAGTCCTATTTCCAGATCTGTAGCTTTAATGGTACATTGACCGTTTTGTGACCTAAAATAGATATGTGAAGTGATTTGGCTTGCATCTTTCTTTTCTAAAAAAGGCTGCAAATTTATCAATATCGATTCAAATATCTGTTTTGATGCTCTGATCTTCATTGACTCTCCTTATATAATTTAAATAGTATGTAGCAGTAGCTTGTGTTGAATATGTGAATAAGCGCATTTCGCCCCGCTTTTACGCTGTTTGCCAGACTTTCTTTACAGCTTTTATATTCACAATTATTCACTCTCAAAATTATATCTTTTTTTTATTCATTTTGCTTTGTATGTACTTTATTGGATAGATCCTCGAGCAAAACTTTAAAGTTCTCATCATTTTCGATGATCTCATTGATTTTTTTCATCGTATGACTGATAGCAGTATGGTCTTTCATCCCAAAATAAAGTGCGATTTGCGGCATTGAGTTGGGTGTGAGATTGCGTGCGAGATAGATAATGATCCTTCTGGCATTAGCAACATTTTGAGTGCGTTTTTTGGATTTGATATCAGAAGGCTTTATGTTGAGCTCTCTAGATACTATTTTTACGATCTCATCTATAGTGATATTCTCTTTTTTCTCTTTAAGCTGATCTTTGATAGCATTGCGGGTAAATTCTATTGAGATGGGTTGGTTGAGCATAGAGCTAAGTGCATTGAGCTTGATGATAGTGCCTTCTATCTCTCGTATATTGTCTCCCATATTGGTTGCTATATAATGGATGATCTCTTTATCGAGCTTGATACCGTCTAGTTCACACTTCTTTTGGATGATAGCGATCTTTGTCTCTAGTCCCGGTGGTTGGATATCGGCTAGCAGACCCCATTCAAATCTGCTTTTGAGCCTGTCCACTAGACCGGCGATCTTATTGGGTTGGCGATCTGAAGTCATGACGATCTGTTTTTTGGACTGATACAACTCATTGAAAGTATGAAAAAACTCCTCTTGAGTCTGCTCTTTACGACTCAAAAACTGTATATCGTCTATCAGCAGAAGGTCACATTCTCTGAACTTTTCTCTAAATCTATCCATTGTCTGGCTTCTTAGATGCGCGGTGAAACTGTTCATAAACTGCTCCAGCGTGGTATATATCACTGTTTTTCCAAGGTTGAGATGATAGTTTCCTATCGCTTGCAGCAGATGTGTTTTACCGAGTCCTACACCGCCGTATATAAAAAGCGGGTTGTACTGTTCTCCGGGTTTTTCGGCGGCGCTTTTGGCGGTTGTATAGGCAAATTGGTTGGAATTGCCTACGATAAAACTCTCAAATGTAAAAGAGGGGTTTAACTTGGTACTTTTTGAACCGGATTTTTGTTCGATATGTTTTTGCTCAATATATGGCACATTTTTGGCTTTATTTACTATGATCTCAACCTCTGGTTTGATACCGTTTTGCAATTCAAAAAGATGCGCTATCCTTACACCGTATTTGGTATTGACCCATTTGGCGACAAGTATATTGGATGCCAAATAGCAGATGATATTGCTTCTAGAGCGGCCGGTATCATATTGCAATTTTTTGATATATCGTTCATAGTCAGTCGGCGGAATCTCTTTTTTGAGCTCTTCTAGTACTTTTTGTCCGATATTCATCGTATGTAACCTACCGTAATGTGAATAATGTGATAATTTTGGACGCACTTATTTCTTAATGTGAATAACTTTCACAATATTAGCCAAAATAAGCTAAAATATGGATATAAACGCATGTTGAATAATTTTATTCACAATGTGAATAAAGGTGTGAATGAATATTTTAGGAATAGATCCTGGAAGCCGTAATTTAGGCTATTGTATCCTCTCTGTGGAAGGCAAGTCTCCTGTGTTGATAGAGGCTGGTTTGCTTAAAATCAAAAGCGAATCCCTGCAAGAACAGATTATCGAGCTTATAGAGGGGCTTGATCTGATATTAAAGTCCCATAAAGTCGATGAAGCAGCGATCGAAGATATATTTTATGCCTACAATCCAAAGACAGTTTTGAAGCTGGCACAGTTTAGAGGAGCTTTGTCTCTCAAGATTCTTCAAGAGATAGGATATTTTTATGAGTACACCCCGCTACAAGTCAAAAAATCGCTCACAGGCAATGGCAAAGCAGGCAAAGAGCAGGTTGCATTTATGGTCAAGAAACTTTTGAATATCAAACAGGAGATCAAGCCTTTGGATATCACTGATGCGATGGCGATCGCTATCGCACATGCCCAAAGAGTCAAGCTTAGAAAAGGGTAAAATATGAGATCCTGAAACTGTCATGCTGAATTTATTTCAGTATTTCAGATTGCAAATCAACGAAAAGCAATCCGGGCTTATCTACTCCTCCAGCGGTTTCTTTTGTGTTTGGGCATTTTTTTGTACATCTATAAATCGCTTGTCTGGCAGGCTGAATGTCGCTTTTTTGTGGCCTGCGCTTGACTCCCATATCATCTGATCATAAAGATAGATATCATTTTTGAAGTAGTCCAATCCGTCCTCACGGTAAACGGTAAAATAGACGATATGCACAGGGATAGACTTATTGAGCTGTATAGTGGTAGGATGCATCGTATCTAGGATCTGCCGGATTCTGGTTTCCGTATAGTTTCCGCCGGTATGGGCAAGCAAGATATTCATCAAGTCAAAAGGCTTATCCACGCGCATACATCCGGAGCTGTAGATTTTATAGCGTCTCTCAAGAAGTTCTTTGTTGTCCGTATCGTGGAGATAGACATCGTATTTATTTGGGAACATAAACTTGATTCGTCCAAGCGCATTATTGTCGCCGGGAAACTGCACGAAACGATAAGGGACATTGTTGCTGCTATGCTCATACTGATTGAGATCACCGCTACTCACTTGGATCTCACTATCACCGGAGAATACATGGATGTTATTCTCTTTGAGGTATTCCGGATGCTCTCTGAGGTGCGGTATGAGGTCTCTTTTGACAAGGTTGTCAGGTACGCTCCATGTAGGGTTAAGCACCATATGGGTGATCTCATCATTGAAGATAGGAGTCGGTCTGTCTATCCGTCCTACGACGACGCCTGTCTTGAAAAGTCTTTGAGAGTCCCGGTAATAGCGCAGATTGAAATCGGGGATATTGACTTCAATATATTCATTCTCAAACTCCTTGGGATAGAGTTTGCATTTGTCGAGATTGGCGATGGTTTGCTGGACATTTTTGTTGGTAGGCAGGTTGAGATAGTAGGTCATTACTTTATTGACTTTGCCGTCCGGCTCCAAGTTGTAGCGGTTTTGATAAGTGATGACTGCTTGGCGCATCGTCTCGTCAAACTGTCTGTCAAGCGGTGCATTTTCAGGATAATCCCCGGATGCCTGAAGAAGTTTTTTGATCTCCGCCACCCTGCTTCCGCTGTCTCCAAGCTGCAATATATCATTGGTGTATTCGATCTTTGATATTGACATTCTGCGGTAGTCTCTGAGGATATCTATTAAACCCCTGTATCGTTTTTCCATCGGGATGAGAGACGAGAGATACTCTTTGATGTTCCCGGCAACTGCGGCGCGGTAGAGTCCTTCATGATCCGTGAAAGTTTTGGGAGCAAACTCCCATTTGGCCTGGATGTCATCACTTGCTTTGAGCGCCGTCATTTTGCGGGTGACCAGATCCCAGTCCACATCACCCTCTACGATAAATTTAGCAAGACTGATAAAACTGTTGGTCAGCAGCATATCCAAACGGGCATAGACCTCCGCCTTTTTGGCATCTGAGACCTCATTGTTGTCTACGATATAAAAGAGCTGTTTGATATTGGCTCTGCCCAATGGCTTGTCTTTGTAGTTAAAGAGCGTATCATTAAGTGCGTTGATCAGTTCGCTTTGTTTGTTGGCATTGGCAGGACCGACCCAAAGCGGCTTGTAGCCGGTTTGGCTGTAGATATTTTCGATGATTGCTTTGTTCGGTCCGCTGAGTTTGCTGCCGACCCCGTTTTGTATCCCGATAGCAATTTCATCGGTTGAGATAGGGGCTGACTGCAGTGTCGTCATGGCGACAAATAGGATGAGCAGTGTTGTGATGATATGTTTCAATGGTATTTCTCCGAAAAAATTGTGTGATTTTAAAGTTGGATTATAGTAAAAATTTACAAAAATAGAGATTAAAAGCCTTGGTTTGCCCTGAGCCTGTCGAAGGGCTGAACGGTACAGCAAAGAACAGAAAGTCCGTTCCTATTTCGACAAAACCCAATACGAACGGACAAAAACAGGCTCAATACAAACGGATGTGACGAATATGCCAAAAAATATAAAAATAGCACTTTGATGGTATATAAATGAGATTTGTATAAATTTTAAAGCAATGAAAAGAAGTATATAGTAGAGTCCTATCAAGCCCAACCGGACCTGATAGGGGGTGTTCTTAGAATACGTAAGCAGCACCAACGTTGATAGTGTCAACTGTGACATCCATCCCGTTAGCAACAACAGCTGAATCTTGTACAGTATCATCATAGAGTCTTGTCCAGTCAGCAAATACAAGTACATTTGGAGTTACTGCATATGCAGCACCTACACCGTACGCAAGGCCGTCATCATCCATTATCTCACCGTTAACATCATCTGTTACGCTAACATTTGCGTATCCGAGCAATCCGTAAGCTATGAGGCCTGTATCAGCAATTGGGTACATACCTTTAAGGAATATTGCAGCTACTTCTGCTTCTCCTCCGGCCATTGTTTCGTCAATAGTAACAACAGTATTACCATCTGTTAAAGATGCTTCCAAATCATAGTCATCAATAGAGTTAGAGTATCTGCCCTCAACTGCCAACCATGAATTCAAGACCACACCTGCAGCCAAAGCATAGTTGTCAGCCGAAAGAGTTGCAGTATCAAGAACAGCATCCGGGGAAGCGGCATCTAAATCACCGTCAACATTGACATACGCTGCACCTACATAAAATGTCGGTGACCATGATGCTACTTCAGGTACCTCTACAACTGGCTCTTGAACCGGAGCGATATCACCACCCGCTACTGCGAATGAACCTAATGCGATTACAGCTACTGCTGAAAGAACGATATTTTTCATAACTTTTCTCCTTGAAATTTTTTGTTACAGACGGATTATAGCATACAATATTTATTAATGTCAAGGGATTTTTCAAAAAAATTAACAATTTATTAATAAATTTTTTACGGATAGTAGCCGAATTCATCCCAAAGCCCCATAATATCGGGCTTTCACGCATTCTGCAAAAAAGTGATAATTT
>DYNJ01000003.1 GCA_020721085.1 Sulfurovum sp. | reverse complement strand
GCGCTTGCCAAAGAGTCCGGCACTCTTTCAAAAATCCAAACTTCATCGAAATCTGCCAAATCTCAGAGTGTTTCGGAGCATGAAGCCGCGCTGGCGATCTACGGCGAGACCGGAGGGGGCAGGGGTGCTTGCTCCAAAAGCGTGGAGTCGCTGCTGCGCATGGGATACCGTCACTATCCAAGCATCCGGGCATCCCGCCATATGATACTGGGAGCGGACGCGCAAAAGCAGAGTGCCAAATGGAACTACTTCCCCACGCTCTCAGCCGATCTCTCAGGTGATACCAGGCGCAATGGCGAGACCGTGCGTCTGGATCAGCCTCTGTGGACAGGCGGCAAGCTCGACGCGATGAGTGATATGGCGGCAGCGCGATATGATGAGGCGAGGCATACCTTGGGCGAAAATAGCTATACAGTCGCTGAGAAAATTTTGGGTATCATCCAAAACTATATCCAGTCAACCGGGGAGATGGAGGGCTTTGCCCAAGGCAAAGCGCAGCTTGAGGAGCTCTCAGAGATGCTTGACAGGCGTATAGATGCAGGGGTCTCATCCGAGTCGGATGCCGAGCTGCTTGACGCGAGGATCGCGCAGATCGATGCGGATCTGACAAGAGCGCGTGCTATCCATGCTATGTCGCAGGCTCAGTTGGAGCTGATGACAGGCCAGCCGCTGCGCTGCGGTATCGGATATGAGCATGACAGATTTTTGGATCAGAGACTCTCACTGGCGCAGCTGCAGGCTTCCCTCATCGATACCCATCCTCTCCTCAAAAAATCTGCCTCGCAGATAAAATCTGCCGAAGCAGAAAGAAAGAACGCAGAGGCGGCGATAATGCCAAATATCTCTTTGCGTGCCGAGTATCAGCGCGGTTCGGTGTATGAGGATCAGGACTATGGCAGCGATACGGCTGTGTATGCGGCGGTCACCTTCACTCCGGGCGCGGGACTCTCGTCGATGTCCAATATGCAAAGCGCTCAGTACAAAGTGCTTCAGTCTCAGGACGAACTTAAACTCAAAGAGCAGGAGCTCAAAGATGCCTTGGTGCTCACCTATGCGGATTACCGCTCCGCTTCAGGACGAGTGGAGAGCACGCAAAGAGCCATCGATGCGTCACAGCAGGTGCTCGAATCCTATAAACGGCTTTTCATCGCGGGCAAACGCCAGTGGCTCGATCTGGTCAATGCGTCGCGGGAAGTGACGCAGTATAGGATCATTTTGGCAAATCTCAAGGCGACATGGGCAGCATCTGCCTACAGGCTCGCGCTGCAATCGGGACAAATACAATTTGAGGAGAGCGAGCGATGATCTATGCCGACACCGAAGAGGTGAAATGTGATTTGGAGTGGCTTGTCCAATCCTGTTCGATAGCGCCCTTTTCGTCGTTTAGGCTCTCGGCTTACGAGCTGGAAATACTCAAACAGAGAGTCTCCGACAGCAATGACAAGGGCGTGGCCGCTTTGTATGAAGCATTTTTGACAGAGTCGGGGGTCAAAAAAGCCATGTGGCGTACCAAAATCTCCCAAGAGTCCCTCCCCATGCTGGCGCTTGTGCCCGGCGGAGGGATGCGCATCGTGATGGAGCAGGAGGCGGACGGAAGCTGGAAGAGCGAAGGCAAAGAGGGGGTGAGAACCCAAAGGAGCTTCGCTGAGGGTACGCGCTTTTTGCCGATCAGATCTGAGACAGGTTCGACAGAGAAGATATCCGCCAAAGCAATGTTTAAAGCCGTGGCTTGGAAGCAAAAACCGCTGATGACCTATGCCGTCATCGCTTCATTGAGTATCAATCTGCTGGCGTTGGCAACCTCGTTTTTCAGTTTGCAGGTCTATGACAGAGTGATCCCGACACAGGGGTTGACTACGCTGGTTGCTTTGAGTATAGGAGTTTTTGTGGCGATTCTGCTGGAGATGATACTCAAGCTCTCCCGCTCGTATATCCTCGATATCGCGTCCAAAGAGATGGATATAGCCTACTCTCATGATATCTTCAGCCGTTTTTTGAAGATCCGTCTTGATGCGCTGCCCAAAAGTATCGGCACGCTTTCAGGTCAGCTCCAGAGTTATGCGACGGTACGGGCTTTTATCTCTTCGGTGGCATTGTATGTCTTTATCGATTTTCCTTTTTCGATGATTTTCCTCGCTGTGATCATTATGCTTGCAGGATGGACGATGGGCGGGATCGTATTGGCATTTTTGATCATAGCGATCTTGGTGGGTACTTTTTTCCGCAAGAAGATAGAGATGCTCTCCAAGACATCATCTATGGCATCGCACAAGAAGCTGGGTCTGCTCGTGGAGAGTCTGGAGAGCGCTGAAAATATCAAAGCTACAGGTGCCGGATGGAGTATCCTGAGCCGCTGGAACGCATTGACTGAGAGCGCGATCAATGATGACATAGAGATCCGCCACTACAGTGAAATGACCACCTATGTATCGGCATTTATGCAGCAGTTCAGCTACATCTCTTTGGTAGCAATGGGCGCTTATCTGGTGGCGACGATGGATGGCTTGACGATGGGGGGGCTGATCGCGACGACTATCCTCTCCGGGCGGGTACTGGCGCCAATTGCGCAACTGCCAAATCTCTTGATGCAGTGGGGAAGGACCAAGATATCCATAGAAGATCTGGATCGCGTCTATGCGCTTGACCGTGACAATGAAGGGGTATCCAGACCTCTTTCGCCGTCGATGATCCAGCCTCATTTTCGCTGTGACGGCGTGGGGTTCACTTACGGGGAAAATGCTCCCACAGTCAAAGTGCCCAAGCTGGTGATCGCTCCCGGCGAGAGGGTGGCGGTGCTGGGCATGATCGGGTCAGGCAAATCCACACTGCTCAAGATACTCAGCGGCCTCTATAGACCCCAGGAGGGCAAAGTGCTGATCGGCGGGATAGATATCCATCAGATCTCGCGCAACCGTCTGAATGAAACCATCGGATATCTGCCTCAAAGTGTCAAATTGATCTCGGGCACACTGCGTGACAATCTCTTGCTGGGACTGGTGGGGATCAATGACGAAGAGATCTTGGCCGCGGCTCAAAAAACAGGATTGAGTCTATTGATCAATGCGCTGCCCCAAGGCTTGGATACGCCGGTGCCCGAAGGCGGAGAGAGTGTTTCCGGCGGACAGAAGCAGATGATTGCCATGACACGGATACTGCTGATGAAACCTCGTGCGTGGCTGCTGGATGAGCCTACGGCAAATATGGATGAGCGCACCGAGAGACAGATACTGGAGGCGATACACCAACAGCTCACTCCCCAAAGTACGCTGGTGTTGGTCACGCACAAGCCCGCCTTGCTGGGGCTCGTCAATCGCATCATCGTCATGACGCCGCAGGGTATCGCTATGGACGGTCCCAAGGATGCCGTATTGCAAAAGCTCAATAGTGCCGGAAAAATACAACCTCAGGGGAAATCATAATGCATCAAAAACTTCCATATCGTTTGCACTTAAATCCTCTATGGATGATCTTTGGGGTTTTGCTGGTAGTGCTTGTGCCTTTTTTGGTCTGGTCCAATTATGCTCATATAGATCAGATATCCCATGCCCAAGGGCAGGTGATCGCAACCGCCAAAACACAGCAGATCCAAGCCGCGATCGACGGTGTAGTCGAGAAGATCTATGTCCAGGAGGGCAAACAGGTCAAAAAAGACGAGCAGCTCATCATCTTGGAGCAGTCCCAAGCCCAAGCCGCATTTGATGACAGCAAAGCCAAAGTGGCAGCGCTCCAGGCCGCATTGGCGCGCTTGAGGGCGGAAGTCTACGGAAAATCCCTTGTTTTTCCCGAATCCGTCAAAAAGTATCCGGAATTTGTCGAAAACCAAACCGAGCTTTTCCATCGCCGCCAACGCGCGCTCAATGACGATGTCACGACTTTGGAGGAGTCGCTGAAATTGGCGAAAGAGGAGCTGGGACTCAACTATCCGCTGCTCAAGAGCGGCGACATAGGTGCGACGGAGATCATCCGGCTCAAGCGGCAGGTTGCAGATATCAAAGGCAAGCTCGCCAATGTGCGCAACAAATATTTTCAGGACTCTCAAACCGAAATGACCAAAGCCGAGGAGGAGCTCTCTACCAAAGAGCAGGAGTTTGCCGACAGGGCGATCACTCTGGAGCGCACAGTGATCTCCTCGCCTATGAACGCGATCGTCAAAAATATCATTGTCACCACGCAGGGTGCCAGGGTGCGACCCGGTGATGTGATCATGGAGCTGGTACCTTTCGGTGATAAGCTCATCATCGAAGCAAAGATGCCGCCAAGCGATATTTCATTTGTCAAGACCGGGCAAGATGCCGCCGTCAAACTCGATGCGTATGACTATAGTATCTACGGTATTTTTCGCGGCAAAGTCCACTATATCAGCCCTGATACACTGGTCGAGAAAACGGCTGAGGGTGAGAAATACTATTTTAGAGTTCTGATCGTGATGGAGCAGACCAATCTTCTCTCGGGTGATGGCAAAAAAATAGATCTTTCTCCGGGGATGACGGCTCAAGTCGATATCATTACAGGCAACAGGAGTGTATTGACCTACCTGACTAAGCCGATCATCAAGACATTTTCAGAAGCCTTTCATGAGCGGTAATTCAACTGCTTTTGACCTCTTTTATTAATGTTTCATTTACCCCACTTGAGTAATATTAGCCAAACCAAAAGGCACACCCATGCAGTGCCTATCGATATAGGAGTGTAAGTTGAGTGAGATCATCAATGCGATTAAAACAGAGGTCGGCAAGGTTGTCGTAGGTCAGGAGAAGATGATAGAGGGGCTGCTCACAGGGCTGATCTGCCGTGGGCACATCCTGCTCGAAGGAGTGCCCGGTCTTGCAAAGACGACGACTGTCAATGCATTGGCAAAGACGCTGGGACTCGACTTCAAGCGTGTACAGTTCACGCCCGATCTGCTCCCGTCCGATATCGTAGGTACCGAGATATACGACCCTTCCCGAAATGCCTTCAAGATCAAAAAAGGCCCCATCTTTACCAATCTGCTCCTCGCCGACGAGATCAACAGAGCGCCCGCAAAAGTACAGTCCGCCCTGCTCGAAGCGATGCAGGAGCGACAGGCGACTATCGGCGATGAGAGTTTCAAGATAGATCTGCCTTTTTTGGTGATGGCGACACAAAACCCGGTCGAGCAGGAGGGTGTTTATGCGCTGCCTGAAGCGCAGCTGGATCGCTTCATGATGAAGGTGGTGGTGGGCTACAATACTAAAGACGAAGAGCTGGAGATCGCCAGACGGGTTGCCAATGAGGGTTTTGGCACGATAGTGCAGGCCGCTTCGGCAGATGATCTCGAGCAGATACGCAAAGAGGCAATGCAGGTGCATCTGGACAAAGAGATAGAAGCGTATATCGTGGAGCTTGTTTTTGCTACCAGAGAGCCGCAAAAATATGGACTTGACACACTGAAAAACTATATTGAGTTTGGCGCATCTCCCCGTGCTACGATCGATCTTTATAAAGCTTCAAGGGCGATCGCTTATCTCAAAGGCAAGGATTATGTCTCGCCGATCGAGATCGCCTATATCGCCAAAGAGATACTGCGCCATAGGATCATCCTGAGCTATGAAGCAGAGGCTGAGGGGATCAGGCAGGATCAGATCATCGAGCAGGTACTTGCAGCAGTGCCGATCCCTTAAATTTGAGTTGGGGCACAGAGTGAACAAGGCAGTCAAAAGGATCATTCTCAAGACGAGAAAACAGGTCTTTGGCGAGATGCTGGGCAACAATATTTCACTGTTTCAAGGGCATGGATTTGAGTTTGCCGAACTTCGCGAATATCTTTATGGAGACGATGTACGCAAAATCGACTGGAAAACCACCGCAAAACTGCAAAAACCGTATGTCAAAATCACCAAAGAGGAGCGGCAGCTCAATGTCACGGTGGCGTGCATGATGAACGGATCGGTCTATTTCGGCACCGTGAGACAAAAGAGCGAAGTGATGGCGGAGATCGTCTCGATACTGGGCTTTTCTGCCCTGCGTAACAGTGACATTTTCTCACATATCATCTACGCAGACAGGCTTTATACGCACAGCAAGCCCAGCAAGAGACTATTCGCGGTCAATACGGCAGTCGAATCTATGACGGTATTTGATGTGATAGGCAAAAAGGGTGATTTCAGGGGATTTGCAGATACATTATTTAACCGTATCAAGAGGCGTTCATTGCTTTTTGTCGTCTCTGATTTTGTCGGTAATATTGACCTGAGACTGCTGTGCAAAAAGCATGATCTCTTTGCTGTTATCGTGCGGGATCGTTTCGAAGAGGAGCCGGACGAGCTTGGCTATCTGCGCTTGATCGATATGGAAAGCCGGAAGAGTTTCGAGGGCGCGATCGACGGAGCTGCTATGGGACGATACCGAAAGGCGCTGAGGGAAAATGACGAAAAGCTATATGAAGAGTTTAGGAAAAACGGCATCCGTTTCGCCAAAATTTACACCGATGAAGAGCCGTATCTGAAGCTTGTCCGGCGTATGAGATAGGATCTGTGATGAATGAAGAACTCCGAGATATCAAACCGCTCCTGGATATCCCCGACAATACACAGATGATCTTCTATGGATTGATCACTCTTGCCGCTGTGATAGCGGCAAGTATTCTTTTCTTTGCCGTAAAAAGATTGTTGGAGTATCGCAGAGCAAATCTCACAAGACACTATCTGGCAAAACTCAAAGAGATCGATTGGTCAGATCCCAAGGCAAGCGCCTATACTGCGACGCATTATGCCAGGCTTTTGGCTACGGATACGAGGCGCAAAGAGCTGCTTGATCAGCTATTGCCGCTGCTGGAGCGATATAAATACAAAAAAGAGGTAGAAGCCGTAGATCAAGATACCCTTGACAGGTTCAGCCTTTTTGTGCAGGTAGCTGATGGGTCAATTTAGCTTTGAATATCCTTTTGTGTCGGGGATCATACTGCTTTTTTGGGTCTGTGCGAAGTTTTGCGCGGAGAGGAGCAAGGCGATCTATTTTCCTCATGTTGAGACCCTTTTGCTGGGAAGCGGAGCCAAGAAAAGTTCGCTTTTGCTCTGGCTCAAATGGATCGGGATTGTCTCGGCAGTCGTGGCATTGGCATCTCCTGTGATGACGCACACTTATCAAAACAGCAAAAAAGAGGGGCGGGATATCGTCTTGGTGATCGACGCGAGCGATTCTATGCGTAAAGGCGGATTTGATCCGATAGATCCTATGAGGAGTAAATTTGATCTGGTCAAAGTGGTGGTCAGCGATTTTATAGGCAAACGGTCAAGCGATCGTATCGGTATGATTACCTTCGCCGATGTGGCTTTTGTGGCTTCTCCTTTGACATTTGAGCAGGAGTTCTTGCGCAAGATAGTAGAGTATCAGCAGATAGGGATCGCAGGAAAACGAACTGCCATCCAAGATGCACTGGTGCAAAGCTACGCTCTGTTGTCCAAAAGCAAAGCCAAATCCAAGATCATCATCCTATTGACCGATGGTATGGATAATATGAGCAAAGTGGGGATTGAAGAGGTTGCAGGAGTGGTTGCACAAAGTGAAGCAAAGCTTTATACTGTCGGTATCGGACGGCCGGATATGGATTTTAATGCGAGGTATCTGCAAGCGCTTGCCAAAGCGGGCAAAGGGAGGGCTTTTAGTGCGCAAAACAGTCAAATGCTCTCGCAGGTCTATGATGAGATCGACAAGCTTGAAGTAAGCAAGATCGACGACAAAAAAGTAGCGGTACATACATATCTTTATATCTATCCGCTGTTTTTGTCTATCTTGAGCCTGCTTTTGTTCGTATATTACCGCAATGCCAAAGGAGTGTAGCGTATGACATTTGTCTATCCTTATCTTTTTTGGGTTTTGATCCTTCCTTTTACTGTTTTTGCACTGCTGATATCGACCAACAAAGACCGCCTTTCTAGAATATTTGATGAAAAAGTATTGGCGCGTTTGAGCGCGGCGGATGATACGATCCCTCTGATGGTGCGCAATATCGTCATGTTTGCCGCTATTTTTCTGATGATCACGGCGATGGCGAGACCGGTCATAGAAAAGAGCGATAAAGTCATAGAGATGGAGGGTCTGAGCCTTTTGGCCGCGCTGGATATCTCCGGTTCGATGCGAAGCCAAGACAACTATCCCAGCCGTCTGGCATTTGCCAAAAAGAAGATGGAGCTGTTGTTTGAAAAGATGCCCGGCGATGAGATAGCGCTGGCTGCCTTCGCCCACTCTTCGTTTATTTTGGCTCCTTTCAGCAGCGACAAGGCGACGCTTGCGCAGATCATAGATGGAGTCAATGACAGCTATATCAATATGGGCTCGACTGATTTTTCGGCACTGGGCCGATTGAGCGCATCTATGCTCGAGAAGAAAAAGCCCAAGATCGCGGTTGTATTCAGTGACGGCGGAGACCCTGAGGCTCTTGAGGGATTTGCCGATATTTTGAAAGAGAGCGGGATAACGCTTTATGCGGTTTTGGTAGGAACTCCGGAGGGGGCGCCAGTGCTTGACTCCAACGGCAAACCTGTGACATCTCCTGATGGCGCTATCGTGATCACGCAGCGTAATGACGCATTGGGTCAGATCGCTATCGATACCGGCGGAGCATTTGTAGCAGCAGGAAATCAAAAAGATGATATTGCGCAACTTGTAGAGGCGATCCGAAGCGACCACCAAAGCAAACAAACAGGCACAGTCACGATAAAGGACCGCGAAGAGCTCTTTTATTATCCTTTGACCGGCGCTTTGGCGTTGCTGTTGACGGCATTTGGATCTATTCCAAAACGAAGACGAGTCACAGCCCAAAAAGGAGGCGGACGATGAGAAAGAGGTTTTGGATCATCATAACATTTTGGTGCGGGTTTTTGGGCGGAGCTTATGGCGGCTTGATGGATTTCCAGACCATCAAAGAGGCGAAAGAGGCGTATGAGTCGAAGGAGTACGCCAAAAGCGCTGCCTTGTTTGAAGGTATCAAAAAAAGCAATGATACCAATGAGTTGAATTATAACCTAGGCAATACATATTATAAAAAAGGATCATACGACAAAGCAATAGAGGCATATCAGGCAGCCAAAGGAGTCGCCGATGAGGCTTCGAGACTCCACAATCTAGGCAACAGCTATCTCAAAAACGGTGATTCGGATAAGGCTATAGAGAGCTATGAAGAGTCATTGAAACACCGTGATGATCGTGATACCAGACATAATTTGGAAATGGCAAAAAAAGAGAAGAAAAAGCAAGAAAACAACAATAAAGAAGAAAACCGGCAAGATCAAAATCAATCATCCAAAGACCAGCAAAAGCAACAAGACCAACAGCAAAAAGATCAGCCTCAATCCCAAAAACAGCCGCCGCAACAAAATCAGGATCAAAAAAGCGAACAGAGCAAATCTGACAGCAAAAACAAAGATCAGTCCAAGCAGGATGAACAAAAAAAGCAGCAAACTCAGCAAGGCAGGGATGGTTCCAAAGAGGACAAAAAACAAAAGAACCCTGCGGCTCAGGAAGCGCAGACAACCCAGCTTGGAGAGATGGGCGAAAAAGAGCTCAAAAGGGCGCTCAAAAAGCTTGATCAGCGCCAGATGCCCTCTATGATGTATCAAATCGAAGAGGGAGAGGAGAGACAGCCAAACAACGAGGAGATACGGCCATGGTAAATATCTCTTTAGTGCAAAGGAGGACAATGATGAATCAGGCAGTTCGGATGATGTGGGCGCTGTTTTTGGCAACTGCTTTTGGGTGGGGAGGAAGCGTCACTGCCAAAGTGGACAGTTCTGAAGTGACAGCAGGGGACAGCATTATATTGACGATCGAAGCAGTGGGCAGCGATATAGAGTTTCCGGATATTAATACGATAGGCGACAGCCCCGTGTTGAGGAGGTCTGAAGTCTCAAGTATGGGCATCACATCGATCAACGGTCAAAACAAAATGGAAAGAAACAGGCGGGTCCTGCTGACTTTCACTCCCCAAAAAGAGATGACGATACCACCATATTCGGTAACGATTGATGGACAAAAGCTCCAAACCAACCCTATCAAGATCAAGATTGCCGCACCTCAGACAGTACCAAAGAGCACCATATCAGACAAATTTACCCTCGACATGGTTGCCGACAAAAGAGAGCTTTTTGTAGGTGAACCGTTGCTTGTGTCTGTTTTTTTCGGTGAGTCGCGGCAGGCGGATCTGATGCAAGTGCAATATCAGAAACCATCATTTGGAGATTTTGTCGTCAAAGAGGAAGAACCGGAGAAGCAGTATAGGAAGGGTAAGTATCTGATCCATGAGTTGCGTTATCTTTTGATACCCAAGCATGACGGCAATCTGACCATCGAGCCCTCAAGAGCCAAGGTGGCAGAGCGGAGCCGCAGAAAAGATGATATCTTCGGTAATTTTTTCGATACCCCGCGGTGGAGCCATATCGCCTCCAACGCAGTGAGTATCAATGTCAAACCTTTGCCCGGACAGACCGATCTGGTAGGGGATTTTGAACTTAACGAAAATATAGACACGACCCAGGTCAAAGCCAATAAACCGGTCAATCTGACGGTCACGATCCAAGGCGAAGGAGGAGTTGAGGATTTTAACGGGCTTAGTTTGGATATAGACGGAGTGACGATCTATAGCGATGATGCCAAAGTTGAAAGCAAGCTTGTCGGAGATCAGCTTATCGCCACTTACGAGAAGAGGTTTGCCTTGATCGCTGACCGCAATTTCACAATACCATCTCAAAGTTTCTCTGTATTCAACTACAAATCAGGCAAGATAGAGACTCTAAAGACAAAATTCTATCAGATCGAAGTCATAGGAGGCACCGTCGCTCCCGCAGTGGTACAAAGTGCAAAGCCCAAGTCTCAAGAGGTTGGAAAAAATACATTTGAGCCTTCACCCAACAAAAAAGAGGGTAACGCCGGAGGTTATCCGCCTTGGGTGCTTGCGCTTGTTTTTGTCTCCGGAGTGTTTGCGGCACTGGCGGCGCTCAAATTGATCCCAAAACTCAAATTTAAAAAACCGGTCAATCCTGCCAACGAGAGTGAAGCACTCAAGATCCTCTACCCCCACACAGGAAAAGATCCGATCGTCGAGGAGATGGTGCGCCTGCTCTACGCCAGGCAAAACGGCGACAAGAGTGCGGTGATAGACAAAAAGCTCCTCAAAGCGTTGGTGAATCGATATATGCGGAAGAATGAAAGATGAAGCAGCCGGCAGCCATTTGATTTTTACAAAAAACTGCACTGTTGCAAGCATTTGCGTTTTCTGACAGGCTCACAAGCAATAATCTCGGACTATAATATATCGTGCAGCCTGTTGGCGCCTTGCATCCATCCGTTCAGCTCTTCCCACTCTTCGTTTTCTATCATAGATCGGCATTTGTTGAGTTCGACAGCGAAGTGATCCAGCGCAGTCAATAGATTGATTTTGTTCTGTCTGAAGATATCTTCCCACATCTGCGGTGAACTTTTGGCGATACGGCTCATATCCCGAAAGCCTCCTCCGGCAAGCTCAATGATGCTTATCGGATCTTCTTGTGCCATGACGGCATTGGCCAGAGAGAAGCTCAAAGCGTGAGGCATATGTGAGATAAAGGCCGCATGACGGTCATGTTCTGCCGCATCCATAAATACCGTCTTCATTCCGATTTCACCAAATACCTTCAGTGCCATATCCCGTTGGAGTTCACCGCTCTCTTCGAGGCTGCACAGTACGACCACCTTGTCGCGGTACAGATCGCTGACTGCTGAGGTGGGACCGAATTTTTCCGTGCCTGCCATGGGATGGGCGGCGATCAGGTTTTTTCTTATCTTAGCCGGAGTAGAGGCGATGATCTTCTCTTTTGTGCTTCCAAGGTCGATGATAGTACATTGTTCAGATACATCGGTCAGGCTGTGCAAGGCGGTGATTATACCATCTACCGGGATAGCCAGAATGATAATATCGCAAACTTTGAGATCATCAAGAGAATTCACTATGGTGTCTACCAGTCCAAGCGCCAATGCCTCAGAGCAGTGTGCCTGATTGTGATCAAGACCCTCAAGACGGCATTTTGGGAAAGCGGATCTCAGCGCGATACCCATCGAGCCCCCCATGAGTCCAAGTCCTATTATTCCAATATTCATATTTTAATCCTTATGTAAGCACGCCGCGTTACCGGCATAACCACAGCTTTAGCTCATTATTTGGCGCTATTATACCATAGATGAATGGTGTTGTTTGCCCAAGCCCTATCGACAGTCTGCCATTCTTTAGTAATCCTTTAGTGAAAAAAAGATAGAATCTCAGTCAAATAGACTAGATGTTTCAAAAACAAGGATACTCAACAATGATAAAAAAGATCGCTATATTTTGGATGGTTGCCGGAACACTGCTTGTTGCTGAGCAGATTCGTCAGATCAAATTTGACGGTTTGCTCCGACTCTCTGCCAGTACCGCCAAAGAGGTTGCCGGTATCCAGGAAGGAAGTGATGTCGATGCAGATCAGATCGATGAATCGGTCAAAAACCTGTATGAGCAGGGCTATTTCAAGGATGTATGGGTTGAAAATACAGGCAATGGGGTTCTGGTGTACCATTTTAGCGAGAAGCCTTCGATTTCCAAAGTCGAGATTACAGGATACGGTACCGGAAGTGACGGTGACAAATTGGCCAAAGAGATTGGTCTGAAAAAAGGTGATTTCTATGATGAGAGGCGTATCGAACAGGCAAAGCAGACCTTGATCGCCAAAGTAGAGAGCGAAGGGTACTATGATACTGTTGTTGATGTTTCCAAGAAAAAGATCAATGACAGCTACGCGATCACCTTTGATGTAAATAAAGGTGAGAAGATCAAGATCAAAGAAACCAATTTTATAGGCGCAAAAGAGCTGGAGAAGAGTGATATCGAAACTGATCTTGCCAACAAAGAGCCGGGTTGGCTTGGTTGGGTTCCTTTTCTCGGTGATTCTGATGCGAAGATCGATCAGCTGGAGTATGATTCGCTGAGAGCCAAAGATGCCTATATGCAGCATGGCTATATCGATGCAGAGGTCAGCAAGCCGTTGATGCGCGTTGACAGCGCCTCATATAACGCAGAGGTGAGCTATCTCGTCAAAGAGGGCAAGCAGTTTCGTATCGGGAAAGTATCGTTGGTGCAAAATGTCCCAGGACTTGACAGCGCCAAGCTTATTAGCGATTTCAAGCTTCAGCAGGGAAAAGTCTTCAATATCAAAAAAATGAGACTTGATATGAAAGCCCTCGAAGAGGCAGTAGGCGATATGGGTTATGCGTATGCCAAAGTTACTCCAAACTTTCACAAGAACGAGAAAGCAGGTACTGTAGATCTGCAATACCATATCACTCAAGGCAAAAAAGTAACGATCAATGATGTCCTGATCTCCGGCAACGATGTCACGAAAGACAGGGTTGTCCGAAGATATATCTATCTCGCTCCCGGCGATATGTATAGTTATACTGATCTCAAGGATAGCAAAAACGCATTGGGCAGAACCGGATTTTTTGAGGGTGTGGATATCGCTCAGGAGAGGATCAGCGACGATAAAGTAAATCTGCTTGTCAAAGTCAAAGAGACACAAACCGGAAGTATCTCCGCAGGCGGCGGATACGGAAGCTATCAAGGGCTGATGTTCAACGCCAGCATTTCTGACAAAAATCTATTTGGAACCGGATTGAGCGGCGAGGTAGGCGTTGATATTTCAGAGGTTTCTACGAGCGGTAACTTCTCTTTGACAAACCCAAGAGTCTGGGACAGCGAATATAGTTTGAGTGCCAATTTCTTCAAACGAGACTATGAGTATATCGACTATACTCAAGACCAGACAGGCGGAAGTCTCATCGCCGGTCGGAAGTTCTGGCGGCATTTTTATTTTTCCGGAGGCGGAAGTTATGTCGATAATCAATCCAGCGCCAACGAAGGCGTTACATTTTTGAATGATTTTTTATATGTGGATCAATATGAAAAAATCTCCGGTTTGATAGGGCTTTCATTTGACAATACCGATGACTTTTATGTGCCTAGAGAGGGGTTTGTAGCTGGTATCAACGGCGAATTCGGATCTTTTAACGGTGATCTGACAGAAATTGAAAAGTCTATCTATACGGATTATGCCGATGTATCAGAGCTTAGTGTCCGTTTTGGGACATATTACGGGATGGAGGATTTGATCGATTATGACCTGATCATGCGCGCTAAAGTGAGAGGAAGCATGCTCAATCATGCCGAAGACGAGAAGGTGCCTACCGCTGAACGGCTCTATATGGGCGGTGTGGGAAGCGTCAGGGGATATAGTCCTTACTCGCTCTCTCCTTATGTACTTGATCCTGTGACGGGACTTGAGCAAAGATTTGGCGGAGACAGACGGGCATCAGGGACTATTGAGGCAAGCATACCGCTCTTTGAAGCGGCGAAAATGCGTCTGACATTCTTTGCAGATTATGGATATACTACTGCAGACGATGTCTCTGGACTCAAGATCATCAACAATGATATAAGTGCCAGTTCGGTCGGGGCTCAGATAGAGTGGTTTTCGCCTTTTGGACCTATCAATCTGATCTTTGCTGAGGCTCTTGACGATGTGGATGAAGATGATAAGGCGCCGTTTGAGTTCTCAATGGGGACAAAGTTCTAGAGAATCAATATCGTCATATGTATTTACCTTTATTTCAAAATCTATAGAAATCTTCAGTCACTCCTTGATGGAGTCTGGCTCTTTTTCCTTTATATCTTTCTTTGTTTGCGGATCCCCGTGTCAAGCCGTGATGATGAGGGAATATGACTGAGCCGGCTTTAAAAACGATAGGGCGGTACTTTGTTTTTATCAACAATAGCCAGATCAAAAGCAGACGGCTTTTCGAGCAGTGCGATCTGCTCTTTGGCATGATAGAGTGACTGGTCGGCATAAATAGTAAGGGTTTTGTCTCTGTAGGTGAAATAGATGTTTGCATGGTTAGAATTTTCATGCACCAAAACAGTAAGCGAGTAGATAAAGATGAGATACCTCAAATCCTCTTTCGGAGGGAGTAGTTGCTCATAGGTTTTGAAAAACGGTTTATTGAGCAGTGAGCCTCCATATGTTTGCTGCAATAAAGCGATCAAAAGCATCTCTTTGTGTTTAAAGTCGAAATTGAGCTCTTGCATGGTGATATAGAAGGCGTGCTGATGGGATTTGTAGATAGTCAGCGTTTTCCCGATATTCGAAAACATCAAGGCGGTTGTAAGCTCTTTTTGATAGCTGCCGGACAGTCCCAGCTCTTGGTGAAAAATCCTATATATCTCTTTGGCGATTTTGATGCGGTGCGCAGCGCTGGAGTTGTCGGGAAGAAGAGTATCAAAACGATCTAGAATACTGACGATGCTTGGGTTGATATGGCTGGGAAATTGAAAATTGTTGTGTCGCAGAAGATCTTTGAGAAATAGTCCCTCTCTGACGCCTACTCCGCTTGTGATGATCTCTTGGGCGTGAATCTGTTTGATGATCTCGGTGAAGATCAAAGTCCCTTCCCGTATCGTATCGTATCGTTCCTTCTTAAGGTTGAAATGTTTAAGCTTTTTGCCACCCTCTGAGTGGGTAATCTCAGTAAGATAGTCCCAAAAATCTTTGACTTTATACTCAAATGCATGGATTTTGTCGAGCGGGTAGTCAGAGCTTTTCATGATCCCTTTGCTCAGAGCTCTGGCAGTTCCGCCGATAGCGATAGCGTGATGATGCCGAAATGTATTTGGAAGTTTTTTGAGTACCTCTTGGATATATTTTTGCGCATCTTGCAAGGGTCTGTCTCGGTCGAAAAAAAGCTCTTTGATGCGCACTGTACCTACATTCAGCGAGCATGTTTCTATGATTTTGCCATTTTTGACAAGGGACAAATCCGAGGAGCCGCCACCGATATCTATCGTGATACCGTCACTGACAGGGAGAAGATTGCTAATAGCGATAGCGCCTAGCATAGCCTCTTCGTCGCCATCAATAATTTTGATATTAAGTCCTAGTTCGCTGCGGATCCATCGGACAAACTCCTGACCGTTTGGGGCATCTCTCAAAGCAGAAGTAGCGACACATAAGGTCTTGCTTGCACGATATTTTTTGGTAGTTTGGACAAATGACTGCAAGGCTAGATAGGCACGCTCGATACCGACAGGCTGCAGATTGCCGCCTTTGGCGTATGCCCCCTCTCCAATACGGACTTTGCTTTTTTCTTCACAAATGAGATGAAAACCAAACCGGCTGGTACGTTCGTAGATGACCAGTCTGCCAGAGTTGGAGCCGATATCTATAATGGCGGTTCGTTTTGCCATTTGAGTAGGTTACAGCTCGTTTTGCAACTGTTCGTATTTGAATTGAAGTTCCTCTGTGTTTTCGACATTGTCAGGATCGGAGATGATGCAATCTACCGGACAGACAGAGATACAAGAGGGTTCATCATAGTGACCGACACACTCGGTACAGCGATCCGGATCGATGATATAGACAGGGTCATTCTCTTCGATTGCCTCATTTGGGCACTCTTCGCGGCATGCGTCGCATGCAATACAAATATCAGTAATGATTAAAGCCATATGTTTCCTCGTGGTTAGAGATTTAGAGAGTTATAGCCTAACAAAGCTTAAAGAAGCTTTGATTTTGTCTTTTAGAGTTTGCAATAGGGGCGTTTTTGCAGTATGAGTCTGGCGATAGTACCTTGTCCATCGCTTCTGTTGACGAGCTCCAGGCTTGCACCCATTGCATTGGCAGCGCTTTTGGCGAGAAAGAGTCCCAATCCTACTCCGCCGGAGTTTTTGGTTCTCTCAAAGGGAGCAAAAAGATCTTTTTGCTCGTCTATGCCGCTACCTTCGTCGATCACCTCTATGATAAGAAGGGTATCTTGAGGATAGCTTTTGAGCCAAATCGTTTTACCGGAGGGTGTAAATTTGAAGGCATTTTGGATAAAGTTTTGAACGATATGTGTTAAGAGCATCGGCTGAAGATGGATCACATAGCTCACCGGCTGAAGATCGGTAATGAAATTTTGTTTTTTTGAGTCGGCAAGAAGTCTGTAGTCGTTGGCTTTTTCTCGCAAAAAAGCGATCACATCGATATCCTGAGGTATCTCAAATTGCGCCCCTTCTGCTCTGCCAAACTCCAGAATGGAGCTGATGATTTTATCCATTTCGTCTATTGAGATGATATTTTGCCGAAGCGCTGTCTTGAGATCTTCTTCGGTGATTTTTTTCTTCATGAGTGTAACTTGCGTCTTGGTTTTCATCACGGCGAGCGGTGTTTTGAGCTCATGAGCTGCGCCGATAAAGAGCTCTTTTTTGTATTTGATGAAGTTTTGTATGCGCATGATAAGAGCGTTTACAGATGCAGCCAATGGCTCGAACTCTTGCGGAAATTCATAAGCATTGATAGGTTTCATCATATTTTCATTTCTTTTGGAGAGTTTTTGCGCCAAGACCCGGATATGTCTGGTCATGACCCCGGAGAGAAAATAGGCATAAAGAATGATTATTCCCATGCCTATCAGATTGATGAAGATCATAGCATTATAAACATGTTGTTGCACCTTTTTTTGTTCGGTGACATTTGAAGATACGCTTAGATAGGTTTGGTTTTGGAAATTGTATGGAAAGAGCAGCTCAATAAAGTATTTATCTTTTTTCTTGTATTTTCGTATGTGCATCGGCTGGTATTGCGATTTGGGAAAATAGATGATTTTGGCTTCTATATTGAGTGTCTGTTTGAGGCTGTCTCCATGCTTGCTAAGCGCTTCATTGACATCGGGATGGGTCGTAAAGAGATATTTGGCGTGTTTGACCAGCATAGACTCAAGCTCTTTGTCAACACTGTATGTGATATAGTTATAAAGAATAGTTGAAAAAAGAAGAAGCAATACCGCCATTGCGGTTGTGAGCTTGATAAGAAAGTTGACCCTTATACTTTTTTGGGAAAGCAAAATCGATAGCCTCGTCTCCGTACAGTCTCTATAGTGGTGATATTGAGCGGCTTGTCCATCTTTTGACGGATTTGGTTGATAGCGACTTCGATTACATTAGGAGTGACAAGTTCAGGCTCTTCCCAAATAGCGTCTAGCAGCTGTTCTTTGGAAACGATCTGATCTCTGTGCATAGCCAAGTGCGTCAAGACTTCAAACGGCTTGCCTTTGAGTTCGATCTCGATATTGTCATACAGGATCTTCTCCTCTTCGGGATTGATGATGAGATTTTCTACTTCGATGATATTGCTTCCTCCGAAGCGGAGCTTAGCCTCTATACGAACTACAAGGATTTCAAAATCAAAAGGCTTCTTGATATAATCATCCGCACCGGTTCTAAGGGCTTCGATCTCACTTTCTTTATCATCTCGGGCTGAGAGCATTATGATCGCCGTCTTGGGAGATTTAGCTTTGATCTCAGGGATGAGAGTTATTCCGTTTCCGTCAGGGAGCATCCAGTCAAGCAATATGAGGTCATAATTTCTGATATCGATAAAATACCTTCCGTCATCCAAACTTTCCGCAATATCGCTTTGATACCCTACCTCTTTAAGTCCGTCTGAAATAGTTTTGCTTAATGTTGCCTCGTCTTCAATGATCAGTATTCTCATAGAGTGAAGATCCTTCTTGATTTTAAGATTTGTTTAAAAATTGTATCATAAAAAACAGAGAAAAAATCAATTTTTTTAAAATTTAACTTAAATTCCATGATTGGCTCAGTGCAACGACACAATTATTCAAAATATGAGGTTTTGAAATCTTGAGCCAAAGTCTATCGATCGTCGGATATGCGGATGTGATCTGCTCTTTAAGATCATCCAGCGCATCTTCAAGCAGACCGTATCTGCTCTGTTTGACTTGCTGTGCAATCAGCTCCACCAGAACCGCATAATCGATAAACTCATTATTATTGTAGTCATAAGATGCCTCCAGGTCGATGATGACTTGCTGCTCTGTGTCGCGTTCGAAATCAAGCAGACCGATAATGGCATCGATTTTGAGTGATTGGATATGAATAGTCAAACAACTTTTCCTTCCTCTTTTTTAAAGATACGGACGATATTGGGGATATGTTTATAGACTATGATCGCTGCAATGATCCAGACCGGAGCATGGGAGCCGATCCCCGGCACAGCGGGATAGAAAAAGTAGCTGGCGACTATAAAAGCCCCAAGGGCGATAAGCGATGAGAGTGAAGATATTTTCAGCCCCTTGCTTGCAAATCCCCATGCCGCAACCGCGGTCAGCGCAGCGAAGGGCATCATGACCGCCAAGACTCCAAAGCCTGTGGCAACCCCTTTGCCCCCTTCAAACTTCAGAAAAACAGAGAAGCAGTGTCCGATCACCGCCAAGACCGCAATCGTCCAAAGTACCGATTCGTCAACGCCCGCCATTTTGGCTGCCAAGATGACAACCGCTCCTTTAACCGCATCGAGCAACAGAGTCACTGCGCCAAGCTTGGTGGCGAGTTTGGGATCTTTTTCTTTGACAACTCTGAGTACATTGGTTGCCCCGATATTGCCGCTTCCGGAGTTTTTGATATCGACTCCGGCAAACTGCTTTGCCAGCAGATAGCCGAAAGGTATGCCGGCGATCAGGTAGGCTGCCAGATAAAAAATAATGTTTTGGTTGAGAAAATCCATTTTTCTGCCTCCTTTTGTTGTAGAATGCAATTTTAACTGAATTTAGATAAAATAGCTTGAATTGAAGAGAGGAAAAAGAATGGGTATAGACTATAAGGCTGAAATCGAACGCTTGAAAAAGGCGCTTGATGTGACAGTGGCAGCACACTATTATCAGCGTGATGAGGTTTTTGAGATGGCGGATATCGCAGGAGACAGTCTGGAGCTTGCCAGACGATGCAAAGATGATCCCAAAGAGTGGGTTGTCTTTTGCGGTGTCGGCTTCATGGGGCAAAGTCTCAAGGTGATCGCTCCGCATAAACGGGTCTTGATGCCTAAAATTGCCTGCTGTGCGATGGCGCGCATGATCGATATAAGCTATTTTGACGAAAGCGTTGCTTATATGGTGGAGCACGGCATAAAAAAAGAGGATATTTTGCCCATCACATATATCAATTCTGACGCATCCGTCAAAGCAAAAGTCGGGGAGATGGGCGGCTTGGTCTGTACCAGCTCCAATGCTTACAAGATCATAGAGAGGGGATTGGCGAGCGGCAAAAAGATACTCTTTGTGCCTGACCGTTGTCTGGGGCAGAATTTTGCTATCCAAATGGGGCTCAAGTCGTGCGTGATAGGTGTAGGCGAGTGTGATCCCAAAGAGGCGGATGTGATCTGTTTCAACGGTTTTTGTTCAGTGCATCAGCTCTTTACGCTGGATGATATCGAATTTTATCGAGAGAAATATCCCGGTATCAAGATCGCCGTGCATCCGGAATGTGATCCTAGAGTGGTGCAGGCTGCAGATTTTGCAGGTTCTACTTCGCAGATTATAAGCTATGTCAACGGACTGGATCCCGAGCAAAAGGTGGCAGTGGGTACTGAGTACAATCTGGTCCATCGTATGCGCAAAGCCAATACATTCGTCCTCTCTTCTACCAAGCCCGAGTGTCCAACCATGAATGAAACCACACTGGAAGATCTCTATAAAACGCTAAAATCGATTGAGGATCACAGTCCGATCAATGAAATCCAAGTCGATGAACATACGATAAAATGGGCCAATATCGCACTTGAGCGAATGCTCGAGATCAAATAATCAACCTTTACAAAGCAGGAACAGATGGACAAAGAGGATTTTTTAAAGGCGCTGGTCGCAGAGGATGTGGGCAGGGGCGATCTCTTTGCACGCATAGGTGAACTGAAGGACATCAGAGCCTATATCATCGCCAAAGATGACGGCGTGTTTGCAGGCAAAGAATACCTTGATACATTGGCGGATATCTATAAAATCTCCATAGAGTGGCATATCAGAGACGGCGACAGATTTCATAAGACAGATAAGCTTCTGTATATCAGCGGCGATTCCAAGACAATTCTCTCGCTGGAGCGGTCTGTCTTGGATCTGATATTGCATGCAAGCTCGATAGCGACCTTGACAGCCAAATATCTGGATGCCATTAGGGATACCGGAGTGAAGCTGCTCGATACCAGAAAGACGCGGCCTCTTCTAAGGGTTTTCGAGAAGTATGCCGTACGCTGCGGCGGCGGTATAAATCACCGCATGGGGCTAGACGATGCTTTGATGCTCAAGGATACACATCTGAAAACTATAGACGATCTTGATAGATTTATGAAAGAGGCACGCCGGAAGATCCCCTTTACCTCCAAGATAGAGATAGAATGCGAAACGCTTGAGGTGGCAAAACAAGCGATGAAAGCAGGGGCTGATATCGTGATGTGCGACAATATGCTAAAAGAGGAAATTTCTGAAGTAGTGGCTTACCGCAATGTGTATTATCCCCATATACTGCTTGAGGCAAGCGGCAATGTGACACTTGAAACTATACACGATCTAGCCAAAACAGGAGTGGATGCCATATCCACAGGAAGCATCATCCATCAAGCCAACTGGATCGATCTCTCGATGAAAGTAGAGGCATGAGTCAGTATCTCAAGGAGCTTATCGACAGTCATCCGAATATAACAATCCTCTCTCATATCTATCCTGATGCCGATGCGCTGGGTACGTCGTTGGGTATTTATGCTCTCTTAAAAGCCGACGGGAAGCAAGTGGAGATCGTGAATGTATCGACCGATTTGCCAAAACATCTTGATTTTCTGCCCAATTTTTCAAAGATCAAACATAAGATCGATTATGCTCAGAGTATCATTATCGCTTGTGATTGCGGAAGCGTGGATCGTCTCGGTTTTGCGCTTGAGAGCAGAGATGTCATCAATATCGACCATCACAAAACCAATCAAAATTACGGAATACTTAACTATGTAGATCCATCGGTATGTGCAAGCGCGCATGTCGCTCACCGTGTTATGAAGGATTATTATCCAATCACGCCGGAAGCCGCCACCTGTTTTTATACGGCGCTGCTTTCGGATACGCGCTACTTCACGACGCCCAATGTCGATATAGAGGTTTTTGATTTTGCACAGCAGCTTCTGCAGGAGGGCGCAGACCACAAGACGGTGACCTACAATTTGACCCAGCGCCGTTCGCTGGCATCTTTGAGGATACTGGGACTTGCCCTTGGAACTGTATGTTTGCACCGCAATGCCACTGTGGCGTCTATGATCATAGACCGTGGCATGATCGAAGCGACTGGGGCAAAAATGAGCGATATAGACGGGTTTGTTGACTATGCGCGCTCCCTGGCAACCGTAGAGATCGGGATTTTGCTGGTCATGTATGAGCATGGGATCAAAGTTTCTTTGCGCAGCAAACGATGCGATATCACTGCCTTGGCCGAATATTTTGGCGGAGGCGGACACAGAAATGCCTGTGGGTTTGTCATCGAATCAACCGATAGTGAAGCACTTTTGGATAGAATTCTAAAAAAAATTGAGACACTAGGATGGAGTGAATGCTAAGACGACGAGGCGAAAAAAGAAGCAAAACGGGATTGATAATCCTTTTAATATTGATCTTAGGGGGTGCGATAGCAGGCGGGATATATCTCTTTACTGCAAAAGATTTTGAAAGAGTTCCACCGATTATCGAGGTTCCAAAACATGCCTATTGGAATGCCAACACCCCTTTGAAGATCAAGCTATCCGATAATTCAGCTCTCAAAAGTTATCAAATCTTTTTGAATGACGGCAAAAATGAACTGCTTGCTGCCAGTGAAGAGCAGATGGGAGCCGATCAAGAAAAAACCGTTGAGATCAAATACCCAAAGCAAGGACTGGATCGTAATGCCAAAACAGTACAGCTGACCGTCAAGGCAGTTGACACCAGCAAATGGAATCTGCTCTCCGGCAACAGCACCCAAAAGAGCGTTACATTCAAGCTGGACTACAAGCGCCCAAGTCTGAGTGTCCTTGCCAACTCCTACAGTATCACGCAAGGGGGGAGTGCGCTGGTCATCTTCCAAGCATCCGATGATGATGGTCTAGAACAGGTTTATGTTCAAGTGGCAGATCTTAAATTCAAGGCGCAGCCATACAAAAAAAAGGGTTTTTATGCTGTGTTGATTGCTTGGCCGTTTACCCAAGAGAGCTTTCAGGCAAAGGCGGTGGCGCAGGATAGAGCAGGCAACAGCCGGATCACAGAAATACCTTTTTATCTCAAGCCATTCCGTTACAGTATTTCGTGGATAGAAGCAAAAGATAATTTTATCGACGGCAAGATCACCGAACTGGCCGAAGAAGACCAGAGCTATATGAAAGAAAACAAGCTTGAAAGACTCAAAGCAGTCAATGAAACTATGCGGATCAATAATGAAAAACTGATCCACAGTGTATCTGCCGGTATCTCCGAAGAGATGCTCTCATCATGGAGCATCAAGCCTTTTTATCCGTTGAAAAACGGTCAGAAGATAGCTGATTTTGGAGACGATAGACACTATTACTATAAAGATAAAACCAAAGAGATATCACAGTCATACCATCTTGGTTACGATCTGGCAAGCAACAAGATGGCTCAGATCGTCACATCCAATGATGGAGTTGTCGTCGCTGCCACCTACAACGGAATCTATGGAAATATGCCTATCATAGATCATGGTCTGGGGCTTTATAGCCTCTACGGGCACTGTACTTCGATCGATGTCAAAGAGGGCGATCATGTCAGTGCCGGTCAAGTCATAGCTACGACGGGGATGACAGGATTGGCTCTCGGAGATCATCTGCATTTTGGTATTTTGGTGCAAGGCGTGGATGTCAGACCGATCGAGTGGCTTGACTCTAAATGGATAAGAGATAATGTTGAAAAGATTTTCAGAGATGCCGATGTGATAATGTTCGGGAAAGATACCAACAAAACAAATTAAAATTGTGTTATAATAAAGGTTAAGTTTAGCGGTATGGCAACAGATGAGGTTTTTCATAGAGAAAAATTGTCAGCTGAATTTATTTAAGAGTTGGATTATTCGGTTTCAATTATATAAAACGAAAGGAGGAGAGGGTGAAGCAAAGAACGATAGCAAAGCCGGTTGAAGCTATCGGTATCGGTCTTCACAAGGGCGAACCCATTCGACTTCGGCTTGAACCGTTGGGAGCTGATGCAGGAATCGTCTTTTATCGTGATGATCTTGCCATGAGTATTCCGCTTTCCCCAAAGAGCGTGATCAATACACAGATGGCGACGGTGATAGGTAGCGAAAAGGGATTTGTCTCAACAATCGAACATTTTCTCTCGGCCGTGTATGCTTACGGGATTGACAATATGCGAGTGATCATCGACGGAAGCGAGATGCCGGTGATGGATGGAAGCGCTATAAGCTTTTGTCTTCTTTTGGATGAGGCAGGCATAAAAGAGCTAGGCAAAAGCAAGCGGATAATCCGAATCAAAAAAGAGGTGACGGTTCGAGAGGGTGATAAATTTGTTACCCTCTCTCCATCTGATCGTGCTTTGTTTGATTTTGAGATCAAGTTTGACCATCCGGTGATTGGCCGTCAAAAAGAGCGGTTTGAGTTGAGTGCCGTAGGTTTTGTCAATGAGATCGCCAGGGCGAGAACATTTGGTTTCGTCAAAGAGATCCAGTATCTCCAGAGTCAAAATTTAGCCCTTGGTGCTACTTTGCACAATGCAATAGGACTTGATGACCACAAAATCCTCAATCCCGAAGGGCTTCGTTTTGAAAATGAGTTCGTCCGGCACAAGATTTTAGATGCATTGGGGGATATGATGGTCTGCGGATATAATATTTTAGGGCATTATAAAGCATTTGCAGGAAGCCATAAGCTCAACTACCAATTGATACAAAAACTCCTTGCCCAAAGTGATGCCTATGAAATGGTAGCGATCGAAACACTGCAAAGTAGAGAATTTGCAAAAAGCTTCGCCTGAATACTCCCTTTTGGTCATCTCCATCGCTTCTCCTTTGCAAATCGGAGTGTACTGCGATGATCATCTTATTGAAACTTTACAAAGCGATCAACAAACTTCATCGATCCTTCCTTCTATGATCAAAGGTGTATTGGATCGTTATCCTGTCAGTCGGATGATCTATGCGAATGGACCGGGAAGTTATATGGCGATCAAACTTACCTATATTGTCCTCAAAACAATAGAGATCGTGCGGGGGATTGCATTGCAAGGATGCAGCGCTTTTGCGTTCAACGACGGCAAACCTGTCAAGGCGGTTGGAAATCTCTATTTTATCAAAGAAAAAGAAACTATAATAACAAAAAAATTTGAACAGGCAGTTGATCAAAAGTTTTTTCTTCCACTTGGTTTGCATAAGTTGTCTGTCGAAGAAAATGCCGTGCCCAACCATGTGTTGCCGGCTGTTTAAAAAAGGGTTTATGTGACTATAAGTGTACCTGCGACCAGCGCCAATCTAGGACCGGGCTTTGATGCTTTGGGATTGGCCGTGGATCTGCGCAATGAGATCACTGTTAAGCCTGCAGGATTCCAAAGCATCTCGACACGGGGAGAGGGGTCAGATAATCCAAAAATTAGAAAAAATACACTTTTTTTAAATATTTTTAATGAGCACTATATGCGCCTTACGCAAAAAGAGGGGATTTTTCGCTTCGAATTCAACAACCAAATCCCTATCTCCAGAGGACTTGGAAGCTCGTCAGCCGTCATAGTGGCATCTTTGACGGCTGCTTATGCGGTTGCCGGGGTAAAGTACAGCAAACGGGAGATACTGAATCTTGCTTTGAGGTATGAGCGCCATCCGGACAATATCACGCCGGCGGTTATGGGCGGATTTAATGTAGCTTGCATAGAGGATGATCGTGTTTACAGTAAAAAGTTCAAATTGCCGGACTATCTTAGGGCTGTGCTGGTCATCCCTGATAAAACCATCTCAACCAATCAGTCGCGCACTATACTTCCAAAATTGTATAAAAAAGAGGAGACTGTTTATTCGCTCTCAAGGGCGGCTCTGATGACGGCGCTGTTTATCAGTGAATCGTGGGATCTCCTTCGTATCGCCTCTAAGGACAAGCTTCACCAGACACGGCGGATGAAGACAATGCCTGAATTATTTGAAATCCAGCGGTTGGCGCTGAAGCACGGCGCACTGATGAGTACACTCTCGGGAAGCGGTTCGACATTTTTCAACCTTTGTCACGCAGAGGATGCGGTATCGATAGCCCAAGTCCTTCAAAATAGCTTCCCTCAATTTAGAGTTTTAAGTGTATCGCTAGATAATCATGGCGTTACAACGAAGAGTTAAACTCTTTTTGGATATAATAATATGCTGAAAAAAAATGTGCCTATTCGGATGTGCATTGCGTGTAGACAGAGATATACGCAAAATACCATTCTCAGACTGCAGCAAAACGATCATAACATCATCGCATACCAAGGACATGGAAGAAGTTTTTATCTTTGTGACGGGTGCATCAATGATACAAAAAAAATCAAAGGTTTAGCAAAGCGCTTCAGGCAAGATGCGGAGCAGTTTGATAAGTTTTTAAAGGAGTTAATCAAGTATGGATAAAGTAAAAATCCAAACTATCGCAGACGAGGCAGGCCTCTCAAACAAAGAGTTGCTGGAAAAAGCCAATGAGCTGGGATACAATGTAAAAGCGATCAACAGTTCTATCAGTATGGAAGAGGCTGGGATTCTTGTCGATTATGCTATCAGCGGGATCCTGCCCAAAGGTTTTGAAAAGCCGGCAAAAATCTCAAAAAAGGTACCCAAAAAAGAGGACGAAACAGTTCAAGAGCCCTTGGAGGAGCTGGCCGCCGAAAAGAGTGTAGAGGTCAAACACCAAGACAGATCGCCAGCATTGTCCAAAGAGGTACCCCAAAAAGAGTTGCTCTCGCGTGGCGGTATCACGATCGTGCGAAAGGCAAAACAGCCTGAAGCGCCGATACACAAGCCTATGCCAGTCGCTGAGTCTATACAGGCGGCAGCCAAGAAGAAGAAGCATAAAAAAACTGTCGAACCCAAAGAGATCGGCGCAAAGCTGGAAATCATGGGCGATAGAAACTTTGGAGGCAGTGACGAAATCTATGATTCTGCCGAAGTGGTTCTTTTGGACTTTAGCGATAAGAATATCTATGAAGAGATGAAACGCCAAGAGCAAAAAGACAAAGAGGAGCAAAAACGCAGAGGATTGCAGGCGGGAACCTCCAAATTTATGCCTCAGACACAGTCTATCCGCAGAGGCGGCAAAAGAAGAAAAAGAACTTTTAGATCTGAAGAGAGCAGCGAAAAGGTCACTACGATCGAAATCCCTGAAAATGTAAGGGTGTATGAGTTTGCCGAGAAGGTGGGCAAAAGTGTGGCCGAAGTGATCAAAGTACTCTTTGCACTGGGTACTATGGTTACGAAAAATGACTTTCTCGACAAAGATGATATCGAAATTCTCTCTGATGAATTTGAAGTAGAGGTGGCGACGATCAATCCGCTTGACGCGCTTGATTATGTTGCTGCATATGATGCACAGGCTGATGAGCATCTCGAAGAGAGGTCGCCGGTCATCACGATCATGGGGCATGTTGACCATGGTAAAACCTCATTGCTTGACAAGATCCGTTCTGCCAAGGTTGCAGACAGAGAAGCGGGCGGTATCACTCAGCATGTCGGTGCATATCAGATAGAAAAAAATGGCAAAAAGGTGACATTTGTAGATACTCCTGGTCACGAAGCCTTCACTGAAATGCGTTCACGCGGTGCACAAGCGACAGATATTGTAATTATCGTCGTAGCCGCAGATGACGGCGTCAAGCCACAGACCAAAGAAGCGCTCTCTCACGCAAAAGCAGCCGGTGTGCCTATCATTGTCGCTATCAATAAGATCGACAAACCCGGCGCAAATCCTGAGATGGTCAAAACACAAATGGCTGAGCTTGGCATACAGACAACTGAGTGGGGCGGATCCCATGATTTTGTCAGCGTATCTGCCCGCACCGGGGAGGGGATCGATGATCTGCTGGATGTGATCTTGCTTCAGGCCGAATTGATGGAACTTAAGGCTGATCCGACCCGTTTGGCAAAAGCGATCGTGATCGAGAGTTCTATAGAAAAAGGATTTGGTACTGTTGCCAATGTAATCGTCAAAAACGGCACACTCCGTGTCGGAGACAATGTAATCGCCGGCAATACATTCGGCCGTGTCAAAGCGATCCGAAGCGATGACGGGCATGCCATGAAAGAGGTAGGGCCTGGAAGTCCGGCCGCTATCATCGGACTCAACGAAGTGCCGGGTGCCGGCGAAGTTCTCGTCGCTATGAGCAGTGAACGGGAGGTGAGAGAGCTGGCGCAAAAACGCGCAGAGTATGCCCGTGCCAAACAGCTCTCCAGGAGTACCAAGGCGACATTGGAAGACCTCTCCTCACTCATCGCGGAAGGACAGCTCAAGTCATTGCCGGTCATCATCAAGGCGGATGTGCAAGGATCGCTTGAAGCTATCAAGGGAAGCCTGGAAAAACTCAAAAACGAAGAGGTAAAGGTAAATGTGATCCATGAGGGTGTCGGAGGTGTCACGGACAGTGATGTGACCCTGTCGTCCGCCAGTGAAAACTCGATCATACTCGGATTCAATGTCAGGCCTACCGGTGATGTCAAAAGGAAAGCCAAAGAGTTGGGCGTGGAGATCAAATCCTACTCTGTCATCTATGATCTTATAGATGATGTCAGGGCGATTTTGGGCGGAATGATGAGTCCTGTGATCAGCGAAGAGATTACCGGTCAAGCCGAAGTGCGAGAGACTTATGCCGTAGCCAAAATAGGCACGATCGCAGGATGTAAAGTCATAGAAGGTTCGATCATCAGAGGCAGCAAAGCGCGCCTTATCCGTGACGGTGTTGTGATCTATACCAGCACCATTTCGTCGCTCAAACGCTTCAAAGAAGACGCCAAAGAGGTGAAAAACGGCTATGAGTGCGGTATCATGCTGGAAAATTACAATGATATCCAAGAGAGAGATATAATTGAAACATTCAAGAGCGTGGAGGAGCGGGCTACGCTATGACGCAAGAAGAGATCAAGAGACACCGTGTAGAATCTGTACTCAAGGAGATTATCCCTGAGGCGCTTAGTACGCTTGACGATGCCAGGATCAATGCGCTTTTGGTGACTGATGTGGTCTGTTCCAAAGGGCGAAGTGATGCGAAAGTCTATCTGGAGCCTTCGTACCTGAGCGAAGATGAGCAAAACGAGGCTCTAAAGCAGCTTCGCAAGGTGTCCGGATATATCCAAAGCCACTGCAAGCAGACTGAGGGGTGGTTCAAGGCGCCGAGAATGACTTTTGAGTTTGATCATCAGCTCGAGAAGATCAGCCATATCGAGACGCTTTTTAAAAAGATCGGGGGTCAAAAAGATGAATCTTGAGAGTGAAATAGCCAAAATCATCAAGGCAAACGGCGCAGAATTTTATGACAGTGAAATTGTCTCTGAGATGGATGAAACGATCTTTCGTGTCTATATCAGCAAAGAGGGAGGTGTGGATCTCGATCTTTGTGTAGAGGTTACTCATGCGCTTTCGCCATTTTTGGATGTCCACCCGCCTGTAAGCGGTCATTACCGCCTGGAGGTAAGTTCTCCCGGCATTGAGCGCAGACTTAGAAAACCGGAACATTTCAAGGGCGCTGTCGGTGAGACGATCAAGATCTCGGTGATTGGCAAGGATAGACTCCAATGTCTCCTAAAAGACGCAAATGATCAAGGGATCACGATAGAGACGAAGCATGGAGAAGAGAAATACGGTTATGCTCAGATCAAAAAGGCCAGAACTTTGTTTGATTGGGATAAAGAGCATAAATAACGGTTGAATACCAAATGTGTTCTTTGATTGTGTTGACTTCGCTTCAAAGGGGGGATCGGTGGATTTGGATGCGGTCTATATGCAACTCGCACTTGACAAAGCGTGGGAATATCAGCTTTTGACATATCCGAATCCTGCCGTGGGCGCTGTATGTATCGGCAAATCAGGCGAAATACTCTCTGTCGGTGCGCATAAATGTGCCGGCGGTCCTCACGCAGAGGTGTATGCGTTGCGTGATGCCTATACGCTTCTCTCGGGCGATGTGTCGATTGCAACTTCGGATGACGCCCGGCAAATACACGATTACCTCAAAAAGCATCATAGCGGACTGTTTCATGCCGTTTCTATGGCAGTGACACTCGAACCGTGTTCTCATAGCGGCAAAACGCCCTCATGTGCACTCTTGATTCGGGAGTTAAGGATAAAAGAGCTATTTATCAGTGTCAAAGATCCAAACCCTGTCGCAGCCAATGGAGCAAAGACAGTACAGGACGCAGGGGTCAAGTGTACTTTTGGCGTAATGGAAGAGGAGGGAAGGAGGCTCTTGGAGCCGTTTGGGCACTGGCAAAAAGAGCCGTTTGTTTTTTTCAAATGGGCACAAAGGCTCGATGGCACAGTTGATAAAGGAACGATCAGTTCATACTCCTCACGCGTACATGTCCATGCGCTTAGAAGTGTTTGCGATCTGATAGTAGTTGGCGGCAATACGGTTCGCACCGATCGCCCCACGCTCGATGCGCGGCTTGTAGGCGGCAAAGTTCCTGATGTGCTGATCTATTCCGGCAAGGATGATTTTGATCGTTCTATCTCTCTGTTTACTATCCCAAATCGTAATGTTTTTGTCGCCTCTTGTCTGGAAAAAATCAAAGAGTATCGCCTGGTGATGGTGGAGGGCGGTCCGTCCATGCTGGAAGCGACCCGTGATGTGTGCGACTGGTATATATGCTACATCGCCCCGGAAGTCGGAGGAGGCTGTGTGAGCATGGGGTCGATAAAAGAGGATTTTGAGGTAATGCACGCTAAAATAGATAAAGATATTGTCCTCTGGATGAAAAGAAAACAGGAATTTGTATGACCAAACAAGATAGAATTATATCGATGTTCGATGATATTGCGCCGACATACGACAGAGCAAACAGAGTCCTCTCGATGGGTGTTGATATAGTTTGGAGAAAAAAGGCGTGTAATAAAGCCTTTGGGTATTACGGCAAAAATCGGCTTTCGATCGTTGATGTCGCGTGCGGTACCGGTGATATGATGGGGTATTGGAAAAAGGTGGCGGATGAAAATAAAATAGCTTTCGATGAGATCGTTGGAGTTGATCCAAGCGAGGGAATGGTAGGCGTAGGACGGGAGAAATTTCCAAAATTTGATTTTTATATCGCACCGGCGACTAAGCTGCCCAGAGATGATGCTTCGGCGGATATCATCAGTATTTCATACGGTATCCGTAATGTGATGGAGCGTCAGGCTGCACTGGCTGAGTTTAATCGAGTCCTCAAAACAGGCGGCTTGGTTGTCATTCTCGAGTTTATGAAAAATGAAAACCCCTCAACTCTGGGTAAAGTACGGGATTGGTATATGAATACTATCCTTCCGTGGCTTGGCGGATTGATCTCGAACAATTATGAAGCATACCGTTATCTCCCTGACTCCATTGAAGGATTTTTGACGATAGGCAAAATGCAGCAAGAGCTTGAAGATGCCGGATTTGATATGCTCTATACCCAAAGCTTCTCAATGGATATATCTACATTGATGATCGCACGAAAAAAGTAGTCTTGTGGCTTCCGCTCTCACGGTTTCTGGTTTAAACGAGCAGATCAAAACTCTCCTTGAAGCGACATTTGAATTTGTGAGTGTCGAAGGGGAGCTTTCACGAGTGACCAAACACGGCAGTGGGCACATCTATTTCATCCTCAAAGATGCAGACTCCTCTATCAAATGTGTGATGTTTAAGGGCAACGCGGCACGGCTGAAGTTTTCTCTGGAAGAGGGGGCGCATGTCGTCTTGCATGGGGCACTGTCGCTATACAAGCCTCGCGGCGAGTATCAGATCAATGTAGTTAGCGCAGAGCCGTTTGGCACGGGGGCTTTGTCGGTGGCGTTCGGGCAGCTCAAGCAAAAGCTGGAACATAAAGGATATTTCGACCCTGCACGAAAAAAACCATTTCCCAAATTTCCGCAGGTTATTGTTTTGGTTACCTCGGCAACAAGCGCGGCGTTGCAGGATATGCAGAGGGTTGCTGCAAGCCGCTGGCCGCTTGTAAAGCTGATTGTCCTCGATGTGTCGGTGCAGGGCTCCGGCGCGGCTACTCAGATTGTACAGGCATTGAAACATGCCGATACATTGCGTGTTGATGCCGTAGTTGTAGGACGGGGAGGCGGAAGTATCGAAGATCTGTGGCCGTTCAACGAAGAGATTGTAGCTGACGCAATTTTTGAGATGAAAACACCCGTTGTTTCGGCGGTAGGGCATGAGATCGACTGGGTCATCAGCGATTATGCTGCAGATATGCGCGCCCCGACTCCGAGTGCTGCGATGCAGATGCTGCTGCCGGACAAAGATGAGTTGTTATTGGCTCTCGATGAGCTTTTGGGACGCCTTGCAGATGCGTTAAGACAGATACTGTACCAAAAAGAGATAGTCCTGAAACATCGAAGCGAGGAGCTTGGGCGTTTTTCTTTGGACCATATGCTTAGACAATTTCAAGAGACATTTGTGCGCACAGAAGAGGAGTATCGAAGGGTTATGCACTATGTGTTGGCCCGTTTTGCTTCCGAAATATTGCCTATGCAGCGAGCTTTGCAACAACAGACAGGTATGGTGTGGGATCAAAAGTCAAAACAAAGACTCGCGCTTGAGCAGCGCTATCTTTTGTCCAATCCGAAAAATGGTCTCAAAGAGGGGTGGGCAAAGATCTATATCAACGGCAAGAATGTGGGGCTGGAGATGGTTGATTTGGGCGACCAGATCATATTGGAAGACGCAACGACAAAAATCAAAGCATTATGCACCGATAAAATAAAACATTAATCAATCTTTTTAATTTTAATAGATACAATATAGCCAACATAAACTAAGATGAAGGCAGGTTGATGGTATATATTATATCGTTTTGTGTAGTAGTAATCGGTTTAGCCATGTTTGCAGCTTGGTACTATAAACTATTCTCAAAAATACAAAACACAGAACAAATAACTGCCAAATTGACTATTTTTCAAAAATCAGTAGAAGCGCATAAAGATGGAATTATCATCTTGTCCGATGCGGGCGAGATCGTTTTTTTCAATACCGCTTTTCAGAGACTTTTGAAACTAAAACCTGTATTCAATAAAGATGATCTGGTTCATGCCAAAGTCTTTAAGCTCAAGAGTAGCGAGCAGATAAATATTGAAACATTGGTCTCTAAATTTCTCTATCGCAAGAACGAAGAGAGTGAATTTTCAATCAGTGCCGACTTGATCATAGACAACAAAGAGACTCCTGTTAGAATTTTCTTGAGCTCTTTTCCTGTCAACAATAAGGGTAAAACAGTCAATTATAAGATCATAGATATCGGAGATCTGACACATGATATAGTTGCCTCACAAAGAAAACAGAAGGATATGGTGTCCAATCTTCCAAATCAATACAAGATGATTGAAGATATGAGTATTTTAATCACCCGCATGCAAGATCAAAATAGGACATTTGCTTTGATTCTGCTTTCGTTGGATAATTTGAGCACTATAATAGCTGCTTTCGGTCATGTAAAGGTCGAAACACTTTTAAATAGACTCTCTGAAGGACTAAAACAGAGCGCTAAAGAGATGAATTGTGCTTTATATCATGTGCAATCCAATGATTTTGTGATGATAGCTTCTGATGTACATATGGCGGATGAGATTATCAAAATTGTCAAAGCAGTTGAAAAAAATACAAATGCTATACTTGATTTTACCAATACACACATGCGTTTGACATTTTCAACCGGCGTTAGTTTCTTCCCCAAGTGCGGGAGCAGTACTGAGGTTTTGATCGACAACACCTATAAGGCGATAGCTGAAGCCAAAAAAAAAGGGGATGGCTTATTGGTCTTTGCTCGAGATGTATATTCCGCAAAGAGTACAAAGCATGTGCTTGAAATCCTCAATGAAATGCATGGTGCGATCGCTAACAATGAGTTTGTGCTTTTTTATCAGCCTATTGTTGATGTTCAAAAGGATCAGATCACCGGTGCGGAGGCTTTGATCAGATGGAGGCATCCGTCGCGTGGGTTGATTCCTCCGATAGAGTTCATACCTATTGCTGAAAAAACCGGTTTTATCATTGAGTTAGGAAACTTTATCATAGAAGAGGCGATCAGACAGCAAAAACGGTGGGAAACCTTTAGGTTCAATCCTATCCAGGTCTCTATCAATCTCTCTTTGCGCGAGATAGAAACTGCGGATATCGTATTCTATATCGCTGATATGCTCAAAAAATATCAAATCAATCCCTCTTCAATCAAATTTGAAATAACGGAAAATCTTGCTATGAGCAATGCCGAGAAGGCAAAATCTGAGTTTTTGAGCCTCAAGAACTTAGGAGTAGAGTTGTCATTGGATGATTTCGGAACAGGCTACTCCTCTTTTGCTTACCTTAAAGACTTTTCTTTGGATACGCTGAAAATCGACCGTATATTTATCTTAGATTTGGTACGCAATCAAGATCATCAACAGATCGTTAAAGCAATGATCTCGCTCGGCCACAATCTAGACCTTACGGTTACGGCAGAAGGTGTTGAGGATAAGGAGACATATGCCCTTCTTAAAGAGTATGGATGTGATTTTGTGCAGGGGTATCTTATCGCTAAACCTTTACCTGTATTTGAATTTCAAGAATTGATTCGAAATGAAAAAAGTTTAGTAACCGGGAGATTATAATGGGAATGTTTCTTTGTTTTTTGGCGATGATCGCAATCTTCATTTTGTTTGCTATATGGCAAACAAAAATATATCATAAAAAAATCGATGTTTTAAAGTGTGAAGCAAGTCTTTTGAAAAATGCCAATGAGTACAGCGATGATGCTATTGTTATCTTCTCAAAAAACAATGAGGTCTATTTTGCCAACAAAGCAGCAAGAAAACTGCTGCAACTGGAAATACATTATAGGCATAAACCTCTTCCTAAAGAGATAATTTTGCAAACAGGCAATTCATATGCACAAACGATCTTTGAAATGATAGAAAAACAGAACAAAATTACAGCAGAAACCATCCATGTCGAAAACATAGCGCTCACGGTTGGAGATACTACGCATAGCGTCAATATTTATATTGATAAGTCTGAAGAGAGTAAAGACCTTATTGTATGTGTGATCCAAGATATAAATATAAAGGCCAAAGAGGATTTTGAAAGAAAAAATAAAGAGAAGATAGACGAGCTTACCGAGCTTTCCGGCTACTCCAAGGCTTATGAGGATATCAATAAGTTTATCCTTGCCTCGCAAAAGCAGCCAGGACCATTTGCCCTGTATCTGTTTAGTATTGACCGTTTTGATATTATTAGGTCAACATACGGACATATAGGTGCTGATAAGATTTTACAAAAATTTGCTCATATCCTGCAGGGCTATGTATCTACCCAAAATCTGGCTTATCGCTTTGATGGTGAAAACTTTATTTTGGTATATCAGGGGATCAAAGATAGAGTCGAAGCGATTAGGATAGGAGAAGAGACAATTGCTGAGATTATCGGCTTGATCAACTCTGACAGCAATATCAACGCTCGTGTTGAAGCCTCGGTGGGGATCGTATTGTTTCCTGAGCACGGACACAACTTCAATGATTTGATTGACCGTGCATTTAATGCACTCGAATATGCGCGCGAAAAAGGCGAAGGGTCTATCTGTATTTTCACAAATGACAAACAAAAAAAGGAGCAGCAGACTGATGCGATCAAAATCTCGGAGATCAGGACAGGACTAGCTCATAAAGAGTTTATACTTCACTATCAGCCGATTATCGATCTTGCGACTGGCAGCGTGGTGGGCGCCGAGGCATTGGTGCGCTGGAAGCACCCAAGGCTTGGTTTGATCAAGCCGGATAAATTTATCAGTCTTGCCACCAGAAGCGGTTTGATCGTGGAGATTGGTGATTTTGTTTTGCATGAAGCTATCCGTCAGCGCAAAATTTGGAGTAAATTTGATTTCAGAGATATTTGGATCTCAATAAATTTTTCTTCTCGTGAGCTAAATATGTCACATTTTGCTATCAGGCTAGAAGAACTTTTTAATATGAATCAGATTGATCCGGGTTTTTTCAATCTGGAAATTTCTGAAATAGACGTAACAAATGATATTGAAAAGGCAAATGTTGAGTTTGCCATACTTAAAAAGATAGGTATTTCGCTTTCGCTGGATCGTTTCGGAATAGGCGGATCTTCTATCAAAGATCTTCATGGATTGCCGGTGAGTATGCTCAAAGTCGATCGTTCCATACTTGGGTATATTGATACCAGCAAAGACCATCAAGAGATGATCAAAGCGATCAATGCTTTGGGGCACACTTTGGGGATGACTGTTTTAGCGGAGGGCATCGAAACAAAAAGTCAGCTTGATGCTGTCAAACAATTGGGCTGCGACTTTGCGCAGGGGTATTATCCTGGCAAGCCACTTGATGCATTTGAGTTTCAGGTATTGATCAGAAGCTAATCGGTGGTTTTTGTGATATATTTGAAATGGTAGCAGAGGGGGGACTCGAACCCCCGACCTCCGGCTTATGAGACCAGCGCTCTAACCAGCTGAGCTACCCTGCCACTTTGAAGAGTCGGAATTGTATCTAAACAATAGGCCTTTTGTCAATAGTGAAGAGAAAATTATGAACTATATCCCCATGTTATAGTATTTATTACAATATACTTTAGTCTATATGACTCACTATCTCTAAATTATTTTAAATAGACTCTTGACTTTTTGATAAAAAATCACTACAATAACCATAAATAAATAATACCTTAAAGGAGATATAAATGGCATTTAAACCATTGGCAAACAGAGTATTGATCGAACGAGAAGCAGAGGTGCGTACTACTGCATCGGGTATCATCATTCCTGATAGTGCCAAAGAGAAGCCCTTGCAGGGCAAAGTAATCGCAGTGGGCGTTGATGCCTCGGCAGAGGGCATCAGTGAAGGTGATATAGTCGTTTTCGGGAAATTTACAGGCACAGAGATCGTCTTAGATGGCAAAGAGCTGCTGATCCTTGCGAGCGATGACATTTTGGGTATAGTAGAGTAATCTAATTGAACTTTCTGAGAAATATCTGTAATTAGACTCTGAAATAAATTTAGGGGGAGACGGTTGGCCGGTCATTCCGAAACAAGTTTTGGAGTCAAAAATATATTAAATTAGAGATAATGATTAACAACAAAAATATATAACTAAAAAAGGAATAAAAATGGCAAAAGAGATATATTATTCAGACAAAGCTAGAAACGGACTTTATGAAGGAGTCAACAAGCTTACGGATGCGGTGAAGGTGACGATGGGACCTAGAGGTCGCAATGTATTGATCCAAAAAAGTTTCGGTGCGCCACATATCACCAAAGACGGCGTGAGCGTGGCGCGCGAGATCGAGCTGGAAGATGCGCTTGAAAATATGGGTGCGCAGCTGGTCAAAGAGGTTGCGAGCAATACGGCAGATGAAGCCGGTGACGGGACAACCACTGCGACGATTTTGGCACATGCAATCTTCAAAGAGGGTCTGCGCAACATCACCGCAGGCGCCAATCCCATAGAAGTCAAACGAGGTATGGATAAGGCAAGCGCGGCTATCATCGAAGAGCTCAAGAAGATTTCCAAAGAGGTCAAAAACAAAAAAGAGATCGCTCAAGTCGCTACAATCTCTGCCAACTCAGACGAAGCTATCGGCAATCTCATAGCAGAAGCGATGGAGAAGGTCGGCAAAGATGGAGTGATCACGGTTGAAGAGGCCAAAGGGATCAATGATGATCTGGAGGTGGTCGAAGGGATGCAGTTTGATAGAGGCTACCTAAGCCCTTATTTTGTCACCAACAGAGAAAAGATGACTTGTGAATTGGAAAATCCGTTTTTGCTTCTAACTGACAGCAAAGTGACTTCACTCAAAGATCTCATCCCTGTGCTTGAGCGTATTCAGCAATCAGGAAGACCGTTGTTGATCATCTCGGATGATGTAGAGGGCGAGGCACTGGCGACGCTGGTGCTCAACAGACTCAAAGGCGTGCTCAATATTGCTGCGGTCAAAGCACCGGGCTTTGGTGACAGAAAAAAAGCGATGCTTCAAGACATCTCTATACTCACCGGCGCGACCATGATCACAGAAGAGCTTGGATTGACTCTTGAAAAAGCGACTCTGGCAGAACTGGGACAGGCATCTCGGATAGTGATAGACAAAGACAACACCGTTATCGTCAACGGCAAAGGCGACAGCAATGCTGTGAAAGCTAGAGTTCAAGAGATCAGAACACAGATCGAAAATACTACCAGCGAGTATGATAAAGAAAAACTCCAAGAGAGACTAGCCAAACTCAGCGGCGGTGTAGCAGTCATCAAGGTCGGTGCAGCGACCGAGACAGAGATGAAAGAGAAAAAAGACCGTGTTGATGACGCACTCTCTGCGACCAAAGCAGCTGTTGACGAAGGTATCGTGATCGGCGGCGGAGCAGCGCTTGTCAAGGCGAGCCTGAAAGTAGCTCTTGATCTCAAGCATGACGAGAAGGTCGGCGCTGATATTATTCTGAGAGCTATCTCTGCCCCTATGCGGCAGATCATCTCAAATGCAGGTTTTGACTCCGGCGTGGTGCTGGACAAGATCACAAGCAGCGACAATGCAAATCTCGGCTTTAACGCTGCTACCGGCGAGTATGTCGATATGATCGAAGCGGGCATCATCGATCCGCTTAAGGTCGGCAGAGTTGCACTCCAAAACGCAACATCCGTTGCGAGCCTCCTGCTCACTACAGAAGCTACAGTCACTATAATCAAAGAAAATGCTCCGGCCATGCCGGATATGAGCGGTATGGGCGGGATGATGTAATTCACCCCCCTTTTTTTTCTTAATACCCCAAGAAACCTCTCTTTTTTGGGGTTTCGAACTTTCTCAAAATATAGTAAACTTCTTCGTATTGCAACAAAAGACAGAAATCAAATAATATTTTCATATTTTTTACAATTTAATTTTAAAAAATATGAAAATATGGTATCATTGTGATATTTGCAGTTGCAAATGTATCATTTATTACAGAGACAAGGAGTTTGACAATGATAAAAAAAGCAGTAACTATACTTTTGTGTATGGGACTTGGAAGTGCGCTTTATGCAGAAAATGTTACGAGCGGGGAGAAGTTTATAGGTTTAGAGGTTGGCGCAGCCGAGCTGCAGGCAGATACGGATGGAGGCTTTTTCGGAGAGCCTGAGCATGAGTCAACGGGCGCTGAATTTGGTTTGCGTGTAGGTGCGCAAAATAATGAATGGAGAACGACATTAATCTTCGATTATTATGACAACACCGATGATGATCAAAACTATGAAAAGGGACTAGTAGCAATAGATTACTTTTTATTGGCTTCGACAGAAAGCATTGATGAAAGATTCAAGCCTTATCTGGGAGTGAATGTGGGCTATATGAATTATGAATCAACCAATATAGATGAGAATGGATTGCTGTATGGCGGTCAAGGCGGGATCTCATTTGATGTGGCTGAAAATTTTGAAATCGATATTGGATACAGATATTCGCTTTGTGATGCAGAACGCACAGACCATATCGG
>DYNJ01000053.1 GCA_020721085.1 Sulfurovum sp. | reverse complement strand
CCACCTTTGAGATAAGCGATTTGGATAATTCCAAATGATGACTTATCCGAGACTGGGTATATCCGTCATTTAATGCGATCATTATAGCAATATTTCTTGATGATTTTGTTTGAGTTTGGCTGAAATATTCATTGAGATTCTTGCTGTAGGCATAGATATTTTATTATCTTTTTTTATAACTTTTTGGTTATTTAACTCATTGGGAGGGTATTTTTGTGGACAACAGCCATCTCGCACGCTTAAAAAGATAAGAAAATAGTGTTTTTAGAGGAGTTTTTGGCTAGAATAGTTAAAATTGAAGCTTAAAATGCAATCATCAACTCAAGCTTCAGAATCTATGCTGATTTTTGGAGGATTGAGGGGTGAGATTTGCATGCGGCTCTAATATATATCTATTGCCCGCAGGGGGAGCAAATGAGTAGTTGCATACCGCCGTTTACTATCACGGCTAGGATGCTTTCGCAAGTTTCTCTTATCAGCAAAGAATTCTCCAAAATAGAGTTATATGAAAAAGCTATCAAAAGGAACTCTAGGTATCTCAAATCCAAAGGCATCTCGGAGCGCATCGGAAGCGCCGGAGGAGGCGAGCGGAAGAGACACGACAGCGGAGATGCCAAATGAGTCATATTGCCGACAAGCTTTTTGTCCGTTCAAATCAAATCATCGTTGCTTCGGTGGCATCGGTCTCGTTCGTATTGCTCGCGCTGGATGTGCTCTTTGACGGTATGGCGGTCAAGCTGGATGGGTATATACATCTGTGGTCGCCGGCTTGGCATGATCCCGTCTCCGACAAGATCTTTTTTGCATTGACTCAGCTTGGCTGCGTCCCCGCAATGCTGTTTTTGACTCTGGCGGTGACGCTGGTGATGTTATACCAAAAGCGGTACGCCGGATCGCTTCTGTTTTGGGGCGGTATGCTGGGGGCGTGGGCAGCTTTCGTCGGTCTCAAGGAGCTGATCGCCCGTCCGCGTCCGCACAATCTGATATCGCACAGCTATGCATTCCCTTCCGGACACGCTGCGATGTCAACAGCTTTTGCGCTTTTGCTTTTTTTGCTATTTTATAGGAGAGTCACGGGAGTTTATAGGGTTGCTTTGGCGCTTTTTTGTATGCTTTTCCCTCTATCAATAAGCTGGAGCCGAGTTTATCTAGGGGTGCATTGGCTCAGCGATGTGCTAGGCGGGATGCTGCTGGGTATCTTTTGGGTATTGACGGTAGTTTTGATATTTGACAGTAAGCTGATCAATCAAGTTTCCAAGCATTAAACTTTTTGCCCTTGATCTTCTCTTTTTTGAGTCCGTCTAGAGCTTTTTGAAGCTCTTTTTTGTCGATAGCGATATACGAGAAACGGTCTGTGATATCTATCTTGCCTATAGATCCTGCCCCGATGCCGATCTCTTTGCACAAAGCTCCTAGAATATCTCCGCGGGAGACCTTATCTTTTTTGCCTCCGCCGATACACATCGTTCTTGTGTCTGTGTCCAGCAGGGTATCTCTGGCAAATGATAGCTTTTCGAGTTGATGAAATGATATAGAAGAGCTTAGCTCCCGCAGTTTTTCTTTTTGCCCTGCCGTATAAAGCGAGATGGCGATCCCCTTGGCTCCTGCGCGTGCAGTCCGTCCGATACGGTGTGTATAGCTCTCATCGCCGTGAGGGAGATCGCAGTTGATGACCATAGCTACATCTTTGATATCCAAACCTCTCGATGCCACATCGGTAGCGATCATGACTCTGACTGAGCCGTTGGCGAACTGTAAAAGTGTCTCGTTGCGCTCTCTTTGCTCTAGATCGCCGTGCAGATCAAGTGCGGAGATGCCTTTGGAGCGCAAAAAGCCTGTCAGGGTGATAGTATCCAGTTTGGTGTTGCAAAAGATCATGGCAGATGTCGGACGGTACGCTTTGAGGATAGAGATAAGCGCATCATTTTTGGAGCGCGGCTGGACTTCGTATGCGATCTCTTGAATGATATTGCGGTCATGATCCGTATCGACTTGGATCATCAGCGGATCTCGCAATATCTCTTTGGAGAGTGTCTGTATCTTCTCGGGATATGTGGCGGAAAAGAGCATACTTTGCCTGTTTTTCGGGATGTTTGAGATGATCTTGACGATCGCATCATAAAAACCCATATCCAGCATACGGTCGGCTTCATCGAGTACCAGGGTATGAATATGTTTCAATACGATCGTCTCTCTGGAGAGGTGGTCTTGCACTCTTCCGGGAGTGCCAACCAGGATATGCGCCCCTTTGGCAAGCGAAGCAGCTTGGGGGGTCAGAGGAGTTCCTCCACAGAGTGTCAGTATCTTTAGATTTTGTTTGTAACGCGCCAGTCTGCGCAGTTCGTTGGCAACCTGATCTGCCAGTTCTCTCGTGGGACAGAGTACCAAAGCCTGCGGATCCCGTCTTTTGGTGTCGATCTTGCCGATCAGGGGGATTCCGAAGGCTGCTGTTTTGCCGGAGCCTGTCTTGGCTTGAGCTATGACATCTTTGCCTTTGAGCAGCGGTGCGAGAGCCGCCTCTTGTATAGGGGTCATGGCTATGAAGCCCAGTTCATTGAGATTGGCAATCAGTTCGGCAGGTATGTCAGGTATGGCATCAAATGGTTTCATGGTATCTTTTTGTGCGGGAGTAGGAGTTGTGAAGTGAAGTTATCAAAGGCAAGGAAGTTTCCTTGCCTTTGCGATCAGTTTGCTTGGGATTTTCTGTATTCCAAGATCATTTTCAGAGCTTCGTCTTTGATGAGAAGCTTCTCTTTTTTGATCACTTCCAGTTCGCTGTCAGTAAGATGAAGTCTGCCTTCGTCTGCGTCTTTCGCTTTTTGGTCAAGTTCATTATGCTTGTCAAATATTTTCGCAAAATGACCGTTTTCTTGTTTGAGTTGCGATATCTCTTCTCTATATTCGTGTAGCATGATAACTCCTATTTGTATTTGTTGTATTTTATCTTTTTTGTGTTTAGAGTTGTATTAGGTTCTGTACTCTGCATTGATCTTGACATAATCATAGCTTAGATCGCACCCATAGCTTGTATAGCTTCCCTCACCGATACCCAGATCGCAGGTGACTTTGAAGCTCTCTTGCTTCATGATCTGATAAGCCTTCTCTTCGCGCTCTTTGTCAAGTTCCCTAAATTCATCAGAGTAAAGAAGCAGACCGTCATAATGGATGGAGAGCTTGCTGTCATCACACTCTATGCCGCTGGCGCCGATAGTCGAAGCGATACGCCCCCAGTTGGGATCCTCCCCGAAAAGCGCTGTTTTTACCAAAAGTGAATTGCTCAACGCAATGCTCGCTTTTTTCGCCTCTTCGCTGTTTTTCGCTCCCTTGACCTCGAAAGCAACAAGCTTGGTGGCTCCTTCGCCGTCTCGGAGGATCATCATCGCCAACTCAAATGTGATCTTGCCCAGCGCTTCAGCAAATGCCTCTTTATGATACACGCCGCTTGTATGGTTGGACAGCAGCATCACTGTATCATTGGTAGAGGTGTCACCATCGACTGAGATACGGTTGAAGGATTGCTCGGCAGCATCAAGGAGCATGGGGCGCATCTCTTCTTTGGGGATAGCAGCATCCGTGATGATGAAGCAAAGCATGGTTGCCATGGCAGGATTGATCATCCCGGCACCTTTGCAGATAGCGGCGATATGAAACTTCTCTTGATTGTCAAGTTCGACTTCAAAGCATAGTTCTTTTTTGAAGCTGTCTGTGGTCATGATGGCTCTGGCGGTCTTATCGCTTTGTTTGGCTTGATAATCAAAAAGATCAAACGCCGAAGCAACTTTGGCTTGGTTGAGGCGATAGCCTATGACACCGGTCGAGCTCATGACCGGATTGATCAGAGGGATTTTGGTACCGAGGTGCGAGAAAAGTGCGTCGATATCATTGATTCCCGCTTCGCCTGTCATGGCATTGGCATTTTTGGCGTTCATCAGTACAAAATTGGTCTGAAAACCTTCCTCATAGCGTAAGAAATGGCGTATGGGGGCCGCTTGGAAACGGTTGGAAGTAAAAACTGCAGCGATATCGCAAGGGACATCGCTGCGGATGAAGGCTACATCTCCGGCTATTTGGTCTGATCCGTCAGACGGAGATGACTTGGTGCGCAGTCCTACATTTACCGCATCGCAGAAAAATCCCGATACATTCTCTAAACCATTCTTTATGGGAAAAAGTTTAAACACGGCTTATGATACTTTTACTATTTTTGTGAATGCAAGCGCGAAACTATGCGTTTTCTGTCGCAGCTTTGGCAGCCTGTTTGTTCATAGTTCTAAGCTCAGAAGCAGCTACTTTGATTCTTGCAGTTGTTCCGTCTTCAAGCGTCACTTTGAGTGACCTGAGGTTTGGAAGCTGTCTTCTTCTTGTTTTGTTGTTTGCATGGCTTACATTGTTTCCTGCCAGTGGACCTTTGCCGCTGATCGCGCATCTTCTTGACATATATATACCTTTTACTTGATTTGATTATATTCGAAGTGAATAATTTTTGCGATTATAGCCAATAAACCATAAAATATTCTTTAAACCCACAATTTCCCAATTATACTTTCAGTATGGTATAATTCATTAAAAAGGTTCAATCCATGTTGGTAGCGCCAAGTATTTTGTCGGCAGATTTCGGTCATCTTGCCAGAGATGTCAGAGCTATTTGTGACGGAGGGTGTGATCTGGTACATGTAGATGTGATGGATGGTCATTTCGTCCCCAATATGACCATAGGACCCGTGGTGGTCGAGGCGGTGGCACAAGCGGCGACAAAGCCTCTCGATATTCACCTGATGGTAGAAAATAACAGTTTTTTTGTGGATCTGTATGCGCCATTGAAGCCCGAATATATCTCTTTTCATATAGAAGAAGAGAAGCATCCGCATCGTCTGATACAAAAGATCAGAGCACTGGGTATCCGTCCGGCTATCACGCTCAATCCCCATACACCCCCAGAAGCGATCGAATTTTTGCTTGAAGAGCTCGATATGGTACTTTTGATGAGCGTCAATCCCGGTTTTGGGGGACAGAGCTTCATCCCGTCAGTGCTGGAGAGAGCTGTCAGGCTCAAAGAGCTGATCGAGGGGCGCAATCCAAAATGTCTTATAGAGGTCGATGGCGGTGTAAATGACAAAAATATCCATATGCTCTATGAGTCAGGTGTGGATGTAGTGGTGGCAGGTTCTTATGTCTATAAGCATCCGCATGGGATCAAGACGGCGATCAATAGTTTGAAAATAGGGAGCTAAAACCGTGCGTGTTAAAATCTGCGGTATCACAAATCTTGACGATGCGGTCTGTGCGTGTGAAGCCGGAGCGGATGCGCTGGGATTTGTCTTTTACGATGAGAGCCCAAGGTATATCTCTCCTCCCAAAGCCAAAGAGATTGTCAAGCAATTGCCTCCGTTTGTCAAAATAGTAGGACTTTTTGTCAATATGGGCGCTGTGGAGGTTGACAGTATCTGTCAAGATGTCGGCATCGATCTGGCGCAGATCCATTTTGATGCAAGCGATGAGTTTTATAAAGCGCTTAAGTCTCCATATATTCGAGTCGTGAGAGCCGGATGCAAAGAGGATATAGATAGATGTGCAGGTGAATATGTTATTGTCGATGCCTTCGTGCAGAGCTACGGCGGAGAAGGCAAGAGAGTGGCGCCGGAGTGGTTTGAGGGCGTTGACTGTACGAAGATCATCCTTGCAGGAGGACTAACGCCGCAAAATCTCAGTGAGCTGAAAGATTACAACTTTTACGGTGTGGATGTGAGCAGCGGCGTAGAGGAATCCAAAGGAAAAAAAGATCCTATCAAAGTAAAGCAGTTCACCCGCAATGCGAAAAGTATTTGACGAGCTGACTATCTCTTTTAGAAGGCATGGGGGAGAGCTCAGCGAAGAGATGTATGCGCATATAGCCACAAAACATACAACACTTTTTGAGAATAGTGATACGATCTATTTCCTTTTGAAAGCATCCGGCTTTCCTATCAATTTGACATCTGAGGGGAGATACCGTTTGGAGACCTATTTTACCCCCTACCAAGATCAGCGATATTGTATCGTAGATATCGAGACCAACGGCAGCAAGCCCGTAAATTCTCAAGTCATAGAAATAGGTGCGGTGATGATCGAAAAAGGGATATGCGTCGATCGGCTGGAGACTTTTGTGCAGTGCGCGTTTTTGCCTGAATACATCACGAAAATTACAGGCATCGAGCCGACAGATTTGGTCGGTGCACCGAGTCGCAAAGAGGCCTTGATGATGTTGCGCAGTTTCATGGGTGACGCTGTTTTTGTCGCGCACAATGCCGATTTTGACTACTCATTTCTAAATGCTTCATTCAACCGCGCAGGATTGGGAGATATCGGGAATCCCAGGCTTTGCACTATCGAATTGGCGAAAAGAACCTTCGAGAGTGAACGCTACGGTTTGGCATATCTCAATGAGTTTTTGGGAATCGATACAGCCAACCATCATCGAGCCTTCAGTGATGCGCTAAGCGCCTCCAAAGTCATGGAAAAGAGCTTTATGACGCTGCCTGCGGAGATCAAAACTACAGATGACCTGCTGCGTTTCTCCGCTTCAAGCAGAAAAGAGCGCACACAAAGTGTCAAAAATATGACTGCATGATAGGATTATCAGATGTGCCCTAAATCCATCAAGTAAGCCATGTATATAGTATTTATACGCGGGATCCCAAGATATGATGCAAAAACAAAATTTGGGCAAAAATAGGCGCGAAAATATTTAATACCGGCAGATAGTTAAACACAGAAGCAATCATAGAGATCATTCTAGCCTTTTTATTTTCGTGCTCAAGCAGCGCCTTATCCGAGACAAAAAGTGAACCCACCTCGTAAGTGGTCGGTTCTTTGATCAGTATAGACCAAAGCCAAAGCATCCATATTTGACCAAAAACAGGGATGAACAAGAGTGGGATCGATATGAGAAAAAACGCCAAAAATAGACCGCTTGTCTTGAGTGTCAAAAGCAAAGACCGGGCGATACCGGCGCTCCCGACCACTTGTGCGTCTGGATAGTGTTTGTGCGCCAGTCTGATCAAAAGCGGTTCGCTAAAAAGCGATGTCAGTGCTGAGATCGTGATGATCATCAGCGTATATCCCAGCAGCAGCATGATCAGCGCGGCTCCGGATGTTTGCAGCCATTCCCAAGGCATCCATTGGAGATACTCCGTCACAAAAGATGAGAGTCCGCCCCAAAAGAGCCAAAGAAGCACACCCCAAACAAGAAGTGAACCTAGTGTGATAATGGCCATAAACGATATCACATCACGGCTAAATATGTCTTGTAGAGATTTGGTAATGATCGGACGCATTGTTAGAGATATTCGTTTTTGAACGCGACATAGCGTTTGGCCGAGGCGTAGAGCTCTGCCACTTCCGCATCTGTGAGCTCTCGGACCACTTTGGCGGGACTGCCCATAATGAGGCTGCGTGGAGGAAATACCTTGTTTTTGGTCACAAGCGCACCTGCGCCCACGATCGACTCTTTGCCGATGACGGCGCCGTCAAGTATGGTGGCGCTCATCCCGATCAGGCAGGCGTCTTCTATCGTGCAGCCGTGCAGCATGACGCGATGACCGACCGTGACATCATTGCCGATGATCGTGGGATTGCCGTCGCTCATATCCTCTTTTTTATGGTGTGTGACATGCACCATAGAGAGGTCTTGGATATTACTTCTGTCGCCGATCTTGATATAGTGTACATCACCTCGCACTACGCAGCCGAACCATACAGCGCTGTCTTCGCCCATCTCTACGCGTCCTATGACGCTTGCGCCCTGGGCTATCCAGCTGTTTTTGCCAAGTTTCGGCGTCCAGTCTCTAAATTTTGTGATCATAAATCGTCTCCTTGTTATTCTTTGAGTACCCTGTTTACTAACCGCTCAATATAATCAGGTGTTGTTTTGCCTTTTTTGAGATATGTTTTGGCGGTACTGTCTTCCAGAATACTTTGACTGTTGATAGCTTCGCCTGTCAATGGCACTTTATTGTAATTGCCATCTTGCGTAAGTTCCCAGCGCAGAGTGTTGTCTGTAAGCTGCAGCAGCAAAATCTGCTCGATCCGCAAAGCCAGATCAGCATCTAAGATCGGAGTCATCAGCTCTATGCGGTGAACCAGGTTGCGCGACATTAGATCAGCGCTGGCAATGTAGCATTTGACAGGGTCATGCTTGAAGTAGTAGAGCCGCGGATGCTCTAGGTATTTGCCGACGAGAGAATATACATGGATCGTCTCACTTATATCTTTGATGCCGGGCTTGAGACAGCAGATACCGCGAATGATCAGATCTATTTTAGTACCGGATTGTGATGCCTGATAAAGCGCTTTGATGATACCGGAGTCAACCAAGGCATTGGCCTTGAGGACGATATGCCCCTCTGCGCCGTGCCGGCTCTCCTCTGCGATCAGTGCGATCAGTTTGGGCTTGATCTGCGTAGGCGACATATAGAGGCAGTCAAGTTCTGTATGTGTAGAGAAGCCTGTGAGAAAGTGAAAAAAGCGCGTAGCGTCTTTGCTAAACTGGCTTTTGGCGGTAAAGTAGCTGATATCGGTATAGATCTTGGCTGTGCTAGGGTTGTAGTTGCCTGTCGCTAAGTGCAGATAGCTTTTGAGAACTGTTCCTTTTCGTTTGATCACTTGTGCGATTTTGGCATGGACTTTTAGTCCGGGGATGCCATAAACGACATGTGCACCCGCCTCTTCCAGCGCTTTGGTCCAGATAAGATTGTTCTCTTCGTCAAACCGCGCTTTTAGCTCGACCAGTACAGTGACTTGGATGCCGTGTCTGACAGCAGAGATCAGCGCTTCGACGATGGGTGAATCGGGCCCTACGCGATAGAGCGTCATGCGGATAGCGACAGTATCTCTGTCGGATGATGCCTGCTGGATGAATTTGACAACAGGTTCGAAGCTGTCATAAGGATGGTTGAGCAGCACATCTTGCTTTTCGATCGCCGCAAAGATATCTTCTCCGTCAAGAGGTGAAGGCGTCTTGGGTGTATAAGTCGGCAGTATGAGGTGAGAGAGCGATTTGTCTCCGACGATCTGCCAAAATCTTCCCATGCTCAGAGGAAGCGTATCATAATAGTAGATATCTTCATTTTCAACATTGATATGAGCGTTGAGAAAGTTGACCAGATCGTTGTCCGCATCCTTCGCGAGTTCTAAGCGCACAATAGAACCTTTATTTCGTGCGCGCAGTCCCTCTTCCAGGATCTCCAGAAAATCATCTGCTTCTTCCTCTTCGATCGCCATATCGGCATTGCGTGTGACGCGAAATGGAGTAGAGGCAAGTTTGGTAAATCCAAGGAAAATATCACCGATATAGTTCTCGACAATACTTTCGACCGGCACAAATGTATGCCCCAACTGAACAAACCTCGGCAATATTCTCGGAATGCGTATAAATCCGTGTTTAATATTGTCATGATCATCCACAAGAGTGACAGCCAGACCAAAGCTGAGGTTGTTGAGATGAGGGAATGGGTGCGTAGCATCAATGGCGATAGGGATGATCACCGGATATATCTGCTCGAAAAAGTATATTTCGATCTCTTTTTTTTGATCTTGATGAAGTGTATGAAAGGATTGTATCGTCACGCCATGGGCATATAACTCAGAAAGAATATCATTATAGCATTGTTCTGCGATGCCCCGCTCGCTATGAAGATATTCGCGTATCGCCTCAAGCTGTTCCTGCGGCGTCAATTGATCCGCGCCGGTTTTTTGGACTCTTGCTTTGTAAAGCGCCCCAAGTCCGGCGACTCTGATCATATAAAACTCATCAAGATTCGTCCCATAGATAGCTATGAATTTCAATCTTTCAAGCGGCGGAAGCCCTGAGTCCTGTGCCATTGCCAAAACTCTGGAATTGAACCGAAGCCAAGAGAGCTCACGGTTGAAATAAAGCTCAGGAGAGTTAAAATCGATCATTTTTCTACTTTTTAGAAATTATAGCGAATGTACAGACCCAAATCAAGTTACCAAACAAAATAAATATATGTTATAATCAATAAAAAAGCGAATATAAGTGAGTAAGAAATTACATTTAGTCAGTCTTGGCTGTACCAAGAACCTTGTTGATAGCGAAGTGATGCTGGGTCGTCTGCGTGAGTATGAGATGACCGATGAACCACAAAAAGCCGATGTGATCATCGTCAATACCTGCGGGTTTATCGATGCCGCCAAAGAGGAAAGTATCAATACTCTGTTGCAGCTCCATCAAGAACGCAAAAAAAAATCACTGCTTGTCATGAGCGGTTGTCTGTCGGAGCGCTACAAAGAACAGCTCTTTGCCCAGATGCCTGAGATCGATATTTTCACCGGGGTGGGTGATTATGAGAAGATCGATGCGCTGATCGCAAGCAGACAAAGTACTTTTTCTCCGGAGGTGTATCTCGCCAATGAAAACTCCAACAGAGTGATCACCGGCTCAAACTATCATGCCTATATCAAGATCGCAGAAGGTTGCAACCAAAGCTGCTCTTTTTGTGCTATTCCCAGCTTCAAAGGCAAGCTTCACTCCAGAACACTTGACTCTATCGCCAAAGAGGTCACAAGCCTCGCAGCGCAGGGCTTTTATGATTTCTCGTTTATCTCGCAGGACAGCTCAAGCTTCGGCAGAGATATAGATATGGCAGATGGGCTTGCAGCGCTTATCAAGACAGTAGAGGCTATCGAGGGTGTCAAGAGTGCCCGTATCCTTTACCTTTACCCAAGCACTACCACTTTTGCGCTTATTGATGCGATTGCGGATTCTTCGATCTTTCAAACCTACTATGATATGCCGATACAGCATATCGATGATGAGATACTCAAAACGATGAAGCGGGGGTTTGGAGAGAGCAAGACCATGGAACTTCTTGAATATATGAAAAGCAAACCCAATGCGTTTGTGCGAAGCTCGGTCATCGCCGGTCATCCCGGAGAAGATGAAGCGCATTTTGATAAGCTTTGCGGGTTTTTGGAGAAGTTCGGCTTTGATAGATTCAATACATTCAGTTACTCCAACGAAGAGAGTACTGTGGCTTTTGCGATGGAGCAGATCCCGTCCAAGGTCATAGCTAAAAGAGCGCAAATCCTAGGTGATATTGCTGTGCGTGCCACTTCCGCCTCTTTGGAAAAAATGGTAGGCCAAACCGTAACGCTTGTGATAGACGGGCACAGTGAAGAGCATGACCTTCTGCTCAGCGCGAGGCCGCTTTCGTGGGCGGTGGATATAGACGGAGAGATACTCATCAACGATACATCTGATCTACCGGTCACTTACGGTACCGTCTATAGAGCACATATCACTGAGCTTGCAGGAGATAGGCTATTGGCAACTCTGTTGGGCGAAGAGACAGAGTAAAGAAGCATGCCGGATCAGTCTGCACTTTCTGCCGAACACCTGTCACTCCTCGCCAAAGGCAAAAATCTCTTGGCATTTTCGGCAGGTATCGACTCCTCTGCGCTTTTTTTTCTGCTGCTAGAACACCATATCCACTTTGATATAGCCTTAGTCAATTATGCCACTAGGGCACAAAGCGATCATGAGGAGATGCACGCAATATCTCTGGCAAAGCGATATAGTCTGCAGGCGCATACTGTCAAGGCTCCTCAGTGGAAAAGTGATTTTGAGGCGAATGCGCGTATATATCGGTATGATTTTTTCGAATCTCTGATCACTGTACACGGCTACGATACACTGATCACAGCACATCAGCTGAATGATCAGATTGAATGGTTTTTGATGCGTCTTTGCAGAGGGGCCGGTGTTTCGGAATTGGCAGGCATCGATCCCGTTTCTACTCGCTTGATCAAGCCCGATCGCAACTACACGCTGATCCGCCCTCTGCTTCATTGCACCAAAAAAGAGCTCTTGGAATATTTGCAAAGTCACCATTATCCATATTTCATCGATGAGAGCAATCAAGATACAAGCTATGAGCGCAACCGTTTCAGAAAACTTTTTGGCG
>DYNJ01000052.1 GCA_020721085.1 Sulfurovum sp. | reverse complement strand
CAGAAAAATTGCAAAACTACAGCATATTGATCTGCCTGAATTTGGAAGCTACGGAGTTGGTGTAGCGTTTGTCCCTAGAGACCCCGAAGGCTCCATGGAGTGCCAGACTATCGTCGAAGCTTGTATCAAAGAGATAGGGCTCGAATTTTTGGGATGGAGGCGTGTGCCGACAGACAATGGCACACTTGGCAATAGCGTCAAAGCAACAGAGCCATACATCTATCATATTTTTATCAAAAGACCGGCGCATATCGCAGATGCTGAGAGTTTTGAACGCAAGCTTTATGTGGCCAGAAAGCATATTCATACTCAAGTCGGCAGATCAGATACAAGAGGTAGCGAGTATTTTTATATGCCGTCACTCTCTTATAAAACGCTGTTGTATAAAGGTCAGCTCATTACAAATCAGCTTTTAGGGTATTTTCAAGATCTAAACGATGCAGATTTCCACTCCGCAATAGCCCTTGTGCACAGCCGTTTTTCTACCAATACCTTCCCGTCATGGCCTTTGGCGCAGCCATTCCGCTATCTGGCACATAACGGTGAGATTAATACGCTCAGGGGCAATATCAACTGGATGAGAGCCAGGCAGTCTCTGATCCATTCAGAGCTTTTCAGTGCTGAGGATCTGGACAAAATCTATCCTTATCTGATCAACGAAAAGAAGGGTTCAGACTCTTCGATTTTGGATAATGTGGTCGAGCTTTTGACTTTGGCTGGAAGGAGTCTGCCTCATGTCATGATGATGATGATCCCCGAGGCGTGGGAGAAAGACAAAGAGAGGGATGAGACTATCAGGGCATTTTATGAATACCATGCCACTGTGATGGAGCCGTGGGACGGACCCGCATCTATCGCATTTACCGACGGGAAGTTTATCGGTGCCACACTTGATCGCAACGGGCTGAGACCTTCGCGTTACTGTTTGACCAAAGATGATATTTTGGTGATGGCATCAGAGCAGGGAGCGCTTGAATTTGCACCTGAAGATATCCTGCTCAAAGGGCGGCTTCAGCCCGGAAAAATGTTTTTGGCTGATCTCGAAGAGGGCAGGATTATCCCTGATAGCGAGATTAAAACAGCCATAGCGTCGGCTCATCCGTACAGGGAGTGGCTTGATGATCAAAAGATAGAGCTTGATGCTTTGCCGTTAAACTCTGAAGTGAAACAGCCCAACCGCAATACTATCCTTAGGCAGCAAAAATGTTATGGTTATACCGGGGAAGATCTCAAAATTGTCCTCACTCCTATGGTAACGCAGGCGTATGAAGCGACGGGATCTATGGGCAATGATGCCGCATTGTCGGTACTGTCCAATAAGGCAGTAAATCTATTTAACTACTTTCATCAGCTTTTTGCGCAGGTGACTAACCCCCCGATCGACCCTATCAGAGAAGAGAGCGTGATGTCACTCACGAGTTTTATCGGCAGACAAGGAAACCTGTTCGAGCAAAATAGAAAAAATAGCAAATTTATCGAACTGCCCCAGCCTATATTGACAAATGTGCAGCTCGAAAAGCTAAGGGGCGTCAATGAATTTGGATTTAAAGCTGTCACTATGGAGCTTTTGTTCCATGCCAACCAGCCCGGCGCGATGCAAAAACGGCTTGACGAGATCCAGGAGCAGGCACAAAAAGCCGTTGAAGATGATTGTCAAGTCATCATCCTGTCTACAAGAGGCATAAACAAGCATTATGCTGCTATCCCGTCGCTTCTCGCTACAAGCGCCGTGCATCATCATCTTGTCAGAAAAGGGGCAAGGACGCATTGCGGTATTATTGTGGAGTGCGGTGATGCCAGAGAGATACACCATTTCGCGACCTTGATCGGATACGGCGCGAATGCGATCAATCCGTATCTTGCGTTTGAAACTATCGAAGATTTGCGTAAAAAAGAGCTCATTTTGAGTGAAATTAGCCACGAAGAGGCGACACGCAACTATATCTATGCAATCAGCAAAGGGATTTTGAAGATCATGTCCAAGATGGGGATCTCTACTATCCAATCCTACACGGGCGCACAAATATTTGAAGCGGTTGGTTTGGGTGATGAGTTGGTCGAATGCTACTTTACGGGCACGCCAAGCAGACTGGGCGGCATCGGGATAGATGAGATAGAAGAGGAGACACTCATCTGTCACAGGGTCGCTTTCGGTGACATATCTGCCGAGACCGGTGATTTGGATCTCGGAGGTATTTATGCCTATAGACAGCGCGGTGAAGCCCACCAATACACTCCTGAAAATATTTTTATGCTTCAGCAATCTACAAGGTCCAATGACTATAAACTGTTCAAGCAGTACACAGGCTCCGTTGACAATCAACAAAGCAAATTGCTTACTCTCAGAGGATTGCTCGATTTTGCCGACAAAGAGCCTATTTCGATAGAGGAGGTTGAAGGCATTGAGTCGATACGCACACGGTTTGCCACCGGAGCGATGAGCTATGGCTCGATCTCGCTTGAAGCGCACCAGACTTTGGCAATCGCTATGAATGCGATAGGAGCCAAGAGCAATACCGGCGAAGGGGGCGAAGATCCGCAAAGATTTGTCCCTTTTGCCAATGGCGACAATGCCTGTTCGGCAATCAAACAGGTAGCAAGCGGACGGTTCGGAGTCACTTTGAACTATCTGATCCACGCCAAAGAGATCCAGATCAAAATGGCGCAAGGAGCCAAGCCGGGCGAAGGCGGACAGCTTCCGGGGCATAAGGTTGATGATGTCATCGGCAAAACACGCCACTCCACCCCAGGCGTCGGGCTCATCTCCCCGCCGCCGCACCATGATATCTACTCTATCGAAGACCTCAAGCAGCTGATCCATGACCTCAAAAATGCCAACAAAGAGGCACGCATCAGCGTCAAGCTGGTCTCCGAAGTGGGCGTAGGGACTGTCGCGGCGGGTGTTGCCAAAGCTCATTCTGATGTGATCTTGATATCAGGCTATGACGGCGGTACGGGCGCTTCTCCTCAGACCTCCATCAAACATGCAGGGCTTCCGTGGGAGCTGGGACTCAGTGAAGCGCATCAGACTTTGGTCAAAAACGGTTTACGCTCACGCATTGTGCTGCAAACTGACGGTCAGCTCAAAACAGGAAGAGATATTGCGATCGCAGCTTTACTCGGAGCAGAAGAGTGGGGGGTGGCTACCGGTGCGCTGATCGTAGAGGGGTGTATTATGATGCGCAAATGTCATCTCAATACCTGTCCTGTCGGTATTGCCACACAAGACAAAGAGCTTAGAGACAAATATAGAGGTAAGCCCGAACATATCATCAGCTTCATCACATTTTTGGCGATGGAGCTCCGTGAGATCATGGCAGAACTTGGATTTAGAACAGTCAATGAGATGATAGGGCGAGTTGATAAACTTGTGCCGAAAAAAGATATCTACCACCCAAAAGCAAAACATCTCAAGATGGACAGACTGCTTCATTCTGTCCATCTGCGCTCATCAGATACGCAGTATTGTTCGTCATCTCAAGACCATGGACTCGAATCAGCGCTTGACAACGAGCTTTTGGATATGGCAAAAGAGGCTATCGCCAAAGGATCGCCGTTTTATAAAGAGATCAAAATCAGAAATATTCACAGAACCGTAGGCACGATGCTCTCAACTGAAGTGACCAAAAAATACGGTGAAACAGGATTGCCTGAAGATACGATACACTTCAAAGCCGTTGGCAGCGGAGGGCAGAGTTTTGGAGCATTTTTGGCAAAAGGTATCACATTCGAGATCGAGGGAGATGCGAACGATTATGTCGGAAAAGGGCTGTGCGGGGGCAAGCTGATCATTTATCCGCCCATGCGATCCTCGTTTGATCCGCAGAGCAATGTAATCATCGGAAATGTCGCATTTTATGGCGCTACCAGCGGTGAAGCCTATATCTACGGACTCGCAGGAGAGCGGTTTGGTGTCAGAAACTCAGGCGCTTCTGTCGTCATAGAAGCGGTTGGCGATCACGGTTGCGAATATATGACAGGCGGGCTTGTAGTGATACTCGGCGAGATTGGCAAAAACTTCGCTGCAGGGATGAGCGGCGGTATCGCATATATTTATGATAAAAACAGCGTTTTGGGCTCCAGAATCAACAAAGAGATGGTATATCTCGAGTCCATAGAAGATCATGCCGAAAGCGAAACAGTCAAAGAGATGATCGCACGATATGCGCGCTATACGAATAGCGTCAATGCAAAAGAGATACTTGAAAATTGGGACGATACGCAAGATAGGTTCATTAAAATAATGCCAAAAGATTATAAAAAGGTCTTAGAGCAGACGAAGGCGCAAGGATAGGCTATGGGAAAAATAACAGGATTTAAAGAGTATAAAAGAGAAGATGTAGCCTATCAGCCGGCAGCACAAAGGATTACCCACTCCGATGAATTTATGGTGCCTCTGTCCCCCAAAAGCATCTCCGAACAGGCGGCGCGATGCATGGATTGCGGGGTGCCGTTTTGTCACAGTTCGTACGGATGCCCTATCGGCAATATCATCCCACAGTTCAATGATCAAGTTTATAATGACAGGTGGGAGAGCGCTTTTAGGACGCTCATGAGTACCAACAACTTTCCGGAATTTACCGGACGCGTCTGTCCTGCGCCCTGTGAGATGGCGTGTGTGCTGGGGATCAATGAAAAGCCGGTAACGATCAAAAATATCGAATACTCGATCATAGAAAAAGCGTACGAAAAAGGGTGGATGAAACCTCTCGACATCATCAGCCGAACCGGCAAAAAAGTGGCAGTTGTGGGCAGCGGACCGGCGGGGCTTGCAGCGGCAGACCAGCTCAACAAAGCCGGTCACTCTGTCACAGTCTATGAAAAAGCCAAAAGAGTCGGAGGGCTGCTCAGGTATGGTATCCCTAACTTTAAACTTGACAAACAAAAGGTCGTCCAAAGAAGAGTTGATATGATGAAGAGTGAGGGGATCGTATTTGTGACCGAAGCCAATATCGGTGTTGCTATCTCGTTGCAACAGCTCCAAAAAGAGCATGATGCGGTTGTGCTGTGTATCGGCGCAGGTTTGCCGCGCGATTTGCCGATACCGCACAGAGATGCCAAGGGTATTCATTTTGCAATGGAGTTTTTGGGACAGCACAACTGCGTGCTTGAGGGAGAATCTATAGGAGCGGATGATAGGATCTCCGCAACGGGCAAAAATGTATTGGTGATCGGCGGCGGTGATACCGGCAGCGACTGCGTGGGTACATCGATCAGGCAAAAAGCATCATCGGTCACACAGATAGAGCTTCTTTCCAAACCGCCTCTTGAGAGAACAGATGCTATGCCGTGGCCGACCTATCCGCGGCTGTTCAAGCTCTCAAGCTCACAGGCCGAAGGGTGCGTGCTTGATTTTGATGTGCTTTCCAAGTCATTCATCAAGGACGAAAACGGCACGGTCAAAGGGGTAAATTGTGTCAAGATAGAGTGGAAAGGGCGAGGATTTGAGGAGATTGGGGGTAGTGAATTTGTGATCAATGCTGATCTGGTGCTTCTTGCGATGGGTTTTTTGGGACCTGAGCAGGAGTGCGTGATCAAAGATGCCGGATTGGAGACTGACGAGAGGAGCAATATCAAAACTTCACGATACCAAACCGCAAATCCACGCATCTTTGCCGCAGGCGATGCGAGAAGAGGGCAGTCTCTGGTGGTTTGGGCGATCTTTGAAGGCAGAGAGTGCGCCAGAGAGGTCGATCGGTTTTTAATGCAAAGAGAAAGCGGCTTAAATGCCGTCAGCAGATCATTGTATGAATGGGAGATTTAGGAGTTATATTGAATTTTTTCTCTTTGTTTTTTGGTCAATTTGGAAACGACCAACTCATAGGAGTGGTCTATGAGCTCTTGCAATAACTCATCATCGATATCTTTGTTTATCGTAACTGTATTCCAGTGTTTTTTGTTCATATGATAGCCGGACTTGATATATGGATAGAGAGACCGAAGCTCTAGCGCATATAAAGGATTGCATTTTAGATTGATTGATAAAGGCTCTTTATCATCTCCAATAAGTGCAAACATTTTATCCATGACTCTATAAACTCTCGTTGTTTCATCAAAAGGATAATCGCAAGCTGCTCCTTTTTTTGAAAGCAGATAATTATTTAATTGTTTAAAATTCATAAATTAACCTTTGATTTTAAATACAGGATATAAATTATTTCCATGAATTATACTATAATGGTTTTTTAGAAGCGCCCTTTATTTTCTCTCTTATTCTCCTGTTCCGCACTTGCCTGTTCCGCACTTGCCGGTACTGCATTTGCCTATTGCCGGTATGAAGCTGGTATCAGGAATGAGTGAACGATAAGTGATGCCTGTGATGAGAATAATAGATAGAGCAAGGATAATAGCTTGAAGCGGGGATATCTTCTGGATCTCATCTTGTTTTTTTAGAGTACAGCTATCACCGGGGCAGTAGCGTGTCGTTTGGTGGAAAGCATGGTAGAGTTTGCAACCGATACAGATGCCAAAGGCGGCTTCTGAAAATAACAAAATCAAACATAAGATACAGATCACTATCTTGATAGGCGTCATCCATTCAAATACCACAATGATCAAGAACATGGTCACCGCCAAGATCAGACCTATGCTCCATGCCCATCGTTTTTGCGGTGCGCCGACATATTCCGGTTTTTGATCTTTGATAAAGAGCCGTGCGAGGATCATGCTCGGCGCAAGACTAGGATTCAAGACTACACGAATAAAAAAATCGATCATGAAATATGTCACAAAAATTTTGGTGAACCCAAAATCATGCATAAAGTAGGCATAAAAAAATGAAAATGCCCCCAAGGCAAATAAAATTCCGGCAGCACCTCTGGCTTCTCTTTCGTTGAGTACGGGAATATCATACCCCTCTACTTTTTCTCCTAAGCGTATGTATCTGTTCATCTAAGGCTCCAATATTGTAAGCTTAAGTTTAGCAGATATGCGTGTAGCAGGCGTGTAGTATGGGACTAAGCGGTCATTTCGTTGATATGGTTTTGTACGAAGTTTCTGATATCGTTATAGACAAAAGAGTCTTTGTAGTTTTCTATCTTTCCTCCGCTGGCATTTGGGTGTCCTCCGCCGTTGCCGATCGCTGCCGCCATCAAAGAAACATCCATTTTGTTATTGCTTCGCAGAGAAAAGTGTCCCCGATAGTTAATATCCATATAAAAATCATACTCTGGATTGCTCACAAGGAATGCGTTGCCGATCACCGAACTGCTTCCTACATTGTAGCCGAGAATGCCTTTTTTGCCTAAATAGGTGATAGTGAGGCGATCTTGATCTTGAGTGAGCAGATCGGTGACGAATGAAGCGACTAAATTGTCTTTAGTGTCGTTCATCTCTTGTCTGAAAAACTCTTTTTTGATCTTATGGAGGTCGTCATCAAGGGTGATTGGCGCATTTGCGCCTTCGCTGACGATCTTTTGGGCTGCATCCAAAAGCGCGAACTTAAATGCCCTGTCCTCATGCGGAAACAAGATACGGTTGATCTCTTTAGCTCCGGAGATCATCCCTAGGCAGACTTTTCCAAACTCAAAAAGCCCATCATTGTCAACCCAGATATCGATCGCATTGATCGCTTTGACGATCATCGACATTCTATCTTCAGGATCAAAACCATAATGCTGCTTGAGCCAACGATAGGTGATCTGTGTCGCAGATTGTGTCGTGTCCAGTTTATACCAGGCAAACCGTTCTGCGGCTTGTGCTCCTGAGGCATGGTGATCTAAAAGCTGGAGTTTGGCACTGATGCGTACCGCCTCTTTCTCGATCCAGCCGGCCTCTTTGGCAGTAAGATTGAGATCTGTGATCAAGATCAGCGGGGAGAATGCATTATCACCCAGCAGCCTGTCGTTCTCGATCATCTCTACGATCTCTTCGAGTCGGGCTTTTACCTCAGGCCCATAGTTGGCATTATAGCAGCTATACGCATCGAAGCACCGGCTTGTCAAGTATTGGCAGCCATATCCGTCAAGATCGATATGGGAGAGGTGGTATAAGTTTGGCATCATAGTATCTCCTTGAGCGTTAAGTGTTTTAGAAAATCGTCTATTTTGATCTGGAATTGATTTAGAAACGGAGAGATTGAGCAGTTGCCGATCGCGCCGTTGGGACATGTGCCTGCGTATTGGGTACAGTCAAAGACGGCAGGTGATTTGCCTTCTGCCGCAGTGATGATGCTATAAAGCGTGATGCCTTCGAACTCTTGAGTCAATACAAATCCTCCATGCGCCCCTTTTTTGGAATCCAAAATTCCCTCCCTGGCAAGTCCTTGGAGGATTTTGGCAAGAAAACTTTTGGGAATATTGAGTTCTGTTGCCAACTGCTCCGCACCCATTGGTTTGTCAGATTTTCTGATCTTGTCTAAAGATAGCAGCGCATACTCGCTCGCCCGTGTCAACAGCATTGGACACTCCTTTTAATAATTGGGACTATTTTACTCTTATTTACTTAATAATGCAAGTGAATCATTCAACTTTCGCATATACCGTCACCCTGAACCGACACTGTCATCCTGAACTTGTTTCGGGATATAAAGAGATGAATGAGATGCCCGAATAAATTCAGTATGACAGATAGTATCAACCTCATACTTTTTTTATCTTTTTATGGTATTATTGCGGTTCCAATTCCAGTTGGGTATATCTGCCCAATAGAAAATTTATTACCGATCAGGAGGTCATTATGGCTTTGGATAAGGCAAAAAAGCAAGAGATTATTGCTAAATACGCAAGAGGTGAACACGATACAGGTTCTTCAGAAGTGCAGATCGCACTGCTCACAGAGAGGATCAACTACCTCACTGGACATCTAAAGACAAACAACAAAGACCACTCTTCCAGACTTGGTCTTTTGAAGCTTGTCGGACAAAGAAGAAGATTGATGCGTTATCTCAAAAGAGTTGATTTCGCACGATTTAATGCTATCAAAACTGATCTTGGGATCAGAAACTAAACCTCAAACTGCCTTTTTGGCAGTTTAACCCTACTAAATTCACCTGTTTTAAAATTCATATTTATCTTCCAATCAATAATCTATAATACCATACACAGAAGAGTTTATCGTCTCTATTTTAAAGTTTAGTGATATACACTAAACTATCTTTTATAAAAATATTAAACTTATACTTGACAATACTTACTCAATGTTGTATAATTTGCCAAACATTTAAGAAATTGATGTTTATATTATGTTGCAAAAAGAAAAAGGAGGTGATTTGATGAGCGGTCAAAGAGACGAAGAACTCACAAGCGAAGAGATCACAGAGCAAGGCTATGATGAAGCGCAGGTGGGCGCAGATATAACAGATAGCGCTTTGTTGCAAGAAGCAAGGCAGGATGCGGATGAATGGAAAGATAAATATTTTCGTGCGTATGCTGATTTTGAAAATACAAAAAAGAGACTTGAGAAAGATAAATCCTCAGCGGTAAGCTATGCCAATGAAGGTTTCGCAAAAGATATTTTGTCAGTAATAGATTCATTCGAGCAGGCGTTGGCTTCTATAGAAACGGCACAAGAGGGCGATGCGGCCGAAGTGCTTGCAAAGATGAAAGAAGGTGTTTTTCTGACTTACGGGCAGCTCAAAAAAATACTTGAGAAGAACTATATCAAAGAGATCATCTGTGAAGGTCTTTTTGACCCTAATCTGCATCAAGCGATCATGCAGGTTGAGAGTGACGCGCACCAAAGCGGAGAGATCGTACAGGTGATGCAAAAGGGTTATACGATCAAAGATAGGGTCTTGCGGCCTTCTATCGTCAGTACGAAAAAATAAAAATAAAAAAGGATTAAAAGTGGGAAAAGTTTTAGGAATTGATTTGGGAACAACAAACTCAGCTATGGCAGTATTCACCAGCGGTGAAGCAGCTATCATCGCCAACAAAGAGGGCAAAAATACTACGCCTTCTATAGTGGCATATACAGATAAGGGCGAAGTTCTGGTAGGGGACTCAGCCAAAAGACAGGCGGTCACCAATCCGGAAAAAACGATCTATTCGATCAAAAGAATTATGGGATTGATGTGTGACGAGGAGAAAGCCAAAGAGGCAAAAGAGAGACTCCCGTACCATATCATAGACAGAAGCGGAGCGTGCGCGATCGAGGTTGCCGGCAAGACCTACACTCCTCAGGAGGTTTCTGCGAAGATATTGATAAAGCTCAAAGAAGACGCAGAAGCTTATCTGGGCGAGACGGTGACAGACGCAGTCATCACGGTACCGGCATATTTCAATGATGCGCAAAGGAAGGCGACCAAAGAAGCCGGAACGATCGCGGGATTGAATGTCCTGAGGATCATCAATGAGCCTACTTCTGCAGCGCTCTCATATGGATTGGACAAGAAAAATGCGGAGCAGATCGTCGTCTATGACCTTGGCGGCGGAACATTCGATGTGACAGTCTTGGAGACCGGTGACGGCGTAGTTGAGGTTATGTCCACAGGTGGTGACGCTTTCTTGGGCGGTGATGACTTCGACAACAGAGTGATCGATTATGTGGCTAATGAGTTCAAGAATGAGACAGGCGTAGATATCAAAAAAGACATAATGGCGCTCCAAAGACTCAAAGATGCCGCAGAATCAGCCAAAAAAGAGCTTTCAAGCGCTACGGAAACGGAGATCAATCTGCCATTTATCACGGCTGACGCCACAGGACCCAAGCACTTGGTACGCAAAATTACCAGAGCCAAATTTGAATCCTTGATCTCTGATCTTGTTGCCAATACAATTACTACGATAGCTTCAGTATTGAAAGATGCAGGTTTGGGCAAAGGCGATATCAAAGAGATCGTGATGGTCGGCGGATCTACAAGGGTACCTTTGGTACAAGATGAGGTCAAGAAGTTTTTCGGTAAAGATCTCAACAAGTCCGTCAATCCTGATGAGGTTGTAGCTCTTGGCGCCGCGATCCAAGGCGGTGTACTTGCCGGTGATGTCAAAGATGTACTTTTGCTCGATGTAACACCTTTGAGTCTCGGTATCGAAACACTTGGCGGTGTGACTACCAAGGTGATCGAAAAAGGGACGACTATCCCTGCAAAGAAATCACAAGTCTTCTCCACAGCAGAGGACAATCAGCCGGCGGTCAGTATCCATGTCCTCCAAGGTGAGCGTGATTTCGCCAAAGACAACAAGTCGCTTGGTATGTTTGAGCTTAGAGATATTCCCGCTGCACCCAGAGGCGTACCGCAGATCGAAGTGACATTTGACATCGATGCCAACGGTATCTTGACTGTCGGCGCAAAAGACAAAGGTACAGGAAAATCTCAAGAGATCAAGATCACCGGATCTTCGGGATTAAGCGATGAAGAGATCAAGAGAATGGTGCAGGATGCAGAAGCGCACAAAGCAGAGGATGAGACGAGAAAAGCATTGGTAGATGTCAAAAACCAAGCTGACGCACTGATCCATCAGACTAAAAAGTCTATGAGTGATCTGGGTGATAATTTCGACACGGGCGAAAAAGCCAATATCGAAAAGTCGATCAGCGAACTTGAGACCCTTCTCAAAGATGATGCGGCAACCAAAGATCAGATCGAGAAAAAAGTCAAAGAGTTGACCGAAAAGAGCCATAAGCTGGCAGAAGCTGTCTATGCCAAAGAGCAGGGCGGCGCGCAAGGTGCCGGCAAAAAAGCTGATGATGACGATGTCATCGATGCAGAAGTAGAATAATATTTCTATTGTTTGGCAAACACTGTCATCCTGAACTTGTTTCAGGATACTCCTGCTCGTCATCTCGTGTCGTGGCATGGGATCAACTCCGCTGTCATCCTCTCCCGAACCGCGGCGCTAGATTTTTGCGACATATGCTCAAAATCTAGCTGCTATTCGTCGCTCAGGTGACACTTATCGATGGATAGATTGCTTCGTTTCGTTCGCGATGATGACAGTGAACGGCAAGTGATCTGATCACACCGCAAAATAAATCCAAATATTATATGGATACCCCGTTAATTTTGATATAATCAGATTTAGAGTTGACCTTCAGAAGCA
>DYNJ01000002.1:2916-40331 GCA_020721085.1 Sulfurovum sp. | reverse complement strand
TGAAACCAAAGAGGAGAGGACTCTTTTGAACGAAGAATTATAAACTATATAGAGAAAAACCCGGATTATGCAGTAGGGTTTGTCTAAGCAATACTGATGCTTGAAGTAGAGGGGTTTTGATACATTTCGAAGGACTGCCAAAAGGTAATTCGAGAAATTTAGGATGGTGTGTACTCCACTTATGCTTCAGCATGCTCAGTGCAAAAAGGTAATTTCAATCCTTTGGCAAACCCTATTATTTCCCGTACTTCAAGCTCCTGACAGCTTCTGTAATATCATCTTGACGCATGAAATGCTCTCCGACCAGAAAAGCATCCGCGCCGATACGGCTCAGCTCAACAACCGTTTCATGATCTGTGATACCGCTTTCAGCTACGATAATCTTGCCGTTTGGGATAAGAGGTATCAGCTTTTGGGTAAGGCTCATATCCATCTCGAATGTTTCAAGGTTGCGATGGTTGATCCCGATGATCGTAGCCCCCGCAAACATCGCTTTGATCAGATCGCTCTTGTCATGCACCTCTACCAGCACTTCCAAACCCAGATGGATACTGTACTCATAAAGCTCTTTGAGCTCCTTGCGACTCAGCACTTTGGCGATCAGCAGCACAAAATCCGCCCCATAAGCCAATGCTTCGACCAGCTGATATTTGTCGATGATAAAATCTTTTCGGAGCAATGGCACATTGACATATCGTCTGATCATGCCTAGATATTCTTTGTCTCCTTGGAAAAAATGCGGTTCAGTGAGGACCGAGATAGCATCTGCGCCGCCACTGGTATAGTGTTGCGCGATCAACATAGGATCAAAATCTTCCCTGATGACACCTTTGCTGGGACTGGCTTTTTTGACCTCAGCAATAATGCGATATGGATTATCAGCAGTCGATCTCAGCGCCGAGCAGACATCCTTGGGGATAAACGGATTGTACGCCAGAGAGCGCCCAAGCCACTCCATCGGAAAATCCTTTTTGCGTTTTTCTAGATCATATTTTGTTTTTTTGATGATCTCGTCAAGTATCTGTGCCATCTATATCCTTTGCCCTATATTGAGCGGCTTGATACACTCTCTGATCTTGTCCCAGTGCTCTTTGATCTCAGGCTCACTAAGCCCCTCTTTGTCAACTACCTGCTTCATGATCTTGTATGCTTTTTTGCATTCGCCCTTCTTGAAATACCCCCACGCCAGGGAGTCCAGATAGTAGCTGTTGTCTGGTTGCTGCTCAAGTGATTTTTGGACGATTTTGATCCCTTTGTCAATATCTATACTTTTATCTATGAGGGTATAGCCGTAGTAATTAAGATAGTTGCTGTCATCTTCACCTTCCGCGATAGCTTGTTCAAACAGAGAAACTATCTCTTGTAGCATCTTCTTGTCATTTTTGTCGATTGCCGCTTCGTAGGTCAATATCGCCTTCTCTGCCAGCCATTTTGGATCGTTGTCTTTCTTGTAAAACTTTTCGACCAGCTGACTCGCCTTTTTGAAATACTTCTCTTTTTTATACAACTCATAAAGCATAAGATCATCAGACGGATACTTCTCAAGAAAAGCTATCGCTCCCTTGAAATCACGATTGTAGATATAGATTTCAATGATCTTCTGCGCATATTCCGCCTCCGGCTCCTCCTCATACAACGCAATGTAAGTTTTGAGGATTTTGTCTAGCTTCTCATCTTGAACATAAAGATCTATAAGCATCTTGTAAAGCTCAGGAGAAGCATCCGCGATACGCCTATGCGTCTCAAGCAGCTGGATTGCCTGTTGTCGTTGCTTCATATATTGTGTCATGATAGCTGCGATACGCAGCAAAACCCTCTCATCTTTTGTTTTTTTGTATAGTTTATTGAGCAGATCTACCCCTTTTTGGTAGTTGCCTTGCAGCAGATATGGATTGGCTGCCAACTCCAGATCGGATACATTGTCGGATTTTTGTATCAGACCGACTCCGATCTTCTCAGCCTCGCCATAAGCTTTTTCATGCAGATATAGCGCCAAAAGCAGTCTTTGGCCCGCGAGGTCATTCGGATTGGCTTTATTCCACTCTTTGAGCCTATTAAGCGCCTTTCTTGTATCGGTTTTGCCGTAGATGCTGCTGCTTACCTCTTTGAAAAGGTACTCTTTTTTTTGAGTAGCCGCATAGAGTTTGCTGTAGATCTTCCCGCTTTGCACGAAATCACTCTGCTCCTCATGCCAGATCGCCTGCATCACCCACTCATCTTCACTTACACCGTCTATACTTAGCGGTTGTACTTTTTTTACTTTCGCGACAGGAATGGTTTGAGGCTCTTGCGGCAAGGTCTGCGGAGCCGAAAAAGCGCTGGCAGCGATCAGTGATACTACTGCTGCAAATAATTTGTTATAATTCCTGGACACTCTTTTTGTACCTCTTTTATGTCATTTTTAAACTGATCCCAAAAGGGAAATGTGCGACACTGGAGAGGCCGCACCGGATAGATCGAACAACGCTTTAGCTGATCATCAAAAAAAATACACGCATTATCATCCTCTTTGACTCTGTAATACTCCATCAGGCTATAGCGATGTTTGACTTTTTTGATATATATTGTAGCGAAATCTTCGATACTAAGTTCTAAAAATTGCGCGATTGCTTCGATTTCCTCATATTTCACCCAGATATATCCGCTCTCGCCGGTACAGCAATGTCCGCCACACGATGCACACACAGACGGATCAAATCCATAGCTATATCCTTCCTGTTTTATCCAATCCAAACTTGTATGCTCCTTATGGTTCTGCTTTGATGCTATGCGTTTTAGCTCTTCTGAAAGCTTGCACCGCCTCTGCATTATAGTTGTCATGCTCATCAAAAACGATCAGCGGAGCTCTGACCCGTGTCATCGATTTTGAATTTGCCCGCGCAGCGACAAACACCAATTTGGACTCTCTGTCTATCTTCGCATGAACAAAACGGATAACCTCCGGATTTAGACCGTTTGTTTTCAATGCGGTCAGCAGATGATCGATCTGCTTGGCATCATAGCAAAAGACAAACCATCCCTTCGGCTTTAGTATCCTTCTGACCTTAGCCACAAAAGCATCCAGCGGTAGATGATGCGCATAGCGGGCGATATTGAGCGAGGTTTGCGCGCTTTGCATCACCGCACTGTCATAAAAAGGGGGATTTGATACAATTATATCAAAAGGCTCACCACTCTGGAATGATAGAAAATCGCCCAAAAAGGAGTCAACTTCGAGACGGTTGAGCGCGAAATTTCGCTTGGCGTACTCGAGCATAGTCTCTTGCTTGTCGATAATGGATGTTTGCAGAGCAAAATCACGGCTCAGCAACAGCGACACGATACCTACTCCGCATCCCACATCCAAAAGTCTCCCTTTGGGTTTGAACAAGGTGATAAAGTCATACAAAAAGATCGAATCGCTATTGTAATGATAACCGCTGCTTGGCTGATAAAGAAACATAACACTCCAATATCAAAATTTATATATCATATTTTATCAAATTTCGGTAGAATCGCGGTTATGAACGAAAAAGAAAATCTGCTCAATCCGCCATCAACCGATTTTTCTATGCTTGACTATCCTTGCGCCTATCTGCCTGGTCAAAGTGTGCGCATGAGCTACAAGTATGTGCAGCAGGCAAGCGAGGCATTTTCTACGGCAGTGATCCAGCGAGGATGGAGGCGTTTCGGGAAGTACTACTTTCATCCGATCTGCCGAGATTGCAATGCGTGCAAAAGTCTGCGGATAGATGTCGATCATTACCACTATACCAAATCCCAGCGCCGCGCTATCAAACGCAACCGAGAGACGAAGATCATCATCCAAAAACCTACCGTCACCAAAGCACATCTGGAACTTTACGACCGATACCATCTCCACAAACAAGAAAAAGATCAATGGAAATATCGGAAGATTTCGCAAAGAGAATATTGCGAAAATTTCGTCGACGGCGCCCATGACTTTGGCAAAGAGATCCTCTATATCAAAGACAACAAACTCATCGGAGTCGATCTGATCGATGTTTTGGAGGACGGCATCAGTTCGATCTACTTCTATTATGATCCGGACTATGCATCGCTATCTTTAGGTACCTACTCTTTGCTCTATCAGATCAATCTTGCCAATATTCTGGGGCTGAAGTGGGTATATCTGGGCTATTGGGTAGAAGGGTGCAAAGCTTTTGCGTATAAACCCAACTTCCAGCCTCAAGAGCTTCTTGATGGATTCCCGCATATCACAGATAAACCGGAGTGGCAGTGATTGGCGACCGGTGGCTTGTGGGGTAGCGGTAACCCCGTGTGGCTATCCAAATATTGAGGGCGAACGGTTTCCATCATCCTCGTGCTTGACACGGGATCCACAAAATAGTAAATAGTCATTGGTGATATAGCCTTCTGTTCGTACTGAACTTGTCGAAGTATGAACGGATAACAGAAGAGTCAAATACTGCCATCGTCCAGAACTCATTTCAGGATCTGAACATGAAGCAAAAACAATCTCATTCTTTTTCTTTTCACTACTGTTTTATAAAAGCGAATATAAACAATCAACGACGGGGCTGGGATAGTCATTCCGAACTTGATTTGGAATCTGCTCTTGCGGATTGTTGTGTCAAGGTACGCAATGACACAACAATCCTCATCATAGCTCCCTTCTGCACCACTTCAAAAAAAGCCTATCCGGATCAGCTCTGCTATCAAGAGGGGAGCCTTGGATGATGTGCGAAGCCAATGTGTTGGCCAGGTACGGAGCCATGACAAACCCTCTGCCTCCCAGACCGTTGCAAATATAGAGATTGTCAATATATTTCAGAGGCGCTCTGGCGCCTTTGGAGAGATTAGGATGCTGTTCGAGCATCCACGGCACATCGACTACTTTGCCGGTCAGCGGGGCATAATCCTTGCTTCCTGAGCGCATACCGCAATATGTTTGGGAAAGCTCGAAATCCGTCGTATCGACCGATCTGCCTGCAAGTTCCCGCAAGCCAAGCGCTTGTTTATCATCGCAAGCAGTTGGCTCCTTGATCTGAAGCTCATATGTTGCGCCGAGTCTGATGATGCCGTCAATATTTGCCGAGATTGACATCGACTGATGCATGCTCACTGCTAGCGGCAGAGCTGAGACAAAATCACCTCTATTGCCCCATCTGCCGTGTACGCCCATATATCTCATATCAAACAGGCTGTTTTTATAGCCTGTGGCGAGTACTATATTTTTTGCTTTGCAACCATCTGTTTCCCAGCCAACTGGGGTTTGCTCAATACTTGCTACTTCGAGCCTGGCAATATCTATACCATCCAAAAGCGCCTCGCAAAGCTGTGGCGCATCGCACGCGCCGGCTTCATCAAACAAAAAACTCTCATAAGGCAATTTTACCCCCTGCTTTCGGGCAGTTTCAGGGTCGATCCTGGTATAATTGTTTTGATTGTATGGCTCATAAACAGTAAATTGTTCTGCATCTTTTTCATCTCTGGGGATACGAATGACACCTGTCTGATGAAAAAGAGTCGGAAAACGGTCGAGATAAAAACGAACTGCAAAAGCAAAAGCTTCATTGGTAAGCTGCTGCAGTGATCCGCCTTTGCCGACCTTGGGGGAGATAAAGGCTCCGGCAGCTCCGGAGCCCCCGCTTGCGATGCCGTCACGATCGACGACAAGCACTCTTTGTCCTTTTTGACGCAGAAAATAGGCGGTTGATGCGCCTGCTATACCCGCACCGATGACGATAGTATCATAAGTATTATCCGTCACTCAAAGTCCTTTGCAAGAGCTGATCAAATAGAGATCTCTTTGATATCGGCGATCTCCTTGAAACTTCTATAAACTGACGCAATCATATTTTGACGGTTAACTCTAAGCTCCTGTCTGTCTGTATTGACCAAGACTTTATCAAAATAGCGGTCAAGCGTCTCTTTGAGCGCAAAAAGCGCCTCAAGTCTGCTTTTGTAGTCAGTATATCTGGTATTGACCGTCTTTTCGTACGCATTATATAGTGATACCTCGGCATCTTCAGTGAACAAAGCAGTATCGATCACCAGCACACCGTCAAGATCAACCTCTTTGGAGATATTCGCTACGCGCTTGAAGGTCACAAACTGCTCTTTAAAAGCATCATTTCCCACGATGCTGTTGAGTGCAGATACTTTTTTGGCGATCTCATTGATATCCCGTTCACCGGAAGCCAGCACAGAAGCGATCACAGAGGGATTGGCATCAAGTGATTTGTTGATGCGCTCGATGATAAACGCTTGCAGTTTTTCCACATCAAACGAAGCATAGCTCTCTTTGAGCAACGCAATCACTTCATCCATATCAAAAGAGAGATCATATGCCGTCACGATCCGCACGATACCGTTTACAGCCCGTCTCAGCGCAAATGGATCTTTGGAGCCGGTCGGGATCTTGCCGATACTGAAAAGCCCCAGCAAGGTATCGAGCTTGATCGACATCGCCACAATAGAAGAGAAGATAGAAGATGGCAGCTCCGCCCCCTCACCTACTGGCATATACTGCTCTTTGATCGCGGTATAGACTAGCGGATCTTCGCCCAGAGCTTTCGCATAGTAGTACCCCATCAGACCTTGAAGCTCGGTGAATTCATAGACCATTTCACTATTCAGATCAGCCTTGGCAAGCTTCATGGCACGGAGCATAAGTGATTCCAGATCACCACTGCGCCGGCCGCTCTCTTTGGAAACCTGATCAATATAGCGCGTCAGCAGCCTTTGAGCGATCTCGGACTCTCTGTGTAACTTATCTTTAAGTGTGCCGAGTCCATCCATAAACTGGATCTTCTCCAGTCCATCCACCGAAAGTCCACGCCTGAGATCATTATAATAAAAGAACATCCCATCTGCCAATCTAGGTTTTAAGACACGCTCATTTCCCGCTAAAACCTTGCTATAGTCGTTCGTATAAGCATTACTGACAACGACGAACTTGTTGGAGAGCCCGGCACCTTCATAAACTGCAAAATAGCGCTGATGCTCCTTCATGGAGGTGATGATCACCTCGGGGGGAAGCTCCAGAAAACTTTCATCAAAACTCCCCAGCAATACTTTGGGGTTTTCCGTGATCGCGACAACTTCTGCCATCAGATCAAGGTCTCGTTCGATAAAGATCCCATTTTGTGCTTCGATCCTGTCAAATGCCTCAACGATCATCGCCTCTCTTTGCAATGGACGGAGCGTCACGCCGCCTTGTCTCAAAATCTCCTCATATGAGTCTATCGTGCCGACCTCCACGGGAGCAAAATCCACCATTCTATGCACAAAGGTATGTGTTGCGCTTTGGACACCGAACAGCTCAACAGGTATAGAGCTGTCGCCAAGACGCACCTGAAGCCACCTGACCGGTCGGATGAACTCATCACTTCTGCTCCCCCAGCGCATCATTTTGCCAAAGGGCATAGAGGCGATCCACTTGTTTATCATTTCACCCAGCAGCAAAGCCGTCTCCTGCCCCTCTCGCTCCTCTATGAAGTAGAGCAGTTTGCGCCCGTCCTTGTCGCTCTGCTTGAGCTGATCTACGGCTACACCACATTTGCGCGCAAACCCTTCAGCTGCGCCTGTAGCCTTGCCGTCTTTGAATGCCGCCTCGACAGGAGGACCCCAAAGCTCAATTGTGGTATTGTTTTGTCTGATCTGAATGGCTGAGTGCATCAGCACCAATCGTCTAGGCGTATAAAAAAATTCAAACTCACAAGCAAGTTGATAGGCTTTAAGAAGGTTTGCCCAAGATTGTTTGATCTCATCAACAATCTTGAGCAAAGGAATGGCAGGAAGCTCTTCAACTCCAATCTCTATAAGCAGCGGTTGTCTCATTTTCTAAGATCCTGTGGTGGTTTTGTAAGATTTAATTTTACCTAATAGTTGGTTAATACAAAGAATTAAAGGTGCAATCAAAGCCATCATAAATTAGGGGTTAAAATTTTCAATCTCCGTCACCTCCATCGTCATCACTATCGTTTTGTCCAAGCATATCTATCCTCTGCCCATCTTCGTTAAATTTGCTGCGAAAATAGTTTCGGATGATCACAAAGGTGATCCAAGCAAATAATATCATTGCAATGATATAAAAAATATCCCCGATACTCACTTTAACTCCTTTTGGATATGCTGACTACTCTGGCGAAACGCCTCATAGCTGACGATGCCTACACTCATGCTGAGGTTGAGGCTCCTGCCTGCGTTACACATCGGTATAGTGATACAACGCGAAGTATGTGTCAACAATACACTTTGATCGATACCTGTCGTCTCAGATCCAAAGAGCAGATAGTCTCCTAGGCTGAAGCTTGCATCCCAATATGGGCGATCTGTTTTGGTAGTAGCCAAATGGGTGTGTCTGTCGATGGGATGAGCTTCTAAAAAATCCTCAAAACTCTCCCAAACTACCAGTTTGAGCTTATGCCAATAGTCAAGTCCGGAACGCTTCACGGCTTTGTCATCTATCGAAAATCCCAACGGTTTGATTAGATGCAATGTCGCGTCAAGATTGACACAGAGACGCCCTATGGCTCCTGTGTTGTGAGGGATTTGAGGATGCACAAGGACAATATTGAACACACCAATGCCTAAAAGACTATAGTTTTGTTACCGTTGACAAAGACACGATCATTGAGAACCAGCGAGAGAGCACGTGCCAAGACTATCTTTTCTACATCACCGCCTGCTCTTTGCATATCCTTCCATCCGTGACGATGGGTCACTGAGACCACATCCTGGGAGATGATCGGTCCTTCATCGAGATCGGTCGTCACAAAATGCGCTGTTGCCCCAATGATCTTGACACCGCGCTCATAAGCCTGCCTGTAAGGATTTGCTCCGATAAACGCAGGAAGAAATGAATGATGAATATTGACGATTCGTTCAGGAAACTGCCGAACGAAATCGCTGCTTAATATGCGCATATATTTGGCAAGGACGATAAAATCAAAGTTCAACTCTCCAAGGATCTCACGCACTTGGTGCTCATGTTCTTCCCTGCTGCAATCATCGGAAGATACATAAAAAAACGGGATATCAAAGCGTCTTGTCAAGTCCCTAAGATTGTAGCGATTGGAGATCACAGCCTCAATATCCGCTTCAAACTCACCGTCCGCCCAGCGTATCAAGATATCCCCTAGACAATGGGACTCTTTGGTCACCATGATGACAATCTTTTTGGGCTTGGGCACTATCACTCTGATCTGAGCCTCAGCAGGCAAAACAGATGCAAGCGCCCTGTGAAGTTCTTCGCTCTCAAACTCCCCTGTCACAACGGTGCGCATAAAGAACTTGCTATTCTCTTTATCGACAAATTCACGGTTGCTGTCGATATTGAGATTGCGCTCATAAAAGATCTTACTGATATGATACACTAACCCCTTTGCATCTTTGCAGTCTATAAGTATACGAGCACGCTTTGCCATCATTTCCCTTTAGCCAATATATTGCTGATAACAAATTATACCAATTTTTCTTTCAACTCTCTCCACTTCTCCTTCATCTCCCCATATCCTGCTCTATAGGCATCGTCCATCTCTTTGAAATTGAACAGATGCATTCGTGCAACCCCTTCGATGTCGATATAGGCATCGGTGATCTTCTGCGAAGGCCTGACATTGGCATGGAGCATGATCAATATCGAGCGGACAAGAAGCGATTTGAATCCTTTGGGATTGCCACCGGTGAGGGGGTTGACATTGATCGCCAACACCTTTTCTCCTATCATCTTAAGCGGACTTACAGGCAGATTATCACTGAAACCTCCATCTGCATATTGCTTCCCGTCAATCTCTTTTGCCTCAAAGATAGGAGTCAATGACGAGGAAGCGATGGTGTTGGCGATAGGGTCACCGCTATCTAGATATATGCTCTCTGCTGTGTTGATATCCGTCACGCATGTGTAAAGCGGTATATGCATCTCTTCGTAGCTTCTAGCCGTGATCAACTCATAAAGCTTATCTTCTAAGTTTTTCAAAGTAAAAAGACCGGGGTTGGTACTGAGTCTGAAAAGATCTTTTTGTTTGATCTGTTTCAAAAAAGTATAAATTTGATCTGCATTCATACCGCTGGCAACCATTAAAGCCACCATAGCTCCCGCGCTACTCCCGGAAACAGCAGAGATCTCCACTCCCTCCTCTTCAAGGAACTTTAACACCCCGATATGCGCAGCGCCCCTCAACCCTCCTCCGCTAAAACTCAAAGCAATTCTCATGGCAAATCCAACGCTCCTATCTTTTTTTGCACTCTTCTTTCGAGCTCTTGCCCCAAAGATATGCCCTCAAAACCATCTGCTATCAACTCCTTTATGATACCGCTTTTATCGTATGGTTTCTCCCAAATATTGAGCCTTCGGGCGATCTCCGCTACTTCGGGATGGTAGTTTCCCACAAACTCATTGATGCCGTGCCTGAAAGCCATATTGGCAACAAAAGCAGAGTCTATTCTGTCCGGCAATGGAGGCGCTTTGGCTATCTTGCGGTAGTATATATTGGGTGCGCCGATACGGTCAAGCAGCAGTTTGACGGTATATCCCAAAAAAGGTGAGATAATATACAAAAAATAGTAGGGTCGTAAAGCATCCATAAACCCATCCTGTGCCCTGCAAAGCCGCCGTGCCAAAAGCATGAAACTTTTACGCTCAAGAGATATACCAAATATCTTATCAGCTATCCCTAAAGCAAAAAGATAATAAAGCCCATAATAAGGATAGTCTCCGACAAACATCTTTTCAAATTCTAAAAACACTCTCTCCTTGGGCAGATCAGACAAGGCTATTTTTTGACACAAAAGACAGCTTTGGGGCTCTACTTTGAAACCAAACCTGGAAGCAAACTGCATCGCCCGCAGCACACGCAGACTGTCATCCCCAAACGAATGAGGATCGACGACTCTTAGGACTTTATGTTTCAAATCATCTATGCCATACCAAAAGTCAAGTATTTGTTGATTTTGGATATCATACATCATAGCGTTGATCGTGAAGTCTCTTCTTTGAGAAGCTTCTTTTGCCTGTGTCGTCAAAGTGACCTCAAAGCCTTTGTGCCCGACTCCGGTCTTTCGTTCTGTTCGAGGAAGCGAAATGTCAAGCTGACGGTATTTATATACAAAAAAGCTTTTGCCTGCCCCTTGTGCTCCCAAGTTCCCCATCGCGATCTCAAAATCTTCGACCGAGATATCATAGCATTCGATATCGATGTCTTTACATTTGAGTCCCAAAAGCACATCCCGCACAGCCCCGCCTGCGATATAGCATCTTGCATGATAATACTTTTGAAGAAATTCCTCCACAAACAGAATATCTTCCGCAAGTTCCGTGGAAGTGTGTGCGAAAAATTCTTTTCTGGAAAGATATTTGGCAGGCAGAAGCAATGGCTCCTCCTCATTAGTCAAACTAAGCAACCGCTAAAAACGGTGTGATTTATTTTCTTGAAGCGTAATTAGCGATGATGTCGCCCATTTGTGAACAGCTTACGATCTCTTTGGCATCATACGCACCTATATCTCCTGTGCGATAACCCTCTCTCAAAGCTCTTTTGATCGCATTGTCGATCCTGTTGGCAGCATTGTCCAGACCAAGAGCATATCGAAGCATCATGCCCGCACTTGAAATAGTAGCCAGCGGATTGGCGATCCCTTGTCCTGCTATATCCGGAGCAGAACCGTGGATCGGCTCGAAAAGCCCGACCCCCTCGCCGGTACTCGCACTTGGCAGCAACCCGATAGAACCGCTGAGCATGCTGGCAATATCTGAGAGGATATCGCCGAAGATATTGCCTGTGAGAATGACATCAAACTGCTTGGGATCGCGGACAAGCTGCATCGCAGCATTGTCAACATACATATGCGAAAGCGCAACCTCCGGATAATCCTTGGCGATAAGAGTGACCGTATCGCGCCAAAGCTGACTCACCTCCAATACATTCGCCTTATCCACAGAACAGACCTTTTTGCTTCGCTTCATAGCGATATCGAAGGCGACTCTGGCTATCCGTTCAATCTCTCCTTTGGTATATACCATCGTATTGTAAGCGCGGTCTTTGAGCAATTCTCTAGGCTCTCCAAAATAGATCCCGCCGGTTAGTTCACGCACTACCATCAGATCCACGCCTCGCACCACATCCGGCTTGAGTGTAGAAGCATTGGCCAGTTCATCATATACGGTCGCGGGACGCAAATTGGCGAAGGTTCCCATAGCTTTACGAAGTCCGAGAAGCCCGGTTTCGGGCCTGAGATGGCGTTCAAGCTTATCCCATTTGGGTCCGCCGATCGCACCGAAAAGCACCGCATCACACTCTTTGACACCAGCGATAGTCTCTTCCGGCAGTGGCACACCGGTCGCATCGATCGCCGCACCGCCTAAAAGCATCTCTTTGTAGTCTAGATCAAAACCCTCTGCAACAGAAACAGCATCAAGCACTTTGATAGCCTCATCCACGATCTCCGGACCTATACCGTCACCTTTGATGATGCCTATTGTATAACTTCTACTCATATCATTTTGTCCTTTTTGTCTTTGCTCGCGATCTCTTTTTTGGCAAACTCGATCAATCCGCCCGCATCAACCAGCTCCTGCATAAACTCAGGGATAGGCACGAATTTATAGCTCTTTGATTGCGTGATATTGGTAACGGTACCTGCGTCCATATCGATTTTGACGGTATCGCCCTCATTGATTTCATCAGCCTCTCGAAGCTCAAAGATAGGCAAGCCCATATTGAACGCATTGCGATAAAAAATCCTTGCAAAAGTAGGAGCGATGACAGCATTGACCCCTGCTGCCTTGAGTGCGATGGGTGCGTGTTCGCGGCTGCTTCCGCATCCGAAATTCTCACCCGCTACAATGATATCGCCTACCTGCATTTTGATCACAAACGCCGGATCGGCATCTTCCATCACATGCTTTGCCAACTCTTTTGGTTCACTGGTATTGAGATACCTTGCCGCGATGATCAGATCCGTATCGATATTGTCGCCGAATTTCCAAACTCTACCTTGCATTACTTTTCCCTTTGAGATAAATAGGTTGTAATTTTAGCCAAAAAGTTGAAAATTGACAAACAGCACAAATTATTGACATCAAAAACTAGCTGAGAAATTCCGCAGCCGTCAACAGGTCTCATTTTTAAAATAGCGGCAAATTCTTACGCTTCTCTGCTCTATAGAGGCTATTAGAGCGAAGTTTATAGTGTGATCTATGCAAAATTGACAAAATTTCGGTATAATATCTTTCTTAAATTAAATAGGTTAAAAACCTAAACATCTTTTTTACAAATACACAAAAAAAGGCTTTAGATGACATCAAAAGATAGTACAAAACGGATAGAAGAGCTTTGGGAGTCTAAAAAAAAAGGTGATTATGTAACTTTTGAAAATATTGCAAAAGAGTTTGATAAGCAGATCACGGCAGCTCAAGCCAAAAAAATCCTTCAATACTCGATAGACAAACATATCTCTATCGTCTCAGCCTCTGAACACGCCAAACATCTCACCATCAAAGATGACAAACGACACGATGCCGCCCAAAAGAAGCTTACAGAAAATGTCATCAAGGAAGAGTTTGATTTCACTAAAGAAAAAGAGCTGCTCGAATGGAGCCGAAGCGACAGCCCTGTACGAATGTACCTGCGTGAGATGGGCAAAATCCCTCTTTTGGACAAAGAAGAAGAAGTATATCTCAGCAAGCAGATCGAAGAGGGAGAGGATGTCATCATCGATGCGATATGCTCTGTTCCCTATCTGATCGATTATATCCTCAATTACCGAAAGCCGCTTTTGGATCGTGAGAGGCGCGTCAAAGAACTATTTAAGAGTTTTGATGAGGCAGACAGCGAAGATGAGGAGTCCGACGACAGCGACACTGACGAACATATAGACACCCGTGAAGAGAATCTGAAAAAAGATGATTCGCCGAAAGACAATAAAAGATCATTACAGGTTCTTGAAAGTTTCAAAAATCTTGAAAAAAGTAAAAAAGAGTGGATGAAAGAGCGTGACGATCTTCGTAAACTTTTGGACAAAGAGAGTTCTGATACTGATTTTTTCCATGAGAAACTTAAAGTAGCATTCAAAAAAGAGCAGCTCAAAAAAGCCTTACTTGCTCTTGGACCGACAAGCAAACTGATCAACGAACTGGTCAAAGCAATGGAAACAGCACTCAGAAGCGATGACTCTTTCGAAAAAGAGCTCAAACGCCTTGAGTACAAACTGCCGCTATTCAATGATGCTCTCAAAGCAAACCACCAAAAAATTCTCAGCAATATCATCAAAATGAACAAAGATGATATCACTGATGCTGTACCTGAAATGACCATGGTCGGCACATATGTAGAGATCAAAAAACTTTTTGAGACTAGAGAAGCGAGTAAAAACAGTTTTGATCTGAGTCCAGAAAAACTAGAAGAGATCCTCAACCAAATCCGCAGAGGCAAAGCAAAAAGCGAGAAATCCAAAACCCGTATGGCCAAATCCAACCTTAGACTGGTTGTCTCTATCGCCAAACGCTATACCAACCGCGGTCTGCCGTTTTTGGATCTGATTCAAGAGGGAAATATCGGTCTCATGAAGGCTGTCGACAAGTTCGAATACCAAAAGGGGTACAAATTTTCTACATATGCCACATGGTGGATTCGTCAAGCTATCAGCCGTGCGATCGCAGATCAGGCCCGTACGATCAGAATACCTATTCACATGATAGAGACGATCAACCGTATCAACAAAATCATGCGAAAATATCTCCAGGAGACAGGCAAAGAACCCGATCTGGAAACGATAGCGAAAGAGGTCGGTCTCTCGATCGACAAGGTCAAAAATGTGATCAAAATCACCAAAGAACCCATCAGCCTTGAAACACCTGTAGGAGATGAGGATGATGGAAGATTCGGCGACTTTATCGAAGACAGAAACACGATCAATCCGACTGATGCGGTGCTTAGAGATGACCTCAACAAACAGATCGATGATGTACTTGATCAGCTCAATGAGCGTGAAAAGGCAGTCGTGCGTATGCGCTTCGGGCTGCTCGAAGATGAAAGCGACCGCACACTTGAAGAGATAGGCAAAGCACTCAACGTCACTAGAGAAAGGGTCAGACAGATCGAATCCTCTGCGATCAAAAAGCTCAAACACCCCAAGGTCGGAAGAAAGCTTAAAAACTACATAGAAGAATAGATCTAAGGCCGGCTTGATCACGGCAAAACAATCATGCTCTGCATACCTGACAGGAGTCGTAATGCCTCATTTCAACTTTTTTGCGCTGATCATTGGCACAGAGATCCTCAACCGCCGCCGCAGCGACAAGCACTTTGATTTTCTCACACGCGCCCTGGCTCAACATGGAACAAAACTCAGCGGATCGTTTATCATCGAGGATGAACCGCAGCTTATCACAGAGACGATAAGATTGATCGCTTCACAGCCTGACAGTATCCTTTTCAGTTTCGGCGGCATCGGATCGACTCCGGATGATCATACACGCCAATGCGCATCCGCTGCGCTGCATGACGGCAAGCTTGTCACTCATCCGGAAGCCAAAGAGATTATCGAAACAGTCTTAGGCAAAGATGCCTATCCGTTCCCTATCTTGATGGCGGACCTGCCACAAGGAGCCAAACTTATCTCCAATCCTGTCAACCAAATGCCGGCATTCAGCCTTGATGATCGTTACTATTTTATGCCGGGCTTCCCCGAGATGAGCCATCCCATGGTTGATAAAATCCTCCAAACTTTTCTGCCTTTGCCTGCAGTCTATCACAGATTCACTCTGACGGCACAATGCAAAGAGAATGAACTCATCCCTGCAATGCGCCAAATGCCAAAAGGGATTGAATTTTCATCACTGCCAAAACTTTATCAAGAAGGCTGGAAAGTCACTATATCAGTAGCTTCCTATGATTACCTGCTTGCAAAAAGCGCATTTGAGATATATATCAATACACTCAAAAGCAGATCCATCCCCTTTGATCTTACCGATGAACACAATGACTAGATAGTCTAGCCATGCGATACATAGAAACACTCAAACACCCCGTCATTGCCAGACTTTCGCTGATCCAGCTTATCTCCTATTTTGGTACTTGGTTTTCACAAGTCGCCATCTTTTCTATGCTGGTTGCCTACGAAGCCGATGAGATTACGATTGCACTGGTCGCTGCCATGAGTATGCTTCCGGCTGTCATCCTCGCTCCGGTGATCGGCATCGTCATCGACCGTATTGCATTTAAAAGGCTTATGTTGTGGCTTTTGATGATCGAGATCACGATGACGCTTTCGTTTATGCTGATCAACTCTTTGGACTCTATATGGATATTGATGATCCTGATCTTTGTCCGCTCATCGGCAGCCTCTATGCTTTTTTCGTCGCAAATGTCTCTTTTTCCCAAGATTATCAATGGAGAGATGCTCAAAAACACCAACGAGATCCACTCCGTCATCTGGTCACTTAGCTATGCTTCCGGTATGGCCGCGGGCGGGGTTGCCACATTTTACTTCGGCTTTGACACCGCCTTTCTCGCCGATGCCCTGCTCTACTGCCTAGCGGCAACACTCCTGATGGGACTTCACATCTCACTGGAGCAAGAGGTGCATACCCAATCAAACCGGAGTATGTTTAGCGATGGCGCGAGATACCTGATCTTCAATCCAAAGATACTTCATCTCGTGCTCATTCATGCGACACTTGGCCTGACAAGCTTTGATGCGCTAGTCACGCTTCTGGCGGATTTTGCCTACAAAGAGGTGATAGCGGTTCCGTTGGCTATAGGCTGGATCAATACCGCCAGAGCGCTTGCATTGATGATCGGCCCCTTTCTTGTCGGCAAACTGATCAATAAAAATAATCTTCATATTTTTTTCATTTTACAGGCATTCGGTGTCATCCTTTGGGCATTTCTGCAGTTTGATTTTTATGCAAGTCTGATCGGGCTTTTTGTGACAGGATTTTTTACCACCACCCTCTGGTCCTATACCTATCTTTTGATTCAGGAGGAAATTGAGCCTAGATTTATGGGTCGCATCATCTCTTATAATGATATGTTTTTTATGCTTGCCAATGTATTTGTGGCGCTGTTCATCGGCTATAGCGCCAAATGGGGGATGAGTTTGCAAAATATCACTTTGGTTTTGGGAGTCGGATTTATCGGTTCTGCGCTCTACTATCTATGGTTTCGGAAGAAATATAGCTAAATATTTTTTCAACTCATCATAAACTTGGCAAAATGAGAGCGTGCAAATGACAGAAACTCTTCTGAAGAGAGCGGTTTGCTAACATAACACCCTTGCGCCTCATCACATCCCATCTCACGCAGGTGTTCAAAATGTTCTATATTCTCTACCCCCTCTGCAATAGCATACATTCCAAGAGTGTGCGCCATATTGATGATCGTCTCTGCGATTGCTTTGTCTTCAGGATTGGTGTCAATATCTAAAATAAATGATTGATCGATTTTAAGTTTGTCAATTTTGAATTTCTTGAGATTACTCAAACTGGAATAGCCGGTTCCGAAATCATCGATTGATAGACGAATACCTTTTTTATGCAGATTACCTAGAGTTCTATCTGCCATATACTGATCATTCATCGTTATATTTTCTGTCAATTCGATCTCGAGATATTCCGGAGACATATCAGCTTCATTGAGAATTTGATCAATCATTTCTACTAATTTACGCTGACGAAACTGAACTGCCGATAAATTAACTGCTATAACTATGGCAGGCAAACCCTTATCCATCCATGCTTTCAATTGATATATCGCGTTATGAAATATCCATTCTCCAATGGGCAATATCGATCCATTCGCTTCCGCAATAGGAATAAATTCAGAAGGCGGCACATTTCCAAACTGAGGATGATTCCAGCGCAGCAGCGCTTCAACACCGATGATCCGACCTGTTCTTATTGATATTTGAGGCTGATAAACCATATAAAATTCATTACGATCAAGAGCATGATGCAACGCATTGCTTAATTGTAAATTGTATAGAGATTTTGCCTGCATCTCATCAGTAAAGTAGGAATAATCATTGCGTCCGTATTTTTTGGTGTGATACATCGCCGTATCTGCATTTTGCAAAAGTACCTCTAGACTTAACCCATTCATAGGATACATAGATATACCGATAGAGGCCGAAATGGTCAACTCGTGTTGTTCTATCACGAAAGGCTGCTTTATAATTTCAAGTATTTTAAGCGCTGCTTTCCCTGCCTCTTCAAGATTGGTATCAAACAATAGCAATACAAATTCATCACCGCCCATTCGTGATACTGTATCCTTTTTTCGTGATATCGTTTTGAGTCGTTTTGCCAACAAGACAAGCAATGCATCACCGACACCATGCCCCAAAGAGTCGTTGATCTCTTTAAAATTGTCAATATCCAGAAACAACACGGCAAATGTGTTTTTGCTCTGTTTTGCTTTTAAAAGCATAAGATTAAAACGATCTTCCAATTGTTTTCGATTTGGCAATCCGGTAAGAAAATCGAAATTGGCAAGATAATATATCCGGCCTTCAGAGCTTTTTTTATCGGTGATATCCTCTTTGATCACAACATAATGTGTGATACTTCCGTCTGCATCAAAGACAGGAGAGGCTCTAACAGCTACGATGTATTCATTCCCGTATTTGCTTCTATTGATAAACTCGCCGCTCCATTCATCGCCTTTTTTAAGATGTTTCAGCATATTCTCAAACACATTTTGCGGTGTTTTTCCCGACCATAAAAAATTTAGATTTTTACCGATTGCTTCATCTTTCGTATATCCGGTGGTTTTGACAAAGGCATCATTCACATACTCGGTATTCCCAAAAATATCAGTAATAACTATGGTGTTCGGGCTTTGCTGAAAAGCATGCGACAGCTGTCGCATGCTGTTATTTCTTTCTGTTAGTTCGGTTTCGAGTTTTTCTTTTTCTTCGTTCATCACGGCACCGACAAGATTCATCAGTGCATTGATTGTCAATCTGGAATTATGTTCTATCAACCCTTTGATATCTTTTTTCTCTTTGACCTCATCCGTTTCAGAAAGTCCCAATACCGTTGTCGTCATATTTAGTAACTTATTGTTAACGGATTCATGATAAAATTCTCCATAGGTAAAAAATCCTCCAAGTGGAGCAATGCTTGCAAGAGGGGTAAATTCTGCCTCAAGGTTATTGCCAAGAAAAATCTTTCTGCCGGTACACGAATAAACAAATATCCCTTCGATAGGATTTCTGATAGCCAAATCATAATTTGTTTTTATACCCTTGCAGATCATATCTGGACTTCCGATACCGAAACGGACATTTTTCCCTTCTATCATATTGCCGGCAAACATCACTCCTCCATCACCGGATAGACCGAGAGTAGAGCGGGCGATATCTATGCCTCCCTCCTGATAGATCAACGGAAACTCGATCATAGATCCGGGCATATTGCGAATTACTTCATCACCTAGATAATGGGCATAAATATCCAAAACAGGCGTATTGTCGATTTCGTAAACTATATTTCCTTCTGCTTTTGTGATCGTCATTTCTCTGCCGATCGGAAGCCAGCTGAGATTATATGTATAAAAAACTTTGAGGACTGAAGATGAGAGAGAAACAGCTACAACTCCTCCTTCAAATACATCTGTTCCGTGGATACAATAGGTTTTGGCCATGAGATTATTATCGCCGGACATCCCTCCGGCGATAATAATCTCATGCGAGCATACACTGTCAAATCCATAAAGTATATCGTCGCCTGCACATTGAAGACCATCTGCAAATATAATGACACATTTCGTCTCTGTATTCACGATAGCGCGAGCTGCTTCGCGTCCCATTGTCTCAGAGTCTATACCGGCCAAATGGATACTTTTTAGCTTAGTTTGCCGGAAGACGGATAGAGATATCACAATACTCTTTTCAAGTATCTTGCACTCTTGTATCACGCCGGCTGTCGTTGTGCCGATGATAGTTGCATTTGGAAAACTATGTGCGATTTTTTCACTTATACGGCGCAATAGATTTGGATCGATAATACCGCTGAAGATTTGAAACAAAACCGAATCGGATGCACAAACAGAAAATGATTCAAACCACTCATCAAGCTTTTCATTTGACTCATATCGCATCATATAGTGATGCATCAATATCCTTTCAACGGCTTGTTATAAAATCTTTTTTAAATCCATATATTACCATTAGATATAATCATTATTGGTTCAAAAACCTTCTTAAAGCAAATAAATTTCAAACTTTGTAAAATTTATAGCTAGGCATTGTATCATTGCTATCAAAGAAAATGACTTAAAATTCTAGATTTTGAAATCCGATCTTTGATTGCTTCCATGAGAAAATTATAAAAAATTAAGCTAAAAAGATATATAATTGTAAGTGATAAAAATTATTTAAGGAGATATTTATGAAATACACACTGATGAGTATAGTTGCCATTGTAGCATTGTCAACACTGGGATCGGCTAACGATCTGGTCGATCAGGCAAAAAAGGTAGGACTTGAACCGATCCCAAGCGACAAACAAGCTCTGATGAAACTGATTGACAATCCAAAAAATCCTATCACTGATGCTAAAATAGAGCTGGGTAAAAAACTCTATTTTGATCCAAGGCTTTCAAAAAGCGGTTTGATCAGTTGTAATACCTGTCATAATCTGGGTTTGGGCGGTACTGACGGCGTAGGCGCCGCTATCGGTCACAAATGGACGGCAAATCCACACCACCTCAACTCTCCTACCGTATATAATGCCGTATTTATGAGAAGCCAGTTCTGGGACGGCAGAGATCCTCATCTTGAGCAGCAGGCGCAAGGCCCTATGCAAGCCGCTCCGGAGATGGCGATCAGCCCGGAACTGGCTACACAGAGAATCAGCTCAATGCCAGGCTATGTGGAAGCGTTCAAGGGAGTCTATAGTGATGGAAAGATCACTTTCGAAAGAATCGCGGACAGTATCGCAGTATTTGAGCGTACCTTGGTCACGCCCGGCAGATATGATGCCTTCCTATCAGGCGACAGCAAGGCTCTAAGTGCGGAAGAGCAAAGTGGGCTTAGAGTCTTTATCGACAAAGGATGTACAAGTTGCCACAGCGGTATCGCACTGGGTGGCACGATGCAACCATTCCCTGCCGTTAAGCCGTTTAAACATGCCAATGTCGGTGATTTCAAAGGAGACAAAAACAGTATGGTCAAAGTACCGACATTGAGAAATATCAACGAAACTACGCCATACTTTCACAACGGTACAGTATGGGATCTGGCCGAAGCGGTCAAGATAATGGGAGAAACACAGCTAGGCGTGACACTCACCGAACAGGAGGCTGTTTCAATGACTGCATTTCTAAAAGCGCTTGAGGGCAAAAAACCTGAGATCATCTATCCTCAGCTGCCGGTCTCCCAAACCGGCACACCTCAGCCGGATTCAAACTAATATCATCTGCAAGAGTTTTTCTCTTGCTAGGATCAAATATACCGATTTTCTTATACTTCAATCCTCGTTTTCAATCTAATTATGCTATGATTATTTAAAGGCGATCGTTGCCAAAGTGGGTAATTGATAGTCTTAAATTTTTTCAGGGAGAAATTAAATGGATATTTCTAAAGTAGGCTATGGTGACAATCCGGATGCAGTCAAAGCGATCATTGAGGTACCACTCAACTCACATATCAAATACGAAATAGACAAAGATTCCGGTGCTGTGGAGGTAGATCGTGTACTCTATTCTGCTGTTCATTATCCTGCAAACTATGGGTTTGTAGCCAATACACTTTCTGATGACGGCGATCCGGCCGATATTCTTGTGTTAAGCGATTACACACTTCAAGCGGGAAGCGTTATAAAATGCCGCTTGGTTGGTGTTTTGTTGACAGAAGACGAGAGCGGAGGAGACGAAAAGCTTTTGGCAGTGCCGGCAACAAAGATCGACCCGACCTACCAAAATATCCATGACTTAGACGATATTCCAGTCCATACGCTCAACAGGATCAGAAACTTCTTTGAAACATACAAGATGCTAGAACCGAACAAATGGGTAAAAGTGTCAGGATTTAAAGACAAAGAAGCAGCCACGCAGATACTCGAAAAAGCTATCGCCAAATATAAAGCATAATACAAAAAGTCAGAGGCAATGCTCTAGGAGACTTCTAAAAAACCATATAGGTCATCGCTTTGTAAGCTTTGGACTTAGGCAAGGCGTGCCGACGAAGGCTATGCAGCAAGAGTATAGTCAAGGAGGTGCAATATAGCGTAAGGGAAAGATCGCAAAGCCTGGAAGGAAGGCAAATATTACATAATCTAGCGTCAGATTGTCATAGCTTAGCTTTGGGCCAGGCTTACAAAAATCTTCCATACAATACTCTATGCTTTTTTTGCCTTTTATGATCTGCAGATGGTTCTTAGAGGTGTTCTACTACTATTCAAACTCTTTTTCCCGGTTCACCAAGTAGCTGTCCACACCCTCTGAGATACCTTTGGCAACGACTTTTTGATATGCGGGAGAGAAGAGTCTTGCCCTCTCCGCAGGGTTTGAGATATAGCCTACCTCTACAAGGATGGACGGCATCTGAGCGCCCACAAGCACCCAAAATGGAGCCGGTCTGACTCCGCCGTCTTTGACGCCACTATATTGATGTCTGGCATTTTTGACGATTTTCGTCTGCACATCGATCGCCAATTTATGCGAAAGTTCTATCTTAGGTCCGGAAAGCACCGAATTGAGGATCACATCATTGCTGAGAAAATCGTTCGCATTGAGTACGACGCTATTCTCTTTGGCTGCAATATTTTTGGCTCTTTCGCTTCGTGTCATTTGCAAAAAGAAAGTTTCGACTCCATACATAGACGCATATTTGCTTTGGTTCGGCGCTGCATTGGCATGGATAGAGATAAAAATATCCGCTTTATGTCTGTTGGCGATTTTGGTTCTGTTTTTGAGCTCGATGAAACGGTCATCTGAGCGGGTCATTTTGACGGTATATCCCTCTTTTTTGAGTTGCTTTTCGACTTGTTTTGCCATCTGAAGCACAAAAACTTTTTCCATATAACGCCCCTCACCGACAGCTCCGCTGTCATGTCCTCCATGACCTGCATCTATTACGACCGTATAGTCTTTTTTTGGTCCCTTAGAGCTTCCGGTCGAAAAGAAAGAGGGGAAAAAGGAGACCTCTTCTTCGATCTTCTCCTCTCTTTGCACTAATACTTCAGGCTTTTTTTGATCATGCCGTTGCTTTTCAATCTCTTGAGGCACTTCTTTGACATAAGCAGTTACCATCTCTTCTTTGAGGTAGGTGCTTTTTATAGGAAGCGGGATCTGATAATATGAACGTGACATCATAGGCTGATAGTGGTTGCACACATATGGTCTGTCTGTCTCGATCACAATCCGCACAACATCATCTTTGTATTGCGAGATACGCAAAGAGTTAACTCCCTTTGCCGAAAGATCAGGGAAAGAACCTTGAGTGTCCAAACGGGCATTATTTATATCTATCACTTGTCTTGGAGGATCATTGAGCACCATTTTATCTATATTGCCCTTATTCAGCCACGAAGAAAATACCAAACGAAGCTCATTGTTTGCTATCTCTACTCTTTTGAGCATGTTGATATCTGCAAAAAGTGCAACACTCAAAAATACCCAACTCCACAAAAAAACAAACGACTTCAAAATATCACGCTTCACCATTTACTAATTTATGCAATAACTCTTTAACAGTGATAATCTCATTGAGCCGATATCCATTGGCGCCGGTAAAGAACAATCCTGATTCCACTATCCCGTCATATGCATCGCTGAGTCTATCGGCGATACAATACCCGACGGCCTTTGCCTCTTCGCCTCGATGGCAAGGAGTTACACAGTTGGAGATACAGGCTACTTTGGGCGCGGTATGATTTGCAAGCATCTCATGCAGATGCGTCTTGACACCCCGAGCCGGATATCCGACCGGCGATTTGAACAGCTGGATATCCTCTTTGCGAGCATCCAGTATCACGCGTTTGAAATTCTCATGCGCATCACACTCGACCGTACCGATAAATCGTGTCCCCATCTGCACACCGTCAGCGCCGAGCTCTATCATCTTGACAATATCCTGATGATCCCAAACGCCTCCGGCAGCAATCACCGGAAAACTGCCCCAGTTTTTGGCTTCTTCTACCACAGGGGGGAGAATCACCTCCAGCTGATTTTCCGGAAGAAAACATTCATCATATTTGAAACCCTGATGCCCTCCGCTGAGCGGTCCTTCTACGATCACTGCATCGGGAAGTCTGCCGTGAGTCTTCTCCCATCTCTTGCAAAGTATCTTAAGTGCTTTAGCGGTAGAAACGATCGGTATGAGCGCGACATCAGGGAAGTCTTTGGTGGCTTCAGGCATCGTCAAAGGAAGTCCTGCGCCCGTGATGATCATGTCTGCTCCGGCTTCGCAGGCATCTGTCACAATACGATTGTATTCGCTCGAAGCATACAATACATTACAAGCAAGCGGTCGGTCGCCGCAAATCGCCCTTGCATTTTCAAAAATGGCATGAAGCGCTTTTTTGGAATAAAAATTCTGCGCTTCATAAGGATGCCCTGCACCCATCACTCTGTCAGCATATTTACGGTTTTTGTAGATACCGGTGCCCACAGAGCTTATCACGCCCAATGCACCCTCCAAACTTACCGTACCGGCCAGACGATCCCAAGAGACACCTACACCCATTCCACCCTGGATGATAGGTATGTCGACCACATATTTTCCGATTTTAAGAGGTTTTAATGCCACTACCGTACCTTTACTTTTGCAAACTTTCTTTTCCCTACCTGAAGAGTGTATTCTCCGTCACAGAGCTTCATCTGATCGTCGCTGATCTTCACTTGATCGATCCGCACAGCTCCTTGTTGGATATCTCTTCTCGCTTGAGATGTCGAAAGTTCCAGTTCTGCGTCAACCAATGCTTTACAGATCCAGCAATCAGTCTCTATCTCATACTCTTTTATATCGCTTGGAAGTTGATTGGCTTTAAACACATTGTCAAATTCCTCTTTTGCTATCTTAGCAGATTCTTCGTTATAAAAGCGTGTCACAATCTCCAAAGCTAGATTTTCTTTGGCGGTTTTGGGATGAAATGATCCATCCGAAACACTCTTTTGCAAGTGAGCGATCTCATCAAGTGACCGTTTGCTTAAAAGCTCGTAATAACGCCACATAAGCTCATCTGAAATAGATAGAATCTTGGCATATATTGTATTTGCAGGCTCAGTGATCCCTACAAAATTGCCCAACGATTTACTCATCTTCTGTACACCGTCAAGCCCCTCCAGGATCGGCATCATCAATATCGCCTGCTCCTTGCCCACGCCATAAGCGCGCTGAAGATGTCTGCCCATCAGAAGGTTAAATTTCTGATCCGTTCCGCCGATCTCCATGTCGCTTTTGAGCTCGACGCTGTCATAGCCTTGCAACAGAGGATAGAGAAACTCTGAGATAGAGATATTTTGACCTGCTTTGTAGCGCTTATCGAAGTCATCCCTTTCAAGCATACGAGCTACGCTAAAAAGCGTTGTCAAGCCTACCAAACCATCTACACCAAGGGCTTCTAGCCATTTTGAATTGAACACCACTTCTGTCTTCGTGATATCCAAGATCTTAAAGACCTGTTCCTGATAGCTTTTGGCGTGTTCCAAAACAGTATGGCGATCAAGCCTTTTGCGCGTTTCACTCTTACCGGTAGGATCTCCGATCATGGCGGTAAAGTCACCGATAAGCAGCTGCACATGTGCCCCGTATCGCTGTAGCGTAGCAAGTTTCTGCAGTAACACCGTATGCCCCAGATGCAGATCGGCCGCCGTAGGATCAAATCCTACTTTGACTTGATATATTTTCCCCTCTTCAAAATAACCCCTAAGCAGCTTTTCTATCCGCTCCGTATCGATGATCTCAGCTGTACCTCTGGCGATCTCGGCTAGCGCTTCCTGTATCATTCTTACCCCTCTTCTTGACTGTACGCATCATCAAGACTCATGATATCGATAAGTTTAATTTTTTGTGAGATTTGCGCTTGCAAAATATTCTTTTTGGATTCTGCGCTCTCTATTTCTATCCTGCAATACTCCGCACTCTCACTGCTGCTGATGCCAAGCTCGATACTGCTGACATTGATATCCAAAGCGGTGAGCTTGACCAGCAGATCCGCCAAAGCACCTTTTTGGTTTTGCAGACTCACGATCAATCGATAGCGCGAAAGCTGATTGCTCTTCCATGCTACAAAAACCATCAATTCGCCATCTTGAATCTTCTGATAGGCTTTACTACACAATTTGTGATGTATGATAGCTTTGTTGTCCTTATAAAAAGCAACTATCTTGTCTCCTACTTTTGGATGGCAGCAGTAGTCGAACTCTACCGCGTCGATCGGTCTATTTATATAAAACTTGAAATATTCTATCTCTTTTAAAAAAGGTTTTTTATACCCTTTCTTCATCAGTTCCCAAAAACGAATAAGCTTTTTGCCCTGATAGTCCGCGATTCTGTTGATCACATCTTTGTAATAGTCTATCGATACAGGCAGTTTGTAGATACCATGCACCAGCCCCAACTCCAGCACCACCGCTTTCATCTCTTTGGCAGTATCGTCAAACAGCATTGCCAAGATATTGTATGCACTTATCTCATCGGTCTCTTTGAGACGCTGTCTGCAGCGAGAACGAATCCCCTCTTTTGCCTTGGATGTTTTGACAGTTTCGATCCAGCTGCAGTGCATTTTAGATTCCGCATCAGTCAAAATATTGACGATATCACCGTTTTTCAAGATAGTCAGCAAAGATGATTTTTCTTTATTGATCAATGCTCCGCTTGCGGTAGCGCCGATCTGAGAGTGGACCGCATAAGCAAAATCCAACGCTACAGAATCCTTTGGCAGCGTGAAATAGTCTCCTTTGGGTGAAAAGACAGCGACATCCTCGCTGTATAGATCGCCCTTTGCCAGCTCATAAAACTCTTCGATAGATTCATTTTGATAGTTAAGACTCTCAAGCCATTCGAGATTGACCTTGCCGGTTCCCTCTTTGTATTTCCAGTGTGCCGCGATGCCGTACTCTGCGAGCTGATGCATCTGCGTCGTTCGTATCTGTGTCTCTATGATCCCGTTATCATCAAATAGCGTCGTATGGATCGTCTGATAGCCGTTGCCTTTTGGAAGCGCTATATAATCTTTAAATCTTGAGATCAATGGCGTAAAGTTCAGATGAAGCAATCCAAGCACCTCATAACATTCGATAGGCTCTTTGACGATAATTCGGATCGCCAAAAGATCCAGCACCTCTTCGATGCTGATCCCTTTGCGGTGCATTTTGATGTAGATAGAATAGTGGTGCTTGACCCTGCCCAATATCTCAAAATGTTCATGGTCAAATCCGCCGACACCCATAGCATCTCTTACTTTTTGAATAAATGCATTGAGCTTGAACTGCAGGTTTTGTTTGTTTGATTTGATATAAGTATCGATCTTGGCATAATCTTCCGGATAAATATAGTAAAAACTCAAATCTTCAAGATAGTTTTTGAGTCGCGCAATACCCAAACGATGCGCTATCGGAGCATATACCACCAAAGTCTCTTCGGCGATGCGTTTTTGTTTTTGCGGCGACAAGGCATCCAGTGTAAGCATATTGTGCAGCCTGTCGCAAAGCTTGATGATCAGCACCCGCACATCTTTGATCGAAGCGATCAGCATCTTGCGAAAGCTAAGCGCGGAGTTGATCATACGGTCATCTGAAGTCGAAGGGATCAGTTTCTTATCCCGTATCTCTACGATTTTTGTCAAACCTTCTACGATATGGATGACATCTGATCCAAACTCATGTTCGATATCCTCGATGGTATGGCTTGTGTCCTCAATGATATCGTGCAAAAGCGCCGCGATGACCATTGTCTCATCTCCGCTGATAGAGGCCGTAATAGCCGCTACAAGAATAGGATGGACAATGTACGGCTCACCGCTTTTGCGTATCTGGCCCTCGTGCGCTTTTTTTGACAGATCAAGCGCTCTTTGAACTGTGCCGGGATATGAGGATATTTGCGTACGCAGAAGTGCTTCTGCCTCATCAATGGTATGGATCTCTTTTATTTTGGCTAAAAAAGCATCCAAAGATTTTTAGCCCTCTATGCTGACGACGATTTTACCTTGGGCGATCTCATAAAGCGCAATATCTGCATACTTTGCATTTTTTTTGTCAAGCTTGACCAGAGGTTCTGATCCCCTGGAGAGCTCCTGTGCTCTTTTGCCTACTGCGCTGGCAAGAAGATATCTGTCAAAACCTACTTTTTCCAACGCCTGAGCTATAACTTTTTCCAATCTCATCTGTTTCCTTTATGTCTATTATTTATAATAAATTATCACTTATTTTACGATCGAGCAAAGAGTCGTATCTCCTTGCAATATCGCAAGAAGATTGCCTTGTTCGAACATATTGCATATCACAATCGGAAGTTTGTTGTCTTTGGCAAGAGCAATGGCAGTATCATCCATAATTTTGATATCATCCGAAAGTGCCTGATCATAAGTAAGTGTTTCGAGCTTGACCGCATCATCGTACTTCTTGGGGTCTTTGGTATAGACGCCGTCAACCTTGGTAGCTTTGATGATCATCTCGGCGCAAATCTCTGACGCTCTCAACACGGCAGCTGTATCAGTCGTAAAATAGGGATTTCCTGTGCCTCCGGCAAAGATCACAACCCTGCCTTTTTCCAGATGCCTTCTGGCGCGTCTTACTATGAAAGACTCACCGATCTGGTGCATATCGATTGCTGACTGGAGGCGTGCCTCAAGTCCTCTATGCTCAAGTGCCTCTTGGATCGCGACACCGTTTATCACGGTCGCCAACATCCCCATATAATCCCCGCTGGTACGACTGATGATCCCATCTGCAGCAGCACTCACTCCACGGATGATATTACCCCCGCCTACCACTATCGCGACTTGGATATTATGATCGATCAGCTCCTTGATCTCATCAGCGATAAATTTGAGGATTTGCGTATCGATCCCATACCCGTCTTTTCCCGCCAATGCCTCGCCGGAAAATTTGACCAATACTCTCTTTTTCATCAGTCGCGCCCTCCTACTTTCGTATAAATAAAAGCGATTATATCCAAAAGAGTTTTAGAAGGTGTTTAAACCCGAATTATACAAAAGAAATTCACCAATGAACACCAAGTCATTACAGCAATTATCCCGGTCAAGGCTTTAGCCACTCGAAAAGCCCTAATCCCATGAAGATTTCCAGCGCGATGAGTCCTATAATGATCCACTCCAAGAATGAGCTATGATTATGGTTGGTCAGATCCATTACCATCATCATATCATCTTTTATGCTGTTGAGTTTATATTCTACGATATCAAAACGGTCTTTGAGCTCCAATGAAGAGGCAAGACTGTTGTACAGCATCTCGGCATCTTCATTGTCCCACAGAATATTTGGCTTGTCCAGCAAATGCAGATCTATAACCATATCATGACGTGTCATCACCAGCTCTTTCGCGAAACGGGCCATCTGTGAGCGTTTGAACATAGAATATGTATCAACAGAATCTATCAGATGACGGCTTTTTTCAAAATAATCAGCAAGTTTTTGCTCATAAAGCTCCAAAGCAACACTTTGAGAAACAACATATGCCGATATGACGAGATTGGTTAGCGAAGACTCTTTGAGAGTGATAGCGTTATTATCAATAGAAAACTTAGTATCAATTTCGGGATCGATAAACAAAGGGTAGTCTTGATAGAGTCCGGTTCTGTCAAATCTATCCGCATCCTGAATATTTAGCTTTTTTAGAATCTCTACGATTTGGTTTCGAGACAGATTGATCATGGCAATAACATTGAACTGCGTATAGGTGATCAAAGCATTATTGTCCAACTGAGCATAATAAGTAGCCTCAATCCTTTTTTTGAGCAGGATCCCGAGCGCCTCTTCAATCTCGCCGCGCGTCATGATCTTAGGCAGATAAAACGCAACCAATCCCATCTCTTTGCTCATCAAAACGGCTCCCTCTAATTTTGAGTTTGAGTATTGTAACATAAATACGGGGTTATCCTTATTTTTAAGATTAAATAGAATAAAATCCTATCATGCAAATCATACTTTTATTATCAGCCTTTACTATTACTGCTGTTTTGTTAATATTACTCATTCGTTATTCCGATTTTATTGGCATTATCGACATTCCAAACGAGAGAAGCGCCCACATAAAAAACACTCCACGCAGCGGCGGCATAGCCATTTTCAGCGGCTTTATCTTGTCTCAGCTATTATTAAATACTGACCATTTTATCAAATATTATTATGTTTACGGCGCTATTTCTATTGTCTTTTTGATCGGATTTTTAGATGATAAGTTTGATATCTCTCCCCGTTTAAAATTTATATTTATATTTATTGCATCGATTATCCTATACATTTATGATGTACGGATCACATCTGTCGGTACCTATTTCGGTCATGATTTGATCCTCCACGCATGGATGGTTTTTCCGTTTACATTTTTTGCTATCGCCGGTTTTACCAACGCTTTAAATCTTATGGATGGATTGGATGGGCTGGCCGGTGCCATTGCCCTAGTTATTTTATCAGCTTTTTTAGCCATAGGAATGATTCATAACGATCCTCTCATGAGTACCATTTCGATGACGCTTATCGCCTCTATCGGCGCATTTCTACTCTTCAACTGGAATCCTGCCAAAATCTTTATGGGAGACAGCGGTTCACTGACGATCGGATTTTCGATTGCAATCTTAAGTATTTTATCTTTGAAATACATCAGCCCGACTGCTGTTTTGTTTATCATTGCTCTGCCATTATTGGATACATTCATTGTCATCGTTCGTCGTCTTCGACGAGGTATCTCCCCTGCCAGTGCCGATAAAACCCATATTCACCATTTTTTGTATAATTTCAAAAAAGATGTACGATTTGTGGTTGTATTGCTCGCATCGATTCAAGGTGCTTTTACATTAATCGGATATCAATTTAGAAATGCTGATGATTTCTTGTCATTGCTTATATTTTTTCTTTTGTTTGCTATATTTTTTGAACTTTTTGATCAGCGTATTAGACGACGCTAAAAAAAGAGCCGCTCACAAAATACAATACTTTGCAAAGCAAAATGAGATAGGCGCTTTGTTATAATCGTATCTACAATCACAGTTTTCGCATATAAAAACTTTTCGTCATTCCCGTATCAAGCAGGAGGATGGCGGCATATGCAAAAGTTGAGTCTATAATCTACAATATTGAAAAAGGTTACTTCATATTATGTTCATCTATGACAGCGTCCAAAAAACAAAACTTCTCCTTGAGCCCATCAAAGCCGGGGAAGTATCCCTCTACATATGCGGTCCTACTGTTTACGATGATGCCCATCTCGGTCATGCGCGCAGTTCGCTCAGTTTCGATCTGCTTGCCCGCACACTGAGAATGGTCGGCTATAAAGTCATTATGGCAAAAAACTTTACCGATGTGGATGACAAGATCATAAAAAAGATTAAAGAGACCGGCAAAAGCCTCCAGGAGATAACAAGCTACTATATAGACCGCTATCTCAAAGAGATGGAAGCGCTGCATATAGGGCGTGCGGATATCGAACCAAAAGCTACAGAATCCTTGGATGCGATGACTGCTATGATCCAAAAACTTATGGATTTGGGGTTTGCCTATCGTATCGGCAGCGGAGATATATATTTCGATACCTCGCGCGACAGCCATTACGGTGAGCTTTCCGGTCGGATAGGCGATGATGCCGAGAGCCAAAAGAGGATCGAATTTGTCGAGGAGAAAAAAAACCCGAAAGATTTTGTCCTCTGGAAAGCCTGCAAGACGGGTGAGACGATCTGCTTCGAGGCTCCTTTCGGTCTAGGCCGCCCCGGATGGCATATAGAGTGTTCGGCGATGATCGACGCTCATTTTCACGGCAGCGGCCAATACTCTATAGATATCCACGGAGGCGGTGCGGATCTGCTTTTCCCGCATCACGAAAACGAAGCGGCACAGAGCAGGTGCGCTACCGGGCACGAACTGGCCAAATATTGGATGCATAACGGTTTTGTACAGATTGACGGCGCTAAGATGAGCAAATCGCTTGGCAATAGCTTTTTTCTGAAAGATGCGCTGAATGTTTATGACGGTGAGATATTGAGATACTACCTCATCGGCGTACATTATCGCAATGATTTCAACTTCAATGAAGACGATCTCCAAGTCGCCAAAAAAAGACTGGATAAGCTCTACCGCCTTAAAAATCGCCTCGCCCCTATATCTTTGTCTATTCCATCAGAAGAGTTCAAAAAAGCCCTCCTTGATGCCATGTCTGATGATCTTAATATCTCCGTTGCACTCTCTGTTATAGATGCCATGATAGCCTCTGCCAACGAAAAACTCGATCTCAATCCCAAAGATAAAGCGCTGAAAAGCGAAACAGCCGCAAATATCAGGCTGATCGATGAACTGCTCGGCTTTGGAGGCAAAATACCGACTGAATATTTCCAGATCGGTATCGACGAAGAGCTCAAACGAGAGACAGAAAGACTCATTTCCAAGCGTACCGAAGCCAAAAAAGCCAAAGACTTTGCCGCCTCTGATGCGATCAGGAATCAGCTTGACGCCATGGGTATCAGAATCATGGACACCTCAGATGGAACAACATGGGAAAAATTATGATTAATTTATGATATTATATGATATGATTGTGTCATAATTCTACGCATAGGAGAGAATGTGATGAAACGGGCTCTTTTTGGACTGACTCTTTTAAGTGCGCTACTGATCGGTGCAGAACTGGCATCGACACAAATATATGCGCAAGATCTTTTGATCGACAAAATCGAACAATATCCTTTTGTCGGCATAACAGCCGGATATGCCGATACTCTTGATCTCGACCAAGAGGGTATCGGGGCTTTGCGTTTCGGAATGCAAAACAACATCTGGAGAACCGTGTTCACATTAGAGAGCAACTTTGGCGAATATCAAGCCTTGCTTGCCGAAGTGGACAGAACGCTGGTTGCCGGACTCTTTGGCGGCAAAGGACGCATCTATCTGGGTGTCGCAGGAGGATTGATCGGGTACGATTCCGTACAGACAGAAAATATCGATACCGAACCGTTGGAGACTGAAGGCTATGCATACGGAGGTTCTGCCGGATTGATGTACTATCTCAGCGATCAGATCGACCTAAGTGTAGAATATCTCTATTTGGTGACCGACAAAATCAATACTGTTGACCATATCGGCGGACCGATGATCTCTTTGCACTATTTCTTTTAAGACACTCTCTTAAATCTGACGGAATCTCAGCCTCTAATCTTTTTTGGGTATAATATCTCAAAATTATTTAGGAGCCCGCCGTGTCACTTCTCTCTTACGAAACCGCCAAACAGCTTCTTTTCAAACTAGATCCTGAAACAGCGCACAACTGTGTGGGCATAGCTCTAAGAGCAGCCGGTCACTGTACTTCATTGATGCGCTATTGCCAAAAGGAAAATCTCTACACTCATCCGATACTCCGGCAGGATCTATGGGGCAGAAAGTTTCTCAACCCGGTTGGCTTGGGAGCCGGATTTGACAAAAACGGAGAATACATTATCTCCGCTCCTGCGCTTGGATTTGGCTTTACCGAGATCGGGACTGTCACACCAAAGCCTCAAGAAGGCAATCCCAAACCAAGACTCTTCCGCCTGATCGAAGACCAATCCATCCAAAATGCCATGGGGTTCAACAACAAAGGCAGTTATGCCATGCTGCAGCGTCTCAAAAAACTCTATCATTTTGACTATCCGATAGGCATCAATATAGGCAAAAACAAATCTACTGACGACAAAGAGGCACTCCAAGACTATGAAACACTCTTAAAAGCATTCAAAGGGTACGGCACCTATATTGCAGTCAATATCTCATCTCCCAATACACCCGGTTTGAGAGACCTCCAAAACGAAGCTTTCATCAAGGCGCTTTTCGCGATGGCACGCACGGTCACCGACCAGCCGATCCTGCTCAAGATCGCTCCTGATATGATGCCCGAAGACGCTATAGCGCTGTGCAAAGCAGCGATCGAAGCGGGTGCGAGCGGCATCATAGCGACCAACACAACGATCGACTACACTCTCACTCCTCATGCCCAAAAATTTGGAGGGATAAGCGGTGGCTTGCTCAAAGAAAAGAGCTTCGCACTGTTTAACGCAATAGCCAAAGAGCTCTATGGCAAAACTGTGCTGATCAGCGTCGGCGGCATAGACAGTGCTGAGGAGGCGTATCGCCGTATCAAAGCCGGTGCTTCGCTCATCCAGCTCTACAGTATGTTTATCTACAAAGGTCCTTCTCTCGTCAAAGAGATCAATGAAGGTCTTGTGAGACTGCTCAAACAAGACGGATACACACACATCAGCCAAGCGGTCGGCGCGGATTGGAAACAGGTATGACCATACTGCCAATTTCACTATTGATCAAAACAGTATTGGTAATTTCACTTTTTACAGGAGTCTCGATGGCCAATTCTCTGCCAAAGTATTTTTCTAAAACACTCAAAAACAAGATGGAGGTGATCGTCATTCCGATGGATAACGGTTCTGGCGTCATCACCAGCGACATCTACTACAAAGTAGGCAGCCGCAATGAGACAATGGGCAAAAGCGGGATCGCGCATATGCTCGAACACATGAACTTCAAATCGACCCAAAAGTACAAAGAGGGGGTATTTGACAAGATCGTCAAAAGCCACGGCGGCGTCAACAATGCCAGTACCGGTTTTGACATCACCCACTACTACATCACAACTTCCGGCAAAAATATCGGCATGACACTGGAGCTCTTTAGTGAATTGATGCACAACCTCCTGCTTAAAGATGAAGAGTTCCAAAAAGAGCGCAATGTAGTCGCAGAGGAGAGACGCTGGAGAACAGACAACAATCCGCTGGGATACCTCTATTTTAGAATCTTCAATATGCACTATACCTATCATCCATATCATTGGCTTCCGATCGGATTTATGGAAGACATCTTGTCGTGGGATATAGAGGACATCAGAACATTTTATCACCGCTACTACCAGCCGGCAAATGCGATCCTGATAGTCGCGGGCGACATAGAACCGGAAACTGTTTTTGCCGAGTCAGAAAAATACTTCGGATCTATCAAAAACAGACATGAGATCCCGCCGGTCAAAGCAGTAGAGCCCAAAATTGACGGAGCCAAACGCGCGATACTCCAAAAAGAGAACAACCAAGTCGATACCTTGGCGATCACCTACCCGATCCCCAGCTTTGAACACGAGGATCAAGCAGCGCTGTCGGCTATCAGTGAGATTCTGAGCTCGGGCAAAAGCAGCCGTCTGGAAAAAAGTCTCGTCCATGACAAACACCTCACCAATATGGTCACTGCCTACAATATGGAGCTCAAAGACCCGGGTGTATTTCTGCTCATGGCACTGTGTAATCCGGATATCAAGGCAGAAGATGCCGAAAAAGAGATCATCTTCGAGCTTGACAGACTCAAAAAGGGCGATGTAACCCAAGAAGAGCTAGACAAACTCAAGATCAACGCAAAGGCAGAATTTATCTACTCGCTCGAAAACTCCGGCAATGTAACCTCTCTTTTTGGAGACTATCTGGCACGGGGCAATATCAAGCCTTTATTGACCTATGAAGAGAAACTGGATAAACTTACAGTCCAAGAGATCAGCCGTGTCGCTGAAAAATATTTTGACCACAATCACTCTACAACAGTAATATTTAGGAAAAGTAAATGAATTCACTTATTTCAGGCGCAACCACCGCGCTTATCACACCATTCAAAAACGGCAAACTTGATGAGCCTACTTACGCCAAACTCATCTTGCGCCAGATCAACCACGGCATCGATGCCGTCTGTCCGGTCGGCACCACAGGCGAGAGCGCCACACTCAGCCACGACGAACACAAAAGATGTATAGAGATCGCTGTAGAAGTGTGCAAAGATACAGCTTGCAAAGTACTCGCCGGCGCCGGCAGCAATGCCACACATGAAGCTGTCGATATCGCCAAACATGCGCAATCATGCGGAGTGGACGCTATCTTCTCTGTGACTCCGTACTACAACAAGCCAAGCCAGGAGGGGCTTTATCAGCACTACAAGGCGATCGCCTCCGCGGTAGAAGTGCCATTCATGCTCTACAATGTACCGGGCAGAACAGGTGTGGATCTCCAGCCCGATACAGTATGCAGACTTTTCGATGATCTGCCCAACATCTTCGGTATCAAAGAGGCTACAGGTTCCATAGAGAGAACCATTGAGCTGCTTTACCGCAGACCGGGTCTTTACCTTTTCAGCGGTGATGATGCGATAGATTATGCCATTTTGTCCAACGGCGGCAAAGGTATCACATCAGTGACTGCCAACCTTTTGCCGGATCTCAAAAGCCGTTTGGTGCATACTGCGTTTGCAGGAGATTTCAAGGCCTCCAAAGCGATCAATGACGAGCTTTTCCCGCTCAACAAAATCCTTTTTTGCGAGAGCAATCCTATCCCTATCAAAGCCGCGATGTATATCGCGGGATTGATAGATAAACTCGAGTATAGACTGCCTTTGGTAAAGCCAAGTATCAAAAATATGAAAAAGATCGAAGAGACCATTAAAAATTATCAGATTGTAGGAGTGTAAGAATGTCAAGATCAAATGTTGCAATGAAAGGCAAAACAGTAGTTATCACCGGCGCCACCAAAGGGATAGGAAAGGCGATCGCCGAAAAATTTGCCCAAGAAGGGGTAAATGTCGCCTTTACCTTCAACAGCAACGAGGCGGTAGCCAATGAGCTGGCAGCCAAATGGGAAATCGAATATTCCGTCAAAGCCAGAGCCTATCCTCTCAATATCCTCGAACCTGATGAGTTCAAACCGCTTTTTGAGGCTATCGATGCTGATTTTGACCGTGTTGACTTTTTTATCTCCAACGCGATGATCTACGGCCGTCCGGTCGTAGGCGGTTATGGCAAATTTATGAGGCTCAAGCCGAAGGGCCTCAACAACATCTATACTGCGACTGTCAATGCCTTTGTAGTGGGCACCCAAGAGGCGGCCAAACGGATGGCAAAGGTAGGCGGAGGAGCAGTCGTGACTATGTCAAGCACAGGCAATCTGATCTATATCGACAATTATGCCGGTCACGGCACCAACAAAGCAGCCGTTGAAGCAATGAGCCGTTACGCGGCGGTGGAGCTGGGCGAGATGAATATACGGGTCAATGCCGTCTCAGGCGGACCTATCGATACAGATGCTCTCAAAGCCTTCACCAACTACGAAGAGGTCAAAGCCGAGACGATCAAACGATCAGCTTTGGACAGGATGGGGCAGCCCGAAGATATCGCGGGCGCTGTCTATTTTCTCTGCACCGATGAGGCAAGCTGGATCACAGGGCATACTTTGGTCGTCGATGGCGGAACGACATTTAGATAAA